>JAMNXQ010000016.1 GCA_023653075.1 Algoriphagus sp.
TCCTTTTGCAGTTCCTCGCAGGTTTTGATAGCTTCTTCAAACTTGCTGAGGTAGTTTTTTATCTGCCGGATATTTACTGGTTTCACAACCGGAAACTTCGGAGATGATTGGAACAAAGTAAACATAGCTGTTGGTTTAGTTTCATTTTTAGTGGCAAATGCTATGCCAAAATGAAGAGTAAGGTAACAAAAAACCCCTCGTTGGAGGGGTTTAGGGTGAAAGACCGGGCTCGAACCGGCGACCTCTGGATCCACAAACCAGCGCTCTAACCAACTGAGCTACAATCACCGTGTGGGGCTCCAACTCTCAGCTTGCCTTGAATTGGTTTGCAAAAGTAAGGACTGTCTTTCTTTGGAGCAAGACCGAGGCAATTTATTTGTTTGAAAAATACACTTGATGCCAATTCCATTTTAGGAGCAGTTCTTGAATTTTCCCGTTGATACCTGCCAGGACTAGCTCCGCCGTGCTTAAGGTGCCCATCCATGGAGCTCATCCTTTTCCAAAGGATTACGGGTAGCTTTGCCTATATTTGCAATTGTGAAACCAATTCGTTTCGTGTTTACTCACTTTTCTCTCGTTTTCCAATGAGCAATGAACCGCAAGGATTTGATTCCTTCAAGCTAAACAAACAATTGCTCGATGCGGTAGCTGAATCTGGCTACACGGTGCCAACTCCTATCCAAGAGAAGACCATTCCCTTGGCTCTAGCAGGTCATGATGTGTTGGGTATCGCCCAGACGGGTACTGGCAAAACAGCTGCCTATCTTTTGCCCTTGCTCATGAAAATCAAGTATGCACAGGGCATGCATCCTCGAGGCTTGGTGCTTGCGCCTACCCGGGAGTTGGTCATGCAAATTGAGGAAGTGGCGCAGCACCTAGCCAAATACACGGGTCTTCGAATCGTGAGTTTGTATGGGGGATTAGGACCCAAAAAACAAATCGAACAGGTGGCAGCGGGTGTGGACTTGGTAATTTCCACTCCAGGAAGGTTTATGGATTTGTACCGAAAGGGAGCCATTTATACCAAGGATTTAAAAACCATGGTGATGGATGAGGCAGATAAAATGATGGACATGGGTTTTATGCCCCAAATCCGCTCCATTTTAGAAGTCATTCCATCCAAACGACAGAACCTCCTTTTTTCAGCCACCTTTTCCGGACGAATAGACCATCTGGCAGCTGAGTTTTTAGAGTTTCCCGAGCGGGTAGAAGTAGCGCCTTCGGCGACTACTGCGGAAACCATCGCTCAGGTCAAATACCAGGTACCCAATATCAAAACCAAAATAAACCTGTTGGCCCATTTGCTCGAGAATGAGGAAATCAACAGAGCCATGATTTTTACGCGCAGTAGAAAAAATGCGGAATCCGTGTATTCATTTCTAGAGCGAAAGCATTTTGGAGAGATTCGTGTCATCCATGCCAACAAAGGGCAGAATACCCGAATCAACTCCATGGAAGATTTCAAGGCAGGTGATGTACGACTCCTGGTGGCTACGGATGTGGCAGCCCGAGGCCTAGATGTCACCTTGGTATCTCACGTGATCAATTTCGATGTGCCCCTCATCTACGAGGATTATGTGCACCGAATCGGCCGTACGGGCAGAGCGGAAAATGAAGGGAAGGCAATCACCTTTGTTAACCCAGCCGAGGTCTACCATTTTGAGAAAATCGAAGAACTTATTCGAATGGAGGTAGAAGTGCTTCCTATTCCCGATGTGGTAGACGTGCCAGCTACCCCGTTTGAGGAGAAGCAGGGCTACGAACGGGAATTGGATCGACTCAAGCAGCGTGATAATCCTGACTATAAAGGTGCTTTCCATGAAAAGAAGGAGCGCCCTAAGGAAAACATTGGAAAAGGGGAGAAGGTAAAGGCGAGAAAGAAACAAAAGAAGCCTAACCGCAACCAACTCAAAACGAAGAATCAAAAAAATAGAGGGAAACACGGAGAGGGTTAATTCCTAAACCGGATAGCTTGCCTTTACTAAGATTGCGAAGCTTTGTTGATTAAAGGATAAACAAAGAAGGGGCCAATTGGCCCCTTCTTTATTATCGGTCTGTACGAGTATTGCTTCTGTCTACTGGAGTGCGCTGCTCTCTGTTGGCAAGGTCCCAAGCGGTATGGAAGATCAAATGTGCACGTTTGCTCATTAGCGGGAATTCAATTTTGTCTACCGTGTCGGTCACTTGATGGTAGTCGTCATGTACCCCATTGAAGAAGAAGATCACCGGGATGTTGAACTTGGCAAAATTGTAATGATCTGAACGGTAGTAAAAACGGTTTGGATCGTCTTCCGCATCGTAGCGGTAATCTAGGATCAGATTGGTGTAGGTAATGTTGTTGTACTCGTTGATTTTTTTCAAGTGGGAGGAAAGCATCTCCGAACCAATCACGTACACATAGTCCTTGTTTGCTTCTTTCTGGTATTCGTAATCAATACGGCCCACCATGTCAATGTTGATGTTGTTCACGGTATTGGCAATTGGGAATACCGGGTGCTCAGAGTAGTACTCTGATCCCAACAATCCTTTTTCTTCTCCAGTCACATTCAAAAACAAGATACTTCTTCTTGGTTTCACGCCATCCTTGGCAGCCAAGGCAAAAGCTTCGGCAATTTCCATGACGGAAACAGTTCCAGAACCATCGTCATCTGCGCCATTGAAGGCATCTCCTGCAGCACTTACGCCCACGTGGTCGTAGTGTGAAGAAATGACCAATACTTCTTCTTTTTTATCTGTACCCTCCAGGAAGCCCATTACATTGACTGCGTCTACTGGGGTTTTGGTTTTGACAATATGGTAGCTTGCTTTTTGAGAGGCAATGGATTCAGGATTGGTTTTGGCTGCTTCCTTCAATACCTCTAGAGATGTACCAAACAATTGTGCCATCTTGTCTGAGCTCACCATGAATATCGGGCGCTGTTTCACTTCTTGATCAAAGCCAATTCGGCCATTGCCAGCCATGGACTTGTATCGATTGGCGATGCGGTCAAAATTAGCTTGTCCTTCCATGGTCACAATCACAATCCCTGCAGCACCGGCATCCATCACTTTGGTTACCAAGTCATTGCTTCTTACTCCAACAGCCCAAAGGCCTACGAGTTTGCCTTTTACGTCCACTTTGGCGAGGTTTTCATCGCTTACTAGGCCTAAAAATACTAGGTCTGTTTTCACTGCTTTGGATAGATTGCCGTCTCCAGTAAACACATAGTCGGTGTTTTCCACCAACTTGGTTTTTCCGATCTGAAGGCTTACTTGTGAGAAACGGGAACTTACCAATGGGACGTTTTGAAAATAGCTCCCTCCATTTGGAGCAGTTAATCCAAGGCCTTTGTAGAAATCGGCTAAGTAATTGGCAGCAATTTTTCCCTCCGGAGAACCCGTATCACGACCCTTCATCTCATCGGATGCCAAATAGGTCAGGTGCTTGGTGAGGTCTTCTACGGTGATGGTATTTGCATACTTTACTTGAACTGGGTTTTGCGCCCAAGCGGATAGCATCGTAGCCATCCCTAATGCGGCACTCAACAGGTATTTATTTTTCATATTTTTTCGATTAAGTCCCTAAACTACTTATTTTTTTTACCCTCAAAAAAACCGCTGGTCAATTCTCAGTGTTATAGTATAAAATTTTGAAGTTGCACCTCGGCAATTTCTTTCGGAAATCATACCTTTGTGCACGGAAAATAGGAAAGAATTCACACCCAAATAGTTCATACGTACTACCCCCTACTTATGCAGATCAATCTTAACAATGCTGTCAAATTTGAGAGCAGACACAATGGCCCGACAGAAGCGGAAATGGCGGCGATGTTGGAAAAAATCGGAGCCTCAAGCTTGACCGAATTAATCAACCAAACCGTACCTCAATCCATTCAATTGGAGCGACCACTTCAGCTTCCAGCTGCTCAGTTGGAGTCTGAATTTTTGAAGAATTTCAAAAAATTGGCATCCAAGAATAAGGTGTTCTCTTCTTTTATTGGATTAGGGTATTACGATACCTTGGTGCCTGGTGTAGTCCTTCGAAATGTATTGGAAAATCCAGGGTGGTATACTGCTTACACGCCTTACCAAGCCGAGATCGCTCAGGGGAGATTAGAAGCCTTGATCAACTTCCAGACGGTAGTCATTGAACTTACTGGAATGGAGCTTGCCAATGCCTCCTTATTGGATGAGGGTACAGCTGCTGCTGAGGCGATGACCATGCTTCATGCCGTAAAGCCTCGGGAAAAGAAAAATGCAAACACCTACTTTGTAGATGAAAAAGTATTTCCACAGACCAAAGCCTTGTTGATCACTCGGGCGGAGCCTATCGGAATCAATTTGGTTTTTGGACCTTTGTCTTCTTTGGATTTAACCGATCCAGAATTGTATGGGGCCATGTTCCAGTACCCAAATATGGATGGGGAAGTAGTGGATTACACTGCGCTAGTGGCTTCTGCTAAAGAAAACAAGGTGTTGACTGCCTTTGCTTCAGACCTTTTGGCCTTGTCCTTGTTGACACCTCCAGGGGAAATGGGTGCTGATGTCGTAGTAGGTTCTGCGCAGCGCTTTGGAGTACCTATGGGATATGGTGGACCACACTCTGCCTTCTTCGCTACCAAAGAAGATTTTAAGCGTCAGATTCCTGGCCGTATCATTGGGGTTTCCATTGATCGTGCTGGTAACAAAGCCTACCGAATGGCGCTACAAACTCGTGAGCAGCACATCAAGCGAGAAAAGGCAACTTCAAACATTTGTACTGCGCAGGTATTGCTTGCAGTGATGTCTAGTTTTTATGCAGTCTATCACGGTCCTATAGGACTAAAAAATATTGCACTTCGCACGCATGGCCTTGCCAAGTTGACTGCACAAGGATTGGCGAAACTAGGGTTCACCCTAGGAACCAACGCCTACTTCGATACCCTAAAAGTTCAGGTAGATGCAGCCACCCAGACCAAAGTGAAGGCTCTTGCAGTGGCAGCTCAAGTGAATTTCAGATACGAGGAGGGTGCGATTTTCATTGCCTTTGATGAGGCAAAGACCATCGCAGATGCTGAGCTCGTACTTTCCTTGTTTGCCAATGCAAAGGGTCAAGCTTCACCCTTCACCGCAGACATGGCCAACTCCCTACAATTGGAATGGCCTGCAGCGCTTGTGCGTACCTCTGCTTACCTCACGCATCCGGTATTTAATACCAACCACAGTGAGCACGAGATGCTTCGTTACATCAAGAAGCTAGAATCTAAAGATCTTTCCCTGGTGCATTCCATGATCTCCTTGGGCTCTTGCACCATGAAGTTGAATGCAACGGCAGAAATGATCCCAGTGACTTGGCCTGAATTTGGTCAAATCCACCCTTTTGCTCCCATCGACCAGACCGAGGGGTATCAGGAATTGTTTACCAACTTGAGAACCTGGTTGACCGAGATCACTGGATTCGCAGATACTTCCTTGCAGCCCAATTCTGGAGCACAAGGAGAATATGCAGGCTTGATGGTGATTCGCGCTTACCACCTCAATCGAGGTGAAGGGCATCGTAATGTAGCCTTGATCCCAACTTCTGCTCATGGTACCAACCCTGCCTCTGCTGTAATGGCGGGCATGCGAGTGGTATTGGTGGGTTGTGACGAAAAGGGAAATATTGATGTAGAAGACTTGAAGGCAAGAGCAGAGGAGCATGCTGCTGAACTGTCTTGCTTGATGGTAACTTATCCTTCTACACACGGCGTATTTGAAGAAGCGATCCAAGAGATTTGCGCTACCATCCATGCTTATGGTGGGCAAGTGTACATGGATGGAGCCAACATGAATGCTCAGGTGGGAGTAACTTCTCCTGGCCGAATTGGGGCGGATGTTTGCCACCTCAATCTGCACAAGACCTTCTGCATCCCTCACGGGGGTGGTGGACCTGGTATGGGCCCAATTTGCGTAGCGGCTCACTTGGCGCCATTCTTACCTGGCAATCCATTGGTGAAAACAGGTGGAGAGCATGCCGTGTCTTCAATCTCATCTGCACCTTACGGAAGTGCAAGTATTCTTCCAATTTCCTATGCCTACATTTCCATGATGGGCGGTGATGGACTTACTCGAGCCACTCAGATTGCTATTTTGAATGCGAATTACATCAAGGAGCGTTTGAGCGGACATTATCCATTGCTCTATACAGGCTCAAAAGGACGTGCAGCCCACGAAATGATCGTAGACTGTAGAGCCTTCAAAGAAGTAGGAGTAGAGGTAGAAGATATCGCGAAGCGCTTGATGGATTACGGTTTCCATGCGCCTACGGTATCCTTCCCAGTTGCTGGAACTTTGATGATAGAGCCTACTGAATCCGAGACCAAAGCCGAACTAGACAAGTTCTGTGATGCTATGGTTGCCATTCGTGCAGAGATTCAAGAAATTGAAGACGGCAAGGCTGACCGTGTAGAGAATGTGCTTAAAAATGCACCGCATACTGCTACCATGGTTCTTACTGGAACATGGGACTTGCCTTACTCGAGAGAGAAAGCGGTGTTCCCAGCTCCTTTTGTAAAGGAGAATAAGTTCTGGCCTACGGTACGAAGAATTGATTCTGCCTATGGAGATCGTAACTTGATTTGCAGCTGTATTCCAGTAGAGGAATACGCGAACTAAATAACAAGAGTTCCTAAAAACAAGAAAGGCCCCGTATGTACGGGGCCTTTTTTGTTGATGTCTTACACATGCACATGTCGTTCGGCATGGTAGGAGGATCGGACCAAAGGTCCAGATTCCACGTATTTCAATCCTCTTCGTAAGCCTTCTTCCTTATAATGTGCAAAGGTGTCCGGATGAATAAATTCCGCTACTTCGATATGCATTTTGGTGGGTTGTAGGTATTGGCCTAGCGTCAGGATGTCGCAGCCATTTGCTGCCAAATCATCCATGGCCTGATACACTTCTTCTTTGGATTCCCCAAGGCCCAGCATGATCCCAGTTTTGGTGCGTTTGCCAGCGGCTTTGGTTAGCTTAATCTGTTCCAAGGAGCGCTCGTATTTTGCCTGTGGGCGTACCATGCGGTAAAGCCTTCCCACTGTTTCCATATTGTGAGAGACCACCTCCTGTCCTCCTTCAATCATGCGGTAGAGCGCATCCCAGTTGCTCTTCACATCTGGAATAAGCGTTTCGATAGTCGTAGTTGGTGAAAGTTCCTTGGTCAATACCACCGTCTGGTACCAAATTTCAGCTCCTCGATCTTTGAGTTCGTCACGATTCACCGAAGTGAGGACGGCATGCTTTACCCCCATCAATTGAATGGCTTCTGCTACTCGTCTTGGCTCATCCGTATCGTATTCATTGGGTCTCCCTGTGGCTACTGCACAGAAGGAACAGGATCGGGTACAGACGTTTCCCAAGATCATAAAAGTAGCTGTGCCAGCACCCCAGCATTCACCCATATTTGGGCAATTTCCGCTTTCGCAGATGGTATGCAATTTATGTTGATCTACCAGCTTCCGTACCTTAGCATATTCGGTTCCAACGGGTAACTTTACCCGAAGCCAATCGGGCTTTTTACGTCTAGTGGCTTCTTCAGAAATTACGGGTAATTCAATCATGAGATTAAGATTTGATGCAAAGGTAATTTAGGACCGATAAATACTCGCTTTTTTGACTTACTTTCTAAAGCCGAAGAACAAAGTAAAGTAGGCAGATTGAAAAAATTGCCGATTCTGCTCGCGCAAGATGAGTGGGATTTTCTTTTGAAATCCTTCCACTTGGTACCCTACTTCCAATCCAGTGACATTGCTTTTGAATACGCCAAATTCAAAATATAGTGCTGCTTTAGCCATGCCGCCAATAGCCAATTCTGACTGCCCGATCCCTTCCAATAATCGTCCAGTACCTAGGATGTTGAATCTGCTTTGGTGTACTGCGGGATCGTATTGCTCCACTACCGTTTCTACGCGGTTGATTGCATATTCGATAAAGTAGGGTGCTACTAGGCCTATAGATGGCCCTACTGCTGCTAGCGCAGAAACTTGCACCCCTTGATTCGGAGCCTTTTTGAATAGAATTACTTCCCTGCCATAATGCGGTCGAATGGCATAGAGGTAATTGGATTTGCCAAATATGTAATTGTTGCCCGTTACCGTGGTATACCGAACTTCCTTAGGGTGTTTCAAATTGGCAAGTTCAAGTCCAAAGAAAGCAAATTGGGAATCGTCTAGTCGTGTCCCCACCTTGAGGGCAAGGCCACCAATCATTCCTCCGTTCGTATTTTTATTGACGCCCAAGAGGTATTCTCTATCGTATTCGTAATTGCCTGCATCCTCTCGCTGCGCCAGCGCAGGTAACGTGAGGAGAAAGAAAAATACTGGGAATAGGAAATTCAGCTTATTCATTCGCTTTGGTCGAAAATAATGCCCTATTTTTGATTAGATATTTATACAACTGAATTTTAAAAGTAAGAGTTTATGCCCACTATAAAAAGTTCGTACCTAGGAAGCTTGAGAACTCAAGCAACGCATGTTCTTTCTGGAAATGCCCTGCTGACAGATGCACCGCTGGACAACAACGGAAAGGGAGAAGCTTTCTCTCCAACCGATCTAGTTTCTGCTGCCTTGGGGAGTTGCATGGTCACAATAATGGGCATTGTAGCAGAGCGGGATGGAATTTCACTGGAAGGACTTTCTTGGGAAATCACCAAGATTATGGAAAGCAGTCCGAGAAAGATCAAAGAAATTCAAGTAGACTTTCATTGGTCTGGCTCTCCATTTACACCAGAATTTAGCCAAAAATTAAAAAATGCTGCTCGCACCTGCCCAGTGGCATTGAGTTTGGATCCTGCGCTTACCCAAACTATCAATTTTGATTTTTAAGCTTGCCCAGGAGCTTGACTCCTTTTGATTACTACGAAATAAACCCAAAGAATCATGTCATTTCTATTTGAAAGTTTTAGTGGATGGAAAAAATACGCTGAGGAGAAGTCCCTTTCTTTAGTGGATGTAGTGCTTGACTATGAAGTGGCGCAAAAAGGAGCTACTCATGAGGAAATTTGGAAAGGTATCCAGCAGGCCTATCAGGTCATGAAAGACGCGGTGAAGACTGGCTTGGAACAGGAAATGAGTTCCCGCTCAGGGATGATTGCTAATGGTGCCAAGAAAGTTTATACCAATCCCCTTACCGTTCTTTCCCCAGAATTTCAGCGCTTAATCTCCAGAGCCTTGGCTGCCAAGGAGGTCAACTCCTGTATGGGTCGGGTCGTGGCAGCACCTACGGCTGGTGCATCTGGAATTCTTCCGGGAACTTTAGTGACGCTACAAGAAATCCACGGGCTCACCGATGCTCAAATTTGTGAAGGTTTGTTGATTGGGGCTGGAATAGCCTTGATCATCGAGCAAAAGGCAAGTTTGGCAGGGGCAGTAGGTGGTTGTCAAGCGGAAACGGGTTCGGCAGCTGCGATGGCAGCAGGCGCGATTGTTCATTGCTTGGGCGGAACTACAGATCAACTTTTTAATGCAGTAGCCATTACCATACAATGCATGTTGGGCCTAGTATGTGATCCGGTCGCAGGCTTGGTGGAAGTACCCTGTGTGGTACGAAATGCAAGTGCTGCAGCGATCGCCTTCAGTTCTGCTCAAATAGCCTTATCCAATGTAAGCGCTGTCATTCCAGTGGATGAATGCATTGAAGCGATGGGCGAGATAGGTGCATCTATGGAAAGCCGCTACAAAGAGACAGCCATGGGTGGCCTAGCCGCTACCTTGACTGGACAAGAAATCGCCAAGCGGGTATTGATTCAAGATATCGAAATACTTCCAGATCAGGAGTTACCCAAATAGTGCAGCCACAAATGGAATGGAGAGCATCCATTCTATTGAAAAACTAAAAAAGGTTGCCCAAGCCAATCCGCTCAAGAGCATGTAGCTGAAAATCTTCTGTTTTGCTGAACCAAAAGAGACCAAAATTAAAGTTCCTCCAATCGGGGTGAGTAGGATGGGAGTTAAAAAGGCTATTCCCATCTCTCCATAGGAATTCCACACCCGAACGATTCGACGATTTTTGGGTGTAAACAATTTCTTTCGTTTTCCATATCGCCGTTGAACCCATTTTTTAATGCGGATTCCTAGAAAAGTAAATAGGGTCACGCTGCTCATCATCCCCAAGACACTCACGAGGATGATTTGCCAAGGGCTGTAGCCAGCTGCTGCTCCCAATATTGGGCCAGCAACAAACTTGAACATGGATAAGAGGTAAATACCGACAAAGGTCAGAAAAGCTTCACGCATGGGGTTTAAAATTCAGCAAGGTAATTGAAAGTGCTTTGGGCGGTTTTAAAAATTCCAATTGGATTTTTAGGAAAGGTGAAGTCTAGTTTAAAACAAAGAAAGGTTGAGGTTTGTTCGGCGATCCGGTAACAAGTAACGAACCACTCTTGCGTGAAAGTCTATTTGGACTTGACCTTTCTAGGTGAGCTAATAGGATTAAATTTTTTCTCCAAAGGCGAGATCTCCTGCATCTCCCAATCCTGGGACGATGTAGGATAGGGAATTGAGTTTTTCGTCAAGGGTGCCCAGCCAAAGAGAATAAGGGACTGTGATGGCCTTCTTCAGGTATTCTACACCTTCTGGTGCAGCAAATGCAGACACCAAGTGTATGGCTTTGGGCGTCCCGTGTTTGAGTAGGGTCTGTAGAGATTCCACGCAGGATTGGCCGGTGGCCAGCATGGGGTCTACTAAAATCAACACCTTGTTGTCCAAGCAAGGGCTTGCATGGTAACCTAAGTTTACAGTCAGTTTCTCCCCAGATTCCTCTCGAAAGGCACCGATAAATCCACTTTCTGCCTGATCAAAAAAATTCAAAAATCCTTGGTAAAAAGGAAGCGCTGCTCGCAATACTGCAACCAAAACCACCTTATCGGAAGGCAGCTGCATTTTCATTCGTTCCAATGGAGTTTCAATCTCCTCTTCTTGGTAGGACAGGGATTTGGAGACTTCGTAGGCTAGAATCTCTCCAAGGCGTTCTAGATTTTTCCGAAAGCGCATCCTGTCTTTTTGGATCTGCTTATTCCGTAATTCTGCCAGGAATTGATTGGCAATGGAAGCCTGTTGAGAAAGTATAAACATGTCTAAAAATACAAAGAAAAGCAGGAAGATCTCCAAAAACCCAGGCGGTAATTCGAAGCGATTTACCAGTGGGATCGCCTACGATTTAGACAAAAAAAAGAGGCTGGGGTAACCCAGCCTCTTTATGTATGTGATCAAGAATTACTTCACTACGAAGCTAGCTCTTCTTGCCATTTGTCTTGCATCTGCAGAAGACTTGTCTACTGAAGTATCTTCACCGTAACCTTTGTAAGTTACTCTAGAAGCATCTACACCAGAAGCAATGATCAAGTCATAAACTGCCTTTGCTCTGCTTTCAGAAAGTTTGATGTTGTAATCTTCTTCACCCAATTCGTCAGCATATCCTTTTACTTCAACAGTTACTCCAGGATTTCTTTTCAAGAAGTTGGAGATGTACTGAGCAGAGCTGATTGAGTAACCTAGTGGCTTAGCGCTATCGAAAGCATAGTACACATTTACATAACCATCGTTGATTGCTTTTCTCAAGTAATCTACTTCGTCTCTAGAAACCTCAACAGGGCAACCATTTGAAGCAGCAGCACCTGGCTGGAATGGACACTTATCCAAGTGGTCAGGAGTACCATCACCGTCAGAATCAAGGGTAGCTCCTGATGGGCTAACTCTTGCTCCAGCTGGAGTGTTAGGCTCTTTATCCAAGTAATCTGGCACACCGTCAGCGTCAGAGTCTTTCAACATGTCTTTGATGCCGTTGATTTGAGTAGCCAATTCTTCTTTGGTAGCGTAGTTGTTAGCAGCGATAAACCAATCTGCATGTTGTGTTTGCTTACCCAAGTAGATGTTCAATCCTAAAGTACCAGTCCACCAGGTAGCGTTTGGTCCATAAAAACCATTGTTTGTGGAAGGATTAGCCATTGTGCTTGGCAAAATAGCGGAAGAACCATCGAAAGTGATAGTCTGACGACCATTCAATACAGTAGATACATCACCCACAAGAGCAACTTTTTCGCTCAATTTGATTTGTGGAGTAAGACCAAAAATCATGGTGTAAACCTTATCGTTGAAATCGTTGAAACGATTCAATTCAGGATTCACTACACCGATACCTCCACCCATGTGAAACAACATGCCAAGTTTGCTGGAGAAAGATTCAAAATTCATGATGCGACCAACATTGGCTACACCTTGAAGATTAAGTCTAAAATATTTCGTATCGAATGCTTTGGTGTCCTTTAGCTCTTGGAAAGATCCGAAACCGTAATCAAGTTTCGCTCCGAACTTCTCATTGAACATGTAACGTACCCCAAGGTCAGCGTGTCCTAGGTTAAGCGTTGGAGAAATAAAACCCGCAGTGAACGGGGCCATTGGCTTATTGAAACCAACATTGGCTTCAAGGGACCACTTGTTGAATTCCTGGGCATTGGCGGCAAACGCCAAAGAACCAGCCAAAAGGGTAGAGAGTATTAGTTTTTTCATGACAAAAAATTTTTGTTTCAAATTTTAGGTTTGGTAAATCTACTTACAAATATAAATGCTTTTATTTTATTGCAAAACTACAGGATTTATTTATAAAACAAGACATTAACAAATTTGTTTCCGTGTTTTAAAGGTCTTATTTCGCCCTTCTGTTTACACAATCTATGCCAATTTCTGATTTCCTCAAAGAATTGCTTCTCATCCAGTCGGTTTCAGGTGACGAACCTGCGGCCACTTCTTGGATTGCAAGTTTTATAAACCAACGAAAAAGCAACTGGAAAGTTGTGCCAGAAGTCTTTCAAGGAGAGGAATTTCACGATTGTATTTTGTTGAAGTTTGGAAATCCTCGAACAGCCGTTTTTGCCCATATCGACACCATTGGCTTTATGGTTCGGTATGCGAATCAATTGATTCCAGTCGGAGGACCTGAACTGATTCCTGGAACTCGGTTAGTGGGCAGGGATAGTTTGGGAGAGATTTCTTGCAAACTAGTGGTTGAGGGAGAAGAACTTTTTCATGACTTTCCAAGAAAAATTGATAGGGGAACCAGACTCTCTTTTGCCCAGGATATTCGAGTAGAATCCGAATTCATCCAAGCAGCCTACTTGGACAATCGACTCGGAGTATATGCAGCCTTGAAACTTTGTGAGAACTTGGAAGATGGCTGGGTGGTATTTACCACTTACGAGGAGCATGGAGGAGGTAGCATGCCTTTCTTACTTCCATTTATTCAACAGACTGCCCCAGTCAAGCAGGGCCTAATTTCCGACATCACCTGGATCACAGATGGGGTTCATCACCACGAAGGGGTGGTCATTTCTATTCGAGATAAGTTTATTCCTCGTAAAAAATTTATTGATCGGATCATCCAACTCGCTCAGAAAAGTGGAATTCCATTTCAGTTGGAGGTAGAAGCCTATGGAGGAAGTGATGGTCGGGAAATCCAGTTTTCACCTTATGCGATGGATTGGTGCTTCATAGGAGCTGCAGAAGATCAGGTGCATAGCCCAGATGAAAAGGTTTCCCTCCAAGACTTGGAATCCATGGTTCAGCTGTACCAATACCTATTCAAAGAATTATAAACCTTGCCATGAAAAAGATTCAGATTAAAGATAAATTCTTTGAAACCTACCTCAGTAAGGAACAATTGGAGCAACGGATACAGGAGTTGGGCGCTCAAATTACGGCTGATTTTGAAGGAGAAGAACTGGTGTTGCTCGGAGTGCTCAATGGCTCTTTTCTTTTCCTTGCTGACTTGGTGCGGGCAATCCCTCTTTCCATGACCTGTGAGTTTATCAAGATCTCTTCCTATTCTGGGATGGAATCCACAGGAAAGGTTACCGAGGTCATCGGGATCCCTCCTACGATTGCCGGAAAAAATGTAGTGATTGTCGAAGATATCGTAGACACCGGTAGAAGTATGGCCTATTTATTGGAACAATTGGCAACATTCAGCCCCAAACGAGTGGCAATAGCTACCTTACTCTTCAAAAAAGAGGCATTTTCTTTTAATTATCCCTTGGATTATGTCGGTTTTGAAATTCCGAATAAATTTGTGGTCGGATTTGGGCTCGATTACGATGGAGCCGGTCGTAATTATCCAGAAATCTATCAGCTCAGTATCCCCTAAACTATTTTTCTATGCTTAATCTTGTTTTGTTTGGACCTCCAGGTGCTGGAAAAGGCACGCAGAGTGAAAAAATTATTGCCTCCTATGGATTGACTCACTTGTCCACAGGGGATTTGTTTCGCAAACATCTCGGAGAAGGAACAGCCTTAGGGGTATTGGCAAAAGGATTTATGGATCAAGGACACTTGGTTCCAGATGAGGTAGTCATCCAAATGGTAGAGGATAAAATTGCTACCACCAAAGATAGCAAAGGATTTATTTTTGATGGTTTTCCACGCACCACAGCACAGGCGGAAGCCTTGGATGCCATGCTCACAAAAAACGGGATGAAGATTTCCGGAATGATTGCTTTGGAAGTTCCGCAGGCAATCCTAAAGGAGCGAATTCTAGAAAGAGGGAAAACTTCAGGTCGAGTAGATGACCAGGAGGAAGCAAAAATAAATACCCGAATTCAGGTGTATTTAGACGAGACCTTGCCCGTAGCATCGTACTACGAAAAACAGGGGAAATTTCATCAAATCGATGGGGTTGGAAAGATCGAAGAAATCTTTGATCAGATTGCTGCCGTGATTGATGGGTATTGATCCCTAGCTTTTCGCTAAATTTGCATTTCCAAGACTTGGCTAGGCTCTAGGGCTTAGCCTTTTTTCATTCACCATACATGGCTGACTCTAACTTCATCGATTACGTAAAATTTTGTTCCCGTTCTGGGGCTGGCGGTGCCGGTTCCGTGCATTTCCGTAGGGAAAAACACGTGCCTAAAGGCGGTCCTGATGGGGGAGATGGAGGTCGTGGGGGCCACATTATCTTGAGAGGGAGTTCTCAATTGTGGACGCTCCTTCACCTCAAATACAAGAAACACGTCATTGCAGATCCTGGAAAAGGAGGAGACGGGGGTCGAAGAACAGGAGCAGATGGGAGAGACGTGATTTTGGAAGTACCACTCGGTACAGTAGCCAAAGATGCCGAAACTGGCGAAAAGCGTTTTGAAATCACCACCCATGGTCAAGAAATTATCCTCACCAAAGGAGGTCGAGGAGGATTGGGCAACGATCACTTCAAAACAGCCACCAACCAAGCTCCTCATTTTGCCCAACCTGGAGAAGATGGGATTGAGGAATGGATTATTCTTGAGTTGAAATTGCTAGCGGATGTAGGATTGGTAGGCTTTCCAAATGCAGGAAAGTCCACGTTACTTTCTGCGATCTCGGCAGCTAGGCCAGAAATTGGGGATTATCCCTTTACAACCTTGGTTCCAAACTTGGGTGTAGTCGGTTACCGGGACGACAAATCCTTTGTGATGGCAGATATTCCCGGAATTATTGAAGGGGCTGCCGAGGGAAAAGGCCTGGGTATTCGATTTTTAAGACACATTGAACGCAACTCGATACTTTTATTTCTAATCCCCGCAGATGCGAAGGATATCAATGAACAGTACCGAATCTTGTTGGGGGAACTCAGAAAATACAATCCCGAGCTCTTGGACAAGAAGCGCTTGCTTGCAATTTCAAAGGTTGATATGCTCGATGAGCAATTGATGAAAGAGATGGAACGCGAAATACCAAATGACCTTCCTTATGTGTTTATCTCCTCTGTCAGCCAGTTTAATTTGGAGAAACTGAAGGATTTAATCTGGCAGGCAATCCATTCCTAAATCCGCCACTTTGTCAGCCTTGAGGGTCTGGCAAACTCCTTGTTCATTCAAAAAAAGCCAACTACGAACGAAATACCCATGGAAAATAAAAATCAAGAACAGCAAGAAGGGGAATTGCACCTCGACGAAACGAAATTGGACGAGTCTACTGCTCACACTGGAGAAGTTGCCGAAGAAAATGAGCTAAGTCAGGAAGAAAAATTGACTGCGGAAGTAGCGGAACTGAAGGAGAAATACCTTCGCCTGTATTCTGATTTTGAAAATTTTAGAAAAAGAACTGCCAAGGAGCGGATTGACTTGATTAAAACTGCCTCGGAGGATGTGTTGAAGGATCTAATTCCAGTTGTCGATGACTTTGAGCGCGCATTTAAGGCCGCAGAAAAAGAAGCAGACATTCAAAAAATCCAAGAGGGCAACCAGCTAATCTTTCACAAACTGGTCAAAATTCTTGATTCCAAGGGCTTAAAACCCATGGAGGATTTGATTGGAAAACCGTTTGACCCTGACACGCAAGAAGCAATTACACAGATCCCATCGCCGAGCCCAGAGTTTAAGGGAGCAGTGGTAGATGTGGTAGAAAAAGGGTACCTCCTAGGTGAAAAAGTAGTTCGATTCGCCAAAGTAGTGACCGGAGCATAACATAATTATGGCAAAAAGAGACTATTACGAGGTTCTGGGTGTTTCCAAATCCGCAAGTGCGGAGGATATCAAGAAGGCCTATCGCAAACTAGCGATTCAATACCATCCAGATAAAAATCCAGACAATCCTGAGGCTGAAGATAAGTTTAAGGAAGCGGCGGAGGCTTATGAGGTGCTAAGCAATCCGGAAAAAAAGCAGCGTTACGACCAATTTGGACACCAAGGAATGGGAGGTAACGGCGGTTTCGGCGGCGGCGGGATGAATATGGAAGATATTTTCTCCCAGTTTGGAGACATTTTTGGCGGCGGGGGCTTTGGATCCTTCTTTGGTGGAGGTGGCGGAGGAGGAAGACGCACTAAGAAAGGAACCAACCTTCGTGTTAAGCTGAAGCTCACCTTGAGTGAAATTGCGAATGGTGTAGAAAAGAAAATTAAAGTGAAGCGCCAGGTGGTAGCTCCTGGGGTGACCTTCAAAACCTGTTCTGCCTGCCAAGGATCTGGTCAAGTTAAAAAGGTAGTAAATACCATGTTGGGTCAGATGGTTTCGGCAAGCACCTGTGGAGTTTGTGCCGGATCAGGACAATTGGTGGACAAGAAGCCAGATGATGCAGATTCACGAGGATTGCTTTTGAAGGAAGAGGTCATCTCCATTACGATTCCAGGTGGGGTAGGCGAAGGCATGCAACTCAGCATGTCCAGCAAGGGGAATGAAATGCCAGGAGGAATTCCGGGTGACCTCTTGATTGTCATTGAAGAAGCCGAGGACGGTGTTTTTCAACGGGAAGGCAACAATGTGATTTATGACTTGCATATATCCTTCATTGAAGCCGCTTTGGGGGAATCAGTAGAGGTTCCTACCCTGGATGGTAAGGTGAAAATCAAAATAGATCCTGGAACCCAAAGTGGAAAAATGCTCCGACTCAAAGGAAAGGGCATTAAAGACATCAATGGCTATGGTAGAGGAGACCAGTTGATCATGGTCAATATTTGGACCCCAACCACCCTTTCTAAAGAGGAACGGACCGTGTTGGAAGGTTTGAAGAATTCTGAAAACTTCAAGCCTGATCCGGGGAAGCAGGAGAAATCCTTCTTTGATCGGATGAAAGAGTTTTTTTAAAAAATTGAAAAGCCAGAGTCAAGCTCTGGCTTTTTTTATATTTTTAAAAAACCTTTTTTGGCTTCTCGCGTACCCTATTGCTATGTTTAAAAAATTGTGCCTTGTTTTTTTTCTCTTGCCTTTAGCTGGGAGTTGGGTCCATGCACAATTTGTACGCGAATACCGAGTGGCTGCAAAGGAGGGGATTGAGACGGTAAGTTTAAATTTTAGCACCTACAAAAGCCAAACTCAGGTCAAAAGAAGTTCAGGGATGGACCCTATCTCTATCCATGGCCACCTTCTCCAGGCAAACATTCTTCCCGATTTTCGATCATCCACATTAAAAAGTGCAGTAACAGCAAGTTTGGTGCACAAGAATATTGAATCGGACAACCTTGGGAAAAGCATCACCACCAAATTATTTTCCACCTCCAATGGCTTTGACCATACCTGGGATGTAGGGCTGACGAATGGCTACAGGTATGATTTGGAGTTTAATTTGGGCATGGGCACGGCGGATTTTGATCTGTCACAGTTGGCAATTTCTACACTGAAAATAAAAAGTGCGAGTGCAGACGTCTCGATTCACAATAGCTCAACAGCTTCGAATTTGATAGGGATGGACACCCTGCTGGTCACGCTCAATATGGGTATTGTGGACCTGAGTCAGGCACAGCAAGTTCAAGCCAAAAAAGTGATTATTGAGGTCAACTACGGAGAAATCAACTTGAATTATGGACTGGGTCAAACTTCCAAAGGGCAAGTAATTGCAGCTGTAGGAGGGGGATCGATTTACCTTAAGCTACCCCCCGAATCCAATCCGGTAAAAATACGAATGATAACTACCCCCCTGTGCCGAACTTCAGTTCCGGACTACCTCAGGGCCATAGGGGAAGGTGTTTTTGTGACCAAAGGCTATGCAGCCTCAGATCCGAGACTCTTGGAATTTATTCTAGATGTAGGCGTTGGCGCTCTCACAATCGAGTAAGCATGTTAGAAATCCACCAACTCAATAAGGCGTATGGTAGCCACAAAGCGCTAACTGACCTAAATTTAGTGGTTCCGGAAGGAGGAATTTTTGGTTTATTGGGCCCCAATGGAGCAGGAAAAACCACCCTCATCCGAATTATCAATCAAATCATCGAACAGGATAGCGGGGAAGTTGTGATGGATGGACAACGCCTATCCGGAGAGTCTATTCGTAAAATCGGATACCTTCCAGAGGAGCGAGGCTTGTACAAAAAAATGGGGGTTTGGGATCAGCTCATTTATTTTTCAAGGATTAAAGGGCTGACGGCTTCTGAAGCGAAGCATCGGGTGCAGCTGTGGTTGGAGAAGTTTGATATTGCTTCTTGGAAAAACAAGAAAATTGAAGACCTGTCGAAAGGCATGGCTCAGAAAATTCAATTTATTGCTACAGTCATTCATGAGCCTAGGTTATTGATTTTGGACGAACCTTTTTCTGGTTTTGATCCCGTCAATGCGGCTCTTCTAAAGGATGAAATTTTAGAATTAAAGAAGACAGGGACGACTATTCTGTTGAGTACCCACCGCATGGAGTCCGTGGAACTCCTTTGTGATCAAGTAGCCATGATCCACAAGTCAAAGAAAATATTGGATGGAAGTATCCGGGAGATCAAATCTAGATTTAGACCCTTGGAAATCCGGGCAAGTATCGATCAACTCAATCAAGAATTACCCTCCCACTGGCAGGTAGAATCCCGAGAAGAAGGGAGAGTTGAGCTAGTATTGCCGGTGAATGGGCAGTCTCCCAATCAACTCCTGCAGGAATTAATGGCGTTTGGGCAGGTCACTTCTTTTCAGGAGCGCTTTCCAAGCATGGAGGAAATTTTTATTCAACAAGTAAATGCGAGTGGCCATGCATAAGGTATTGCTTGTCATTCAGCGAGAGTACCTGGCACGGGTGAAGAAAAAATCCTTCCTTATCGCCACCTTACTTACTCCTTTGATTTTTCCAGCCATCATGGCCGTCTTTGTATGGATAGCGGTGGAGGAAAAAGAAAATCAATCCCTCCGTGTGATCGAAGTGGTAGATGAGACGGGACTTTTTTTTATGGAAAGTTCGGAGCAATATGCATTTAGTTCTTCTGAAAAAAGTTTGGAGGAAGCCAAAGTCTTGGTCAACACTGGAGAACGCTATGGAGTACTCTACCTTCCGAAGATGGAACTCTCTGCTCCCCAAGGAATTCAATTTTATGGGATGGAAAATCCAAGTACATCCTTGATTGGCTATTTGGAGGGGGCACTCAAACGAAAAATTGAGGACCAGCGCTTGTATGCCAAAGGGATAGATCCCAATGTGCTGAAGGAAATCAGGACTGATGTGAAGGTTCAATCCCTTACGCTAGGGGAGGCAGGGGAAGAAAAAATCACGGATGCTACTGTCAATTACGCCATAGGGTTTTTATCAGGGATTTTGATTTACCTGTTTATTTTCATTTATGGCAACCAGATCATGCAGGGTGTTATTGAGGAAAAATCCACTCGTATTGTGGAGATTTTGGTTTCTTCCTTGAAGCCCTTTCAACTCATGATGGGTAAAATCGTGGGAATTGGTGCAGTAGGTTTAACACAATTTCTCATTTGGGTACTCCTGGTCAGCACACTTTCTACTGTGGTGATGGGGGTTTTGGGGATGCAGATGCCCCAGCAGCAGGCTATGGAAATGGCCAATCCCGAGCTGATGGCTACTTCTCCTGATTCAGGGCAATTGGGAGAAATCCTTCAAGTCATCCATGGAATTGATTTTGTGACTCTGGTGGCAGCATTTGTATTTTACTTTTTGGGAGGGTATTTGTTATACGGAGCCTTATTTGCTGCAGTGGGTGCAGCAGTGGATGCTCCTTCGGATGCCCAGCAATTTATGTTCCCCATTACCATCCCCTTATTGGTAGGGTACATGGGCTTGTTTGTGTTTGTGCTTCAGGACCCAGGCAGTAGCACCTCTTTTTGGCTTTCCATTATTCCACTTACTTCCCCGATCGCGATGATGGGTAGGATTAGCTATGGAGTTCCTTTTTGGGAATTGGGACTTTCCATGGGCTTGCTGGTCTTGGGATTTTTTGGCACCACCTGGCTTGCAGCAAAAATTTACCGCATTGGAATTTTGATGCATGGCACCAAGCCTTCCTACAAGGTGCTTTGGAAATGGCTTCGAAGCAGTAATTGATTCTAGGAACTTGGCCTTCCTTGAAGGTGCTATTTTTTCCAAGGCGTTGATTTTCCAATAAAACCTCTTTTTTTTGGCGGCATAGATACTTTAATTTCCTTTCTTTAGTTACTACTAGTATACTGCTAGCCCATTCGAATGAACAACAGGTTGCCCGATTTGGCCTCGATCGATTTCTATCAAAACAAAAAGTTAGTCAAGTGGCTGATTTTTTTAATTTCCCTTCTCCTGGGCTTGGGGTCCATTGGGTATACCCATCGGCTAGTGGAGGAACTTCGGGCGCGGGAGGATAGACAAATCCGCGTCTTGTCAGCGGCTTTGGACTATGCAGCGACTACTTCCGAAAACCTAACTTTTATCAACCAAGAGATCATTCAGCAGAATTATTCATTTCCCATCATCATGGTAGATGGGGAGGGCAATCCAATTGAATTTCGAAATATCTCGTTCAAAAACAGCCAGAATCAAGCCGACTCCACTCGGATTTTGAATGAAGAGTTGCAGGAGATGCAGGAAGACTATCCGCCCATTGTTTTGCAGGAAGCCGATATTCGAATTTATTACCGCAATTCAGCCCTGTTGACCAACTTGAAATACTATCCTTACATTCAATTGGCGGTGATTTTACTTTTTGGTTTGCTGGTGTATGTGGTATTTAACCAAAGCAAACTCTCAGAGCAAAACCGGGTGTGGGCAGGCTTGACTAAGGAAACTGCGCACCAGCTGGGTACACCGATTGCTTCCCTCATGGCGTGGATGGATTACTTGAAAAATTCCCCTGTTTGGGATGAAAACAAGGAAATCATTCAGGAGATGGATAAAGATGTGACCAAGCTGCGTGTCGTCACGGAGCGATTTAGCAGCATTGGAAGTACTCCAGTGATTCAACCTGAAAATGTCTACCAGATCGTTGAGGAAGCGGTAGCCTACTTGCGGCCTCGTATTTCTACAAAAGTGGAGTGGGAGATTCAATCTGATTCGAAGGATTTGACTGCACTTTTAAACAAGCCGCTATTTGAATGGGTGATCGAAAATGTATGTAAAAACGCAGTGGATGCCATGAAAGGGAAGGGTCTGCTTCGCCTAACCCTTTTCCAAGAAAGCGACAAGTATGTAGGCATAGACATTACCGACACAGGGATGGGGATAGAGAAAATGAAATTCAAAAAAGTGTTTACTCCAGGCTTTTCTTCTCGTAAGCGGGGATGGGGATTGGGCTTGACCTTGTCCAAACGAATTGTGGAGGGGTACCATGGAGGAAAGATTTTTGTGAAGCAGTCCGAACTTGGGAAGGGTACGACATTCCGGATTTTGTTGCTTGGGCCCATGGAGGAAGGAACACCCTTCTTGAGCAAGGGGATCTTGGATGCTTCCTAAGAATAGAGTGAAATTATGACCCTGCTTACCTAAACTTTAAAAATGGGGTTCAGCCATTTTTAGCTACCTTTGCTGCCTGAATTTCTCCAGTCATGAGTTTAACAGCCGAAATCAACAAGCGTAGAACCTTTGCCATTATTGCTCACCCCGATGCAGGGAAAACGACCCTGACCGAAAAATTACTACTTTTTGGGGGTGCCATACAGACGGCTGGAGCAGTCAAATCGAATAAGATCGATACGGCGACCAAGTCTGACTGGATGGAAATTGAAAAGCAGAGAGGGATTTCTGTGGCCACTTCAGTGATGGGCTTTGAGTACAAGGACATTAAAATCAACCTACTCGATACTCCTGGTCACCAGGATTTTGCGGAAGATACCTACCGCACCCTGACTGCTGTGGATTCGGTGGTCATGGTAATTGACTGTGTGAAAGGGGTCGAAATTCAAACTGAAAAGTTGATGGAGGTATGCCGTATGCGCAATACTCCTGTGATTTGCTTTATCAATAAATTGGACCGTGAGGGTAGAGATCCCTACGATCTTCTGGATGAGGTAGAATCCAAGTTGACTATCAAAGTACGCCCACTTTCCTGGCCCATAGGGATGGGAAAGGGATTTAAAGGGGTGTACAACCTCTATGAGAAAAAGCTAAACCTATTCACCCCTTCTCAGCGGAAGTTGAGTGACGACCGGCAGGTGTTTGAAAATCTAGAAGATCCGCAGTTGGATGCCTTGATTGGTCCAGGCAATGCAAAGCAGCTTCGGGAAGATGTGGATTTGATTGAAGGAGTATATCCTGACTTTGATGTTCAGGATTATTTGGATGCAAAAATCGCCCCGGTATTTTTTGGTTCGGCCGTGAACAATTTTGGGGTCAATGAAATGTTGGACACTTTTATCCAGATTGCTCCGATCCCACAAAGTCGAGAGACGGACCTTCGAAAAGTGGCTCCTGATGAATCCAAGTTTTCAGGCTTTGTATTTAAAATCCATGCCAACATGGATCCCAACCACCGCAACCGAATTGCCTTTTTGCGGATTTGTTCCGGAAAGTTTGAGCGCAACAAGCCCTACAATCACGTACGTGGACCGAAGCCTCTTCGCTTTTCCAATGTGACCCAGTTTATGGCTCAGGACAAAGAAATCATTGACGAGGCCTTCCCCGGAGATATTGTCGGCTTATACGATACCGGTAATCTCAAGATTGGGGACACACTTACGGAGGGTGAAAACTTAGTTTTCACAGGAATCCCTAGCTTCTCGCCCGAGATTTTTCGAGAGGTAGTCAACAAAGATGCGATGAAGACCAAGCAATTGGAGAAAGGGCTCAAGCAATTGATGGAGGAAGGAGTGGCTCAACTCTTTACTTTCGAGATGGGCGCCCGAAAAGTGGTGGGTACCGTGGGGCAACTGCAGTTTGAAGTAATCCAATTTCGTTTAAAAAACGAATACAATGCCACGGTGGAGTTTCATCCGATGAACCTGTACAAGGCCTGCTGGATCAGCTGTTCGGATAAGAAGCAATTGGATGAGTTTGTTCGTTCCAAAAACCGCTACATTGCGCGAGACAAGGACAACAAGTTGGTCTTTATGGCCGAGTCCAAATCCTGGCTACAGATGGTGCAGGACAATTATCCAGAAATTGAATTCCACTTTACCTCGGAGTTTTAAAGCTATTTATCTGCCACTGGTTCTAAACCCACGGAGGATTCTTTTCTTAAGTCCTGTTTCTCTCGAAGCAGGACTTTTAAATCAATATGCCTAATGATTTGTATTAAAGATTAAAAATATGGAAAAATATGGAATCAGATTCCATATTTTTCCATATTTTTAATCATGATTCCTAGGAAAGCAAGCGAGAAGCTTCAAGAATTGGCAAGCTATTTCAAAGTAGTAGCAGTAGTTGGCCCGCGTCAATCGGGGAAAACTACGTTAGTTCGGTCCATATTCCCTCAAAAACCTTATGTGTCTTTAGAAGATCCTGATCAAAGGAGGTTTGCATTGGAGGATGCAAGAGGATTTTTGAGTAAATATACCGAAGGGGCTATTTTGGATGAAGTGCAGCGTACTCCCGAGCTTTTTTCTTACTTGCAAGGAGTAGTAGATTCAAGTCGTCAAACTGGACAATTTATCCTTACTGGATCAAACAATTTCCTTTTGCAGCAGTCCATTACTCAAAGTCTTGCAGGAAGAGTAGGGTATTTGCAGCTGCTGCCTTTTTCGTTGACTGAACGTTATCCAGAACTAGCCGAAATCCCTTCAGAAGATGAATTAATGATTAAAGGGGGCTATCCACCGCTAGTTGAGCCTGGTATTCCTACAGATTTGTGGTTTCCAAATTACCTGCGAACGTATATTGAGCGAGATGTAAGGCAAGTCAAAAATATTACTGATTTAATAGTTTTTGAGCGCTTTATTCATTTGCTGGCAGGAAGAGTAGGTCAGGAATTAAACATGACTGCATTAGGAAATGAAGTTGGAGTAACTACCAAGACCATTCAATCTTGGATTGGCATTTTAGAAAGTAGTTTTTTGATTTATTTAGTAAGACCCCATTTTCAAAACTTCAATAAGGTTATCGTCAAGCGTCCTAAAATCTATTTTTTAGACACTGGATTGGTAAGTTTTCTATTGGGAATCAAAACAGTTGCTCAGTTGAATTTTCATCCCCTGCGTGGCGCGCTGTTTGAAAACTTGGTGGTTTCCGAATTGATTAAGGAAAGAACGAATCAAGCAGAAGAAATTAATTTGTTTTTTTGGAGAGACAAGACCGGACATGAAATCGACGTGCTGGTCGATGAGGGGTTAGACTTATTTCCTGTTGAGATCAAATCAGGTAAGACAATCAATTCCGATTACTTCAAAAATCTGAGATTCTGGATGAATTTGAGTCAGCAAAAAAAAGGGATGGTTTTGTATACAGGGGATCAAACCCAAACTAGATCAGAGGGAATTTCAGTTAAAAATTGGAAAGAGTTTCTTTTTGGAAGATAAAATCAATCTTTCTTCACTCCAAACAGTACATGTCAAAACCCGGAAATCGAATTCCACTTTACCTCGGAGTTTTAAGTAAAAAGGCAGCGTATGCTGCCTTTTTTGTTGCACTGGTTTCAAGTATTCTTCGCAGACTTTGCTGGAGATCGGAAGATCAAATAGAAGATCGGTGCCAAGGGTATCAGAATCATGATGGCCAATAATATTAATTTGTTCATCAAGGTTTGGTCACTTTTTCCAATGGAGACGAGGACATACACCAGCAAGGCCAGGTAAACAAGACCAATTAAAGTGAAGATGGGTGCCGGGAGATTTAGAATGAATAGGAGCATAGGATTCAGAAAAATAGTGTGCGTCTTAACTAAAAATTGACCTGAGAAAACTTGCAAGCTTTTAAGCCTGCTCAATTAATTCTCAATTAGTTAAACCTAAGAAAAAATAGATTCCTAAACAAGGGATGAGTTGTAACAACAAGGTTCAGATTATCCTGTTTTAAAAACCTCCGTAAACGCAAATTTTTTCCCATCAAAAAGCCCTTTGTCGCTGAGTTTTAGATCTGGGATCACCAGCAAGGCCATAAAGCTCAAGGTCATGAAAGGAGAATTGAGCGTAGAACCCATTTCCTTGGCTAGATGATCAATTCGGGTGTAAGCTGCTGCTACCTCATACCCATCTTCGGTAGACATAATGCCTCCCACCGGAAGTGGAAGTACTTCTTCTTGATCTCCCCAAACTGCCGATACACCCCCCTTGGCTTCGATCAATAAATTCACCGCCCTGCAAATGGAGTCATCATCTACCCCCACCGCGATAATGTTGTGGGAGTCATGCCCTACCGATGAAGCGATTGCCCCGCTTTTCAAGCCAAAATTTTTGATAAAAGCGAGGGCAGGAGGAGCATCCTGGTAGCGATTGACCACCGTGATTTTCAGAATGTACTGGTCAGGATTGGATTCTGCAAGTCCGTTTTTTAGGATGATTTTACCTTCTATTTCAGGGGTAATCAGCTGTCCATCTAGCGCTTCAATCACCCGAACTTGATTTCCCAACCCCGAAATCTGAAATTCTCTGGGAGTTTTGAGTGAAGTAGAAAACTTATTGATCACCTCATTTTTAGTTCTTGGAATCAGAGATTTTCCATTTTCAGCCACTTTTTGTCCTTGGATGTAAGTGGCTAGGACCTCAAAATTTTCCAGGTCTTTGACCAAAATAAAATCTGCCCCATCTCCTTCCCGTAGTTGCCCAACGGGAAGGGAGTAGTGGGTTATGGGATTGATACAAGCTGCCCTCAATACATCAAAGGTATTTTTTCCTTTGGCTACCGCACGGCGGACGAGTTCGTCGATGTGGCTCAAGGCCAGGTTGTCCGGATGCTTGTCATCCGAACAGAAGAGCAGCATCTCGGGATAATCGTCGATTAGGTCGATTAAGGCCTCAAAGTTTTTGGCGGCTGAACCTTCACGAATGGAGATTTTCATCCCGAGTTTGATTTTTTCCAAGGCTTCCTCGTAGGTAAAGCATTCGTGGTCGGTGCTTGGACCTGCTGACACATACTTTTGCGCGAGTTCCCCTCGAAGTCCAGGGGCATGTCCATCGATGGGCTTGCCCTGCTGCTGGGCAATTTGAATTTTCTCCATGACTAGTGGATCCCGATTCACTGTTCCTGGCCAATTCATCATTTCGGCGAGGTACAGGATCTCCGGGCGAGCCATCAGTGATCGAATATCTGCTGCAGAGATTTCTCCTCCGGCAGTTTCAAATGGAGTTGCAGGTACGCAGGAAGGAGCTCCAAAGAAAAAGTGAAATGGCACTTGTTTCCCGTTGTCAATCATGTACTCTACGCCTTGCATGCCACAGACATTGGCGATTTCATGAGGGTCTGAGATGGTTCCCACTGTGCCGTGAACCACTGCTAGCCGGGCGAATTCCGAAGGAACCAGCATCGAGGACTCCACATGCACGTGTGCATCGATAAACCCGGGTAGTAAAAAGGGTAAATTCGGGTCGGAAGCTATTTTTTGGATGCGTTGGATTTTTTGTTCGACTACTTCTAGGGCTACCGTATAAATCTGCCGGAGGTGTAGGTCAACGAGGTTGGCGTGGAGAATCATAGCATCTAGGATAAGCTTTTCAGTTTTTGTATTTCAAGGCCAAGGATCTTTGGCATTTTTGAAATTAGGTACTGCTAAAACTACTATATTTGCCCAAATTTTAGGCAGAATAACAAGACAGGTTTTTTAATGAACAAAATTGTCATCGCCATTGATGGGTACTCGGGATGTGGAAAAAGTTCGACTGCCAAGCAGGTAGCCAAACAATTAGGCTACACCTTCATCGACTCTGGGGCCATGTATCGGGCTGTTGCCTTACATTTTTTAAATCTGAATCTTTCGCCACTTCGCCCAGAGGATGTAAAGGAAGGTTTGAAATCATTGCAAATTTCTTTTCAACTCAATCCAGAGACAGGTAAGCAGGAAACGTACCTGAATGGGGTCAATGTGGAAAAAGAAATTCGAACCATGCGTGTGTCTGAACGTGTAAGTGAAGTAGCCACAGTGAAGGAAATTCGTGCGGAATTAGTAGCACAGCAGCAGCAATTGGGTCGAAAAAAAGGAGTGGTGATGGATGGGCGAGACATTGGCTCGGTGGTATTTCCATCCGCCGAACTAAAGCTTTTCATGACTGCAGATGTGGAGACTCGAGCCAAGCGTAGGCAACTTGAATTGCAGGAAAAAGGAGAAAGCGTTTCCTTGGAAGAAATTAAATTAAATTTAGAAAGCAGGGATCAAGTGGATTCTACTCGAACTGAAAGCCCTTTGATCAAGGTAGCAGACGCGATAGAAATTGATACCAGTACCTTGAGCTTTTCCCAGCAAGTGGATCAAATCCTTGATTTAGTGAAGAAAGCAACGATTAACTAACGAGCTTATGCAAGTTAACATAGATAAGAATTCAGGATATTGTTTTGGAGTGGAGTTTGCCATCAAGATGGCAGAGGACGAAATGGAAAACATGGAGCCGCTCTATTGTCTTGGTGACATTGTTCACAACGATATGGAAGTGAAGCGATTGAGTGCGAAGGGATTGGTGGTGATCGATCGGGAGCAGCTTCAAGAATTGAGTAATTGTAAAGTATTGATTCGTGCGCATGGTGAGCCACCTGAAACGTACAAGCTGGCGATTGAAAACAACATTGAACTAATTGATGCTTCCTGCCCAGTGGTACTCAAGCTTCAGCATCGGGTCAAAAATGCCTTTGATAAGATGGAGCGCGAAAATGGGCAGATTGTGATCTATGGTAAAAAAGGTCATGCGGAAGTGATTGGTTTAACTGGCCAAACTCTAGAAAAAGCGATTGTCGTGACAGACGATTCGGATTTGGATCACCTCGATTACAATCGTCCAATTACCCTTTTTAGCCAGACTACGAAAAGCACGAAAGGCTTCTATGCCTTATCTGAAAAAATTGAAGGTCGAATCAAGGAATCCAAAGGGGAGCTTACCGAGATTGATTTTAACTCCAATGATTCCATTTGTAGACAGGTATCCAATCGGGAACCTCAGCTGCAACGCTTTGCACAGGAAAACGACGTGATTTTGTTTGTGTCGGGAAAGAAAAGTTCCAATGGCAAAGCCTTGTATCAAGTCTGTCTCTCCGAAAATCCAAGAAGCTATTTCATTGAGAATGAAGAAGAAATCGATTCGGACTGGTTTCATCAAGCGGATCGAGTAGGGATTTGCGGAGCTACGTCTACGCCAATGTGGCTAATGGAGCAAGTAAAAGCCTATGTAAGTGGGATTTCAGAGCGCATCCTACAGGCATAAATTGCCATTCTTCCCATATATTTCTATCTACTAAAAGTTCCAATAATTAATGTCGTTTAGACTCACATCTCAAAAGGTTTTTCCTTAGATTTGTGGCGTTTTTAAAGGCTCATAGTTCCAAACAGATATGTCAAAAATAGTGAAGCTTAAAAAAGGGTTTGATCTGAAGCTGGTAGGAAAGGCTCCTTTGGAGTTGATCCAAGTGGCGACGGCGACCACTTTTGCCATTAAACCCACGGATTTTCCGGGTATTCAGCGTCCCAAAGTGCTTGTGAATGAGGGAGACACTGTAAAAGCAGGTACTCCAATTCTCTTGGACAAAGCTATGGATCAGGTAATCTACGCGTCTCCTGTATCTGGAGAAGTAGTAGAGATCAAGCGTGGCGACAAGAGAAAGCTTTTGGAAATCAAAATTCTTGCGGACAGTTCTGTATCGCACGAAAAAGTAGGAGCCTTGGATTTGGGCCAAGATCGAGCTACCCTAGCTGCAAAGCTTGCTGCTTCTGGTGTTTGGCCAAATATCATTCAGCGCCCTTTTGGTATTGTAGCTAATCCAGCAGACTCTCCAAAAGCCATCTTTGTTTCGGGTTTTGATACCCATCCATTGGCTGCTGAAGTACCTTTTATTCTCCAAGGAGAAGGCCGTTATTTTCAGGCAGGTATCGATGCCCTAGCCAAATTGACAACTGGTAAGGTTCATCTCAACGTAGATGGTACCAAGCAGGTGCCTGAGGTATTTGCGGGTATAAAAAATGCTCAAGTCAACCAGTTTTCTGGTCCACACCCTGCGGGAAATGTGGGTACGCAAATTCACCACCTCGATCCAATCAATAAAGGTGATATCGCTTGGACTGTATCGGCTTATGGCGTGTCTCAAATCGGAAAATTTGTTTTGGAAGGCATTTACGATGCATCCAAGGTAATTGCCTTGACGGGTTCTGAAATGAGTCAAAAAGGCTACGTGAAAACCTACACAGGAGCTAATGTGAGCACCTTCTTAGGTGGGATAGCTCAACCTGAGACATTACGTATCATCTCAGGTAACGTATTGACAGGAGAAAAAATTGAAAAAGATGGATACCTAGGTTTTTATCACAACCAGGTAACTGTTATCCCAGAAGGGAAATATGAGGAGTTCTTGGGCTGGTTGAAGCCAAGTGCATCCAAACTTAGCTTCCATAAAGCACTTGGAATGTTCTCTTTCCTTAAAGGAGGAGAATTCAAAGTGGACACCAATACCCACGGGGAAGAGCGTCCATTTGTAGTATCTGGTGTATTTGAGAAAGTAATGCCGATGGATATTTTGCCCACCTACTTGTTCAAAGCCATCGTGACCGAGGACTTTGATGAGATGGAGGAACTCGGCTTGTATGAAGTAATTGAGGAAGATGTGGCGCTTTGCGAATTTGTAGATCCATCCAAAAATGAGCTACAAGAGCTAGTCCGCCATGGGATTGAATTGTTAATGTATAATTAAGCTATGAAGTTATTACAAAATCTCTTCGATGGAATTAAGCCAAACTTTGAAAAGGGTGGTAAATGGGAAAAATTCCATACCCTGTATGAAGGGCATAGAACCATTGCATTTGCCCCTGACTTGATTACCAAGTCCAAAGGAGCGCAAATTAAAGATGCCACAGACTTGAAGCGGGTGATGATCACAGTTGTGATTGCCATGATCCCGGCTTTGCTTTTCGGCATTTTAAATATTGGACACCAGCATTTCATTGCTACTGGCGCAGAAGGAACATTTCTAGATAAGGCCATTTTTGGAGCACTTTCTGTGTTGCCAATTTTGATCGTTTCGTATGCGGTGGGTTTGGCTACTGAATTTACCTTCTGTGTGATTCGAAATCACCCCATTTCTGAGGGTTATTTAGTGACAGGGATGTTGATTGCCTTGGTGATGCCTCCCTTCATTCCGTTATGGCAGGTAGCTTTGGCTACCATCTTTGCGGTGGTGATTGGAAAAGAAGTATTTGGTGGCACGGGGATGAATATTCTCAACGTGGCCATGACTGCTAGAGCTTTCCTATACTTTGCCTATCCAGCACAGATCTCAGGAGATTTGGTATGGACTTATCTTGGAGACAAGACTGCAGTAGATGGTTTCTCTGGAGCTACAGCTTTGGCAGTAGCCTACAATTCTAGTATTGATGGTACTCCTGTGGTAGAAGCTTTGTCTACACACAATGCAGCCTTGGGAGCCGATTACAGTTTCATGAGCATGTTTATGGGCTGGATTCCTGGTTCCATCGGTGAGACATCTACTTTGATGGCCTTGGTTGGTGCTGTGATTTTGGTGGCTACAGGCGTAGCAAGTTGGAAGATCATTGTAGGTGGATTTGGTGGTGCGTATATCATGGGTCTTGTGATGAATGCATTGGCAGTGAATGAATACATGGCGATGCCTGCCGAATACCATTTGGTAATGGGTGGACTTGCTTTTGGTGTAGTATTTATGGCCACTGACCCTGTATCTGCAGCGCAGACGGAACTAGGCAAGTGGATTTATGGAATTTTAATTGGGGTGTTTACGGTTATCATTCGTGTGACCAATCCTGCATATCCTGAAGGCATTATGCTTGCAGTTCTTTTCATGAACGTGGTTGCTCCATTGATCGATCACTATGTAGTTAAGGCAAATAAAACAAGGAGGTTACAACGTGCAACAGTCTAATACTTACATCATCGTCTATTCTGCTGTGTTGACCATTATCCTGGGGTTATTACTCTCGGGATCAGCACAGGTGCTAGGCCCTTGGCAACAAGAAGCCATCGCTTTGGATAAGAAAAAGCAAATTTTGGGAGCTGTGATTTCTGCAGAAGAAATTGCTGCCATGACTCCTGAACAAGTGAATGCATTCTATTCTTCACGAATTTCTTCTACGGTAGTAGACATTACCGGTAAAGAAGTGACCGCTGATGGGGTAAGTGCTGAGAAGGTAGAAATTGCGAAGGACTACAAAAAACCAGCAGAGGAGCGTACCTATCCTGTATTTATCTACCATGCTGAAGGCAATCCAGAAGCAGTTGAATCCTACATCTTCCCGATGTATGGTGCAGGGCTTTGGGATGCGATCTGGGGTTATCTTGCCTTGGATACAGACCTGAATACGATTAAAGGGATTACATTGGCTCACGCTGCAGAGACACCAGGTTTGGGAGCTCGAATCACGGAAGCCAAAGTACAAGGAAGGTATGTGAATAAGAAAATTTTTGATGAATCTGGTGCTTTGGTAACCGTGATGATGCAAAAAGGAGAAAATAAAGATTATTCATCTGATCCACACAAAGTAGATGGAATGTCAGGTGCTACCATTACCGGAAACGGTGTAAACAACATGCTTAAAGCCTACATGGGTTGCTACGAGGCCTATATCAAAGCCAAGTCCGCTCCAAAAGTAGTAGCTGTTCTCTAATTAAAAACTCATTAAAACTAAAGAAACTATGAGTGCTGAAACAATTGAAAAGTCTGTAGCGGTAAAGCCAGCAGAACCCTTGCTTTCCAAAAGGAGAAAAAAATTAATTACTGATCCATTAATTGACGATAATCCAGTAACAGTTCAAGTACTTGGAATCTGCTCTTCCTTGGCAGTGACAACCCAAATGCAGCCAACCTTGGTTATGGCGATCTCGGTAATCTTTGTGGTTGCTTTGTCCAACTTTGCGATTTCACTGATGCGAAATACCATTCCTGCCCGTGTACGTATTATTGTACAATTGGCTGTGGTGGCTACGCTAGTAACTATTGTCAGTGAGATCTTGAAAGCTTTCGCTTACGATATGTACAAGGAACTATCCGTGTTTATTGGTTTGATTATCACCAACTGTATCGTAATGGGTAGACTTGAGGCATTTGCAATGGGTAACAAACCTTACGACTCGATGCTAGATGGCTTAGGTTCAGCATTAGGTTATTCTTGGATTATCTTAACAGTAGCTTTCTTCCGTGAACTTTGGGGATCCGGTGCTGTATTTGGAATTCCTGTTTTCCAGTATATTTCCAGTTTGTTTGGCCCAGATTTCAAATTGGCCACCAATGGATTGATGGTAACACCAGTAGGAGCATTTATCATTTTAGGGCTAATTGTTTGGGTACAACGTACCAAAACGGGCTATGTCGAACATTAATTAAGACACAGAAACAATGGAATTATTCAGCTTAGGTATTCGGTCGATTTTTATCGATAACATGATTTTCGCCTACTTCTTGGGAATGTGCTCTTTCCTTGCCGTTTCCAAAAAAGTAAGTACTGCAGTTGGTCTTGGAGCGGCTGTCGTATTTGTGTTGGGAGTAACAGTTCCCTTCAACTGGATTTTAAATGAATTTGTATTGAAAGAAGGCGCACTGACTTGGATCTCTGCGAGCATGTCAACTATAGATTTATCCTTTTTACGCTTCATCATGTTTATTGCCATCATTGCAGGTATCGTGCAATTGGTAGAAATGGTGGTAGAAAAGTTCTCACCGGCCTTGTATGGTCAGTTGGGTATTTTCCTTCCCTTGATTGCAGTAAACTGTGCGATCCTAGGAGGCTGTCTATTTATGGCTCAGCGTGATTATACGCTAGCAGAATCTGCAGTGTATGGCTTTGGCTCAGGGTTTGGATTTATGCTTGCCATCGTTCTTTTGGCCGCTATCCGTGAGCGTCTCAAGTATTCCATGGTTCCCAATGGCTTGAAAGGCTTGGGTATTACCATGCTCCTTACTGGATTGATGGGCATTGCCTTCATGTCCTTTATGGGAATTGACCTTTAATTAGGTTGACATCAAAAAATCGAGGCCCTGAAGATATCTTCAGGGCCTTTTTTTGTGCAGAAAATTATTGCCTAACTTCATCGAAATAAAATCAATTGCTAGCCTTATGAAAACGCTCTTCACCCTACTTTTCCTTTTTGTTTTTCAGCTCTCCTCGATAGCTCAAGATACCCAGTGGATTGAATTATTTTCTGGAAAAGATCTTGAAGGCTGGAGGGTTTCTGAAAATCCAACGTCTTTTTCAATTGAAGATGGGCTTCTTAAAGTTGCCGGTCCTAGAGCCCATGCATTTTATGCAGGAAAAGTTGGGGGAGCAGATTTTAAAAATTTCGAATTGTTGGTAGAGGTGAAAACGCTACCTAAAGCCAATTCCGGAATTTTCATCCACACAGCCTACCAAGAGAGCGATTGGCCAGAAAAAGGGTACGAGGTTCAGGTCAACCAAAGCCATTCCGATTGGCGAAAGTCAGGCAGCCTATATGCCGTTCAGGATGTCTCCGAGGTGCATGTCAAGGATGGGGAATGGTACACCTACCATGTGATTGTAAAAGGAGATCAGATTTCAGTAGCCCTCAATGGCAAGGTGGTCATGGAATACGACGAGTCTGCCGATACCAAGCGTACTTCTCCCCTTGGAAAAAAGCGGTTTGATCGGGGTACAATTGCCCTTCAAGCACATGATCCAGAAAGTGTGATCTATTACCGTTCTGTTAAAATCAAACTATTAGATTGAAAGTAGAGTTGATCCCATACAAACAATCGCATTCCAACACCTAAACATGGCTTTTACCTACCGCAAACTGCTGGCTTATTTCTTTAGGGGCTTGTTATTTCTTACCCCTTTGGCGATCACGTGCTACATTATCTACCAGCTTTTTCTTTTTTTGGATAACCTGATTCCGGTACCCATTCCAGGTATTGGAATCTTGATGGTGCTGGCTTTAATTACATTTGTGGGGTATTTGGCAAGTCTAATTTTTACCAAACCACTATTCGACTGGTTTGAGCGTGGAGTATTTAAGATTCCTTTTGTCAACTTGCTGTACACCTCGATCAAGGATTTGATGGGTGCTTTTGTAGGGGAAAAGAAAAAGTTTAACTCTCCTGTCTTAGTCGAAGTGTCTGAAAGTTTGCACCGCTTGGGTTTTGTAACCCAAGAAGAGATGTCTTCTATTGGAGCTCCAGGCTTGGTCGCCGTTTATTTTCCTCACAGCTACAATGTATCTGGAAATGTGTTTCTCGTAAAAAAGGAAAAAATCACGCCGCTCAAAGGGGTCAAAAATTCAGATGTGATGAAGTTTATGGTTTCAGGCGGCGTGTCTCCTATTGAACCCTCTAAAGAAGAAAATTGACCATTTTTTAACAGCCAAATTGACTTAAGTGGTGATCCATGTGTTTGGCATGAAACCGTTCCCATTCGTCAAAGTTGAGCGGTCCAAATCCAGGGTGAGGGGTTGACTTTGTTGGGTTTTCTTGGAATAGCAATTGGTAGGCATCCCAACTTTTAATCAGTTCTTCTTTCGCCGTTTCTAGATCGGGATAGCGAAGGTCGAGTAAGGTGTCAGGTAGTCCTGGACCTTTGATCCCTTTTGGAAAAGGGAGATCTGTAAATAACAGGGCATGTTTTCCAGCCAACTGTTTTTCTGTAGGTACGATTTCAGGTATTTGGATTCTTCCAGCACACATTTTTAGGGTGAGGGTCAAATGTTCCACCATGTGCTGAGGCGTGAGTATTCCAAACTTGGCTTCAGTAGTTAGGCTCAAGTGCTGGAGTCGTTGGAGTAGTATTTCTTTATTCATCAATGAAAAGATATAAAAAAAAGCGTTTGATAGAATCAAACGCCTTTATTCATTAATGAACTCTAGAATATCGATTTAGCTTCCGCACATTTCGCAGCCCTCTGGATCGTCCAAGGAGCAGGCAATGGCATCTTGCTTTTGTGTCTTGATGGTCTCTGTTTCATTTGCCTTTTCCATTTTTGGTTGCTCAAGTTGAGACTTGTCCAAGGTAAATTTGATGGCAGAAGTTGCCGCTTGCGAACGGAGGTAGTACATGCCTGTTTTCAAACCTTTCTTCCAAGCATAGAAGTGCATGGAGGTTAGTTTGCCAAAATTTGGATCCTGCATGAAGATGTTCATGCTTTGAGATTGGCAGATGTAGGCTCCGCGATCAGCAGCCATTTCAATGATGATTTTTTGAGAAATCTCCCAAACTGTTTTGTAGAGATCCTTGATGTTTTGAGGGATTCCAGGAACAGCCTGTACCGATCCGTTGGTCGAAATAAGTCGGTTACGCATGGTATCGTTCCACAATCCCAAATCAATCAAGTCCTTCATCAAGTGCTTGTTTACCACGATGAATTCTCCAGAAAGCGTTCTTCTCGTGTAGATATTGGAGGTGTAAGGCTCAAAGCACTCGTTGTTGCCCAAGATCTGAGAAGTAGAAGCAGTAGGCATTGGAGCTACCAATAGGGAGTTGCGCATGCCGAACTTCTTCACTTTTTCTTTCAATGAATCCCAATCGTAACGTCCAGATTTAGGAGTTACTCCCCACATATCAAACTGAAGGATTCCTTTGGAAGCAGGACAACCTTCGTAGGTTTCGTAGGTGCCATTGATTTTGGCAAGTTCCATGGAGGTTTCTACTGCAGCATAGTAGATGGTCTCGAAGATGTCTTCGTTCAGGCCTTTGGCTTCCATAGAATCGAAAGGCATTCTGAGTAGGATGAAGGCATCTGCCAAACCTTGAATACCTAATCCAATTGGACGGTGTCTAAAGTTGGATTTTCTGGCCTCTTCTACTGGATAGTAGTTGATGTCGATGACCTTGTTGAGGTTGCGGGTAGCCACCTTGGTGATCTCATACAATTTCTGGTGATCGAATCGAAGGACTCCATCTTCCCCAGCCATTACAAATTTTGGAAGGGCAATGGAAGCTAGGTTACATACGGCTACCTCATCTGGGGCAGTGTATTCAATGATTTCGGTACAAAGGTTGGAAGACTTGATTGTTCCCAAGTTTTGCTGGTTGGATTTGCCGTTTGCAGCATCCTTATAGAGCATGTAAGGAGTACCTGTCTCGATCTGAGATTCCAATACTTCAAACCAAAGTTCTTGCGCTTTGATAGTTTCTCTTGCTCTTCCTTCTTTTTCGTATTTCTCGTACAATCTTACAAATTCTTCTCCATGGCAATCTGCAAGACCTGGGGCTTCGTTAGGGCAGAAAAGAGACCAGTCTTCGTTGTTCTCTACGCGCTGCATAAATAGATCTGGGATCCACAAGGCGTAGAAAAGGTCTCTTGCACGCATCTCTTCCTTTCCATGGTTTCTTCTTAGTTCAAGGAAGTCCTTGATATCTGCATGCCAAGGTTCCAAGTAAATGGCAAAGCTTCCTTTGCGCTTTCCTCCACCTTGATCTACGTAACGGGCTGTCATGTCGAAGTTTCGTAGCATCGGTACGATACCATTGGAGACCCCATTGGTGCCTTTGATGTAGCTTCCCTTTGCACGTACGTTGTGGATCGAAAGACCAATTCCACCAGCAGACTGGGAGATTTTAGCACAGGACTTCAACGTATCGTAGATGCCGTCGATGCTGTCATCCTTCATGGTCAAAAGGAAGCAAGAGGAAAGCTGTGGTTTTGGTGTGCCCGCGTTAAAGAGAGTTGGGGTAGCATGGGTAAACCACTTTTCGGAAAGTAGGTCGTAGGTTTCAATTGCTGCATCCAAATCTTCTCTATGGATACCTACTGCCACCCGCATGAGCATGTGCTGAGGACGTTCTACTACCTTGCCATCCAAACGGATGAGGTAGCTTTTTTCCAAAGTTTTGTACCCAAAATAGTCGTAGCTAAAGTCACGCTTGTAATCGATCGCCTCATCGAGTTTAGCTGCGTGCTGCTTAATGATTCCGTACACCTCAGTATCTAGGAGTTGTGCATTTTCTCCAGTCTTGGGGTTGACATAGGTATACAGTCTTTTCATGGTGTTAGAAAAAGACTGGCTGGTGGTTTTGTGCAGGTTGGAGATTGCAATACGCGCCGCTAAAATAGCATAGTCTGGGTGTCTCACGGTCAGTGAAGCACATACTTCTGCGGCAAGGTTATCGAGTTCGGAAGTGGTCACCCCATCGTACAAACCATCAATTACCTTCTTGGCAACTTCAATGGGCTGGATGAATTTGGGATCTAGTTCATAGCAAAGGTTTTCTATCCTTGCAGTGATCTTGTCGAACCGTACGGATTCTCTTCTTCCGTCTCTTTTAATTACTAACATACTCAGGCGAATTTTTAAAGGGGTGGTTTAAGATAGGTATTTTTGGGTATGCAAACTCGTTTAGAAATCTTCTCCAATCGAGAATCGAGCTCCAGTATCTGCCGCTTCGGTGGACTTCATGACGCCAGCTTTCTGGTAGTCACCCACTCTTTTTTCGAAGAAATTGGTTTTGCCTTGCAAGGAAATCATGTCCATGAAATCGAAAGGATTGGAGCTATTCCACTCCTTCTCACAGCCAAGTTCCATAAGGAGTCTGTCTGCTACGAATTCGATGTACTGGCACATCAAATCAGAATTCATTCCGATCAATCGAACAGGCAATGCGTCGGTTACAAATTCTTTTTCAATCGCTACGGCATCGATGATGATCTCGCGAACGGTCTCTTTTGGAAGCTGGTTATTGACGTGTTTGGTATACAAGTGACACGCAAAGTCGCAGTGCAATCCTTCGTCTCTAGAAATCAATTCATTCGAGAAGGTAAGTCCTGGCATCAAGCCTCTTTTCTTTAACCAGAAGATGGAACAGAAAGATCCAGAGAAGAAAATACCTTCAACCGCAGCAAAGGCAATCAAACGTTCCTGGAAGGATCCATTATCAATCCAACGTAAGGCCCAATCCGCCTTCTTTTTCACGCAGTCGATGTGTTCGATGGCATTGAGCAGGCGGTCACGTTCTACATTGTCTTTGATGTAGGTATCGATTAGTAGGGAGTAGGTTTCAGAATGGATGTTTTCCATGGCAATTTGGAAACCATAGAAGAATTTCGCTTCAGTATATTGTACCTCGGCTACAAAGTGTTCGGCTAGGTTTTCGTTTACAATCCCATCAGAGGCAGCAAAGAAGGCAAGAATGTGGGAAATGAAATGTCTTTCACCATCATTTAGATTTTTCCAATCGGTTAGGTCTTGACTCAAGTCAATCTCCTCAGCAGTCCAAAAGCTGGCTTCTGCTTTTTTATAATACTGCCAGATGTCGGCATGTTGGATAGGAAATAAGACAAAACGGTTACTGTTTTCTTGTAAAATCGGCTCGTGCTGCATCGCTCTCTAGTTGTTGTAATCTATAATTTGGGATTTTCGGCATAAAATATGCCTTTGGGGCTTCCTCTGAAGGAAAAAGCTGTCTTTTCAGAACAGCCGTAGAACAAATATGAGGATCAAAAAGGGAATAAAAAAGTCTAAAATGTGGCCAAAATCAAGAAAATGACCGATAGTCAAAAGATGTTTAAACTACTAAATATCAATTTATTAATAGCATAAGTATTAAGTATAAAATCAATCAAATTCAGCAAATTGGCCCACTAGAATAATTTTTAAATTGTGAAAAAAAGTTTTTGAGGGGTAGCACTGACCCTTGTTTTGAACGATAGTCAACAAAAAAATAGAATCATTATTTTTTGTAAATAATTGAAAAACAAGTAGTTGAAAATCTGATTAATTTTTGATGCAAATTTTTGACTTTTGATAAACCGACTCAAGATTCAACCGGATTATCCATTTCTTTAAGCGTTAAAAAGTTGGCGGGAATCTTTTATCATTTTTGGGGAAAGTTTTTTTAGTTTCAATTCAATTCCTATATTTGCACTCCGATTTCGATAAATCAAGAACATGTACGCAATTGTTAACATCGCAGGAAAGCAGTTCAAAGTAACAAAAGATCAGTTCGTTTATGCCCCTAAATTGGCAGGCGAAGCTGGCGCTTCCGTGGAATTTGACCAGGTCTTGTTGGCGGAAGCCAATGGCGCTGTGTCTGTAGGTGCTCCGCTACTCGCAGGAGCTAAGGTATCCGGAAAAATTCTGGGTCATGTAAAAGGTGACAAAGTGATTGTCTTCAAAAAGAAGCGCCGCAAGGGCTACAAAAAGAAGAATGGTCACAGACAAGACTTCACTAAAGTAATGATCGAATCTATCACGCTATAAGGCAATCAGCCAAGAAATCATAAACGAATATAACCATGGCACACAAAAAAGGTGTAGGTAGTTCCAAGAACGGTCGTGAGTCACATTCCAAAAGATTGGGTGTGAAAAAGTTCGGCGGTGAAGTAGTCATCGCAGGAAATATCCTAGTAAGACAAAGAGGTACAAAACACCACCCAGGATTGAATGTTGGGGTAGGTAAAGACCACACGCTATTCGCATTGACCAACGGTGTAGTAGCATTCAAGAAAAGATTTGATGGTAGATCCTATGTGAGCATCGTTCCTGCTCAGGATTAATTCCCCATCCCTAATTCTTTAAAACCTCTTCCTCGGAAGAGGTTTTTTTTTGCCCTTAGCACATCTTTTTGCCTTTAATCAATTTTTTTACTTCCTTTTCCAACTTTTCTCCTACCTTAAAACAAGATATTAATTCAACCCATCATGATCTCGTTTCAATCTTTACTTCGAAGTGGTGCACTCTTGCTACTTCTTATTCTAAGTCTTCCCGTTATTGGGCAGCAAATCCCAGATCCCAAAGTCTATGACGCGGTTCAATGGCGCCTAGTCGGTCCATTTAGAGGCGGTAGAGCGGATGCAGTAACAGGTGTCAAAGGAAATGACAAATCCTATTACTTCGCTTCTACAGGCGGGGGCATCTGGAAAACTAGCAATGCAGGCCAAACTTGGAGATCTGTGTCCGATGGATTCTTCGGTGGCTCCATGGGTGCTGTGGCGGTATCTGAAAGCGATACCTCCGTCGTCTATGCTGGCGGTGGCGAAAAAACCGTCCGTGGGAATGTTTCCTTTGGCTACGGGATATGGAAAAGTGCAGATGCAGGCAAAACCTGGGCACGAGCAGGCCTGGATAAAAGCCGTTTTGTTTCGCGCCTACGCATCCATCCTAGCAACCCCAATGTAGTCTACGCTGCAGTATTGGGTGATATTTTTAAGCCAGATGCCACCCGTGGTGTGTACAAGACTACCGATGGAGGCAAGACCTGGGAACAGCTTCTTTTTGTGGATGACATCTCCGGTGCAGTTGATTTGGTCTTGGATCCCAACAATCCTGAGGTGCTGTATGCATCTACCTGGCAACTGCAACGCACTCCGTACAGCTTGGAGAGTGGTGGACCTGGATCCAAACTTTTTAAATCTTCCAACGGTGGAAAAACCTGGGAGGAACTTTCTTCCAAAGCAACCTTCCCGAAAGGAGTACTTGGCATTATGGGAATCGCGGTATCTCCTAAAAATTCCAACCGCTTGTATGCCATCATCGAAAACGAAAAAGGGGGAGTGTACACCTCCAAAGATGCGGGTCAAACTTGGGAGCTCGTGAATGAAGATCGTAACCTTCGTCAGCGTGCCTGGTACTATTCCAGAATCTATGCCGACACCCAAAATGAGGAGACCATCTATGTCCTCAACGTGAGCTACCATAAATCTACCGATGGGGGCAAAACTTTCAAAGGGGCAAATGCTCCACATGGTGACCACCACGACTTGTGGATTGATCCAGCCAACAACCAGCGCATGATCATCGCCGATGATGGTGGCGCACAAGTTTCAGAAGATGGAGGAGCAACCTGGTCTACTATGATGAATCAGCCCACTTCCCAATTTTACAGAGTCACTACAGATAACAGCTTCCCATATCGTATCTATGGTGCGCAGCAAGACAACTCCACGGTTCGTATCTGTCACCGCAATGATGGTGGAGCGATTACTGAATCGGATTGGGAGCCTACCGCTGGTGGGGAATCGGGTTGGATTGCCCCAGATCCTCTAGACAATGATATTGTATACGGAGGATCTTACGGAGGACTACTTACTCGTGAAAACCATCGAAATGGTACCTCGCGTACCGTCAACGTGTGGCCAGATAACCCGATGGGACATGGAGCAGAAGGAATGAAGTACCGATTCCAATGGAACTTCCCGATTTTCTTTTCTCCTCACAACCCGAAATTGATTTACACGACCAGTAACCAATTTCACCGCTCCACCAACGATGGTCAAACTTGGGAGTTGTTTTCTCCAGACTTGACTCGAAATGACAAGAGCAAACTTGGTCCTTCAGGAGGTCCGATCACCAAGGACAACACTTCCGTGGAGTATTATGCCACCATCTTTACTGCTGCTGAATCTCCAGTGAAACAAGGAGTAATCTGGGCAGGATCAGATGATGGATTGGTGCATGTAACTGCAGATAATGGAAAAACTTGGCAAAATGTCACTCCGAAAGACATGCCGGAGTGGTTGCAAATCAATTCCATAGAGGCGAGCCCCTTTGCCGCAGGCGA
>JAMNXQ010000017.1 GCA_023653075.1 Algoriphagus sp.
ATTTCGCTCCTCTGGAGCTCTGGGTCAATTTTTATAACCATTACTATTAACATGTTGCTCCTCTGGAGCAAGAATCTACTGCTCTGAAATTGCGTAAAAAGCAGGTTTGAATATGCTCCAGAGGAGCATTTTGTTAATAGAAAACTAACAGGATCATGTCAGGCGCGCTCCGGAGGTGCGCTATGCTTTATTAATTTCAGAGGCAAAAATTTGGATAGTTGGTATTTGAAATCGTTAATTCAATTTTGGCTTTGAACCCATGCTCCGGAGGAGCGACAGGTATTCCCTTTTTTCGTGGCTCGAGCCTTTTTATTCAAATCAAAGCACCCCTTTCGTACTCGGCAGCTGATTTAAGTTCCTAGGATCTCGTTGCACGGCCATCTTAATGGCACGGGCTAAGCCCTTGAACGCGGCTTCGATTTTGTGGTGTTCGTTGTCCCCCGTGATGGTGATGTTTAAGTTGCACTTGGCAGTATCCGAGAAGGATTTGAAGAAGTGGAAAAATAGCTCCGTGGGCATGTCGCCGACTTTTTCGCGGGAGAAACTAGCATCCCATACACACCAAGGTCGACCTCCAAAATCAATGGCTACCTGTGCCAAAGCATCATCCATGGGAAGTAAAAATCCATAGCGGTAGATTCCCTTTTTGTCTCCAAGAGCCTTGGCATAGGCCTCGCCCAAAGCAAGCGCGGTATCTTCAATCGTGTGGTGCTCGTCGATGTGAAGGTCGCCTTTTACTTGGATGGATAAATCGGTACTTCCATGCTTACCCAATTGCTCGAGCATGTGGTCGAAGAAATGCAGGCCTGTAGAGATGGAACATGCCCCCGAACCATCCAAGTTCAATTCGATGGAAATATCGGTTTCTGAGGTCTTCCGGTGTACGACCGCTTTGCGTGGTGGAAGTTTGAGGAAACTGTAGATCTCGTCCCAGTCTTGAGTGGACAAAACCGCATCTGCCTGGTGTTCGCCGTAGAAAATAGCCTTTGCGCCAAGGTTTTGTGCGAGTTGGATATCCGTGATTCGATCTCCGATGACATACGAATTGGCAAGATCGTAGTCTTCTGAAAAATAGCTGGTCAACATGCCTGTTCTCGGCTTGCGTGTGGGGGCCTGCTCTTGTTCAAAACTGCGATCGATGTGGATGGCAGCAAAGTGCACGTTTTCCTGCTCCAAGGTTTTGAGCATTTTGTACTGTGCTGGCCAAAAATCCTTTTCTGGAAAGGAGTCTGTCCCCAATCCATCCTGGTTGGTCACCAGCACCAATTCGTAATCACATTCCTCTACAATCTTGCGTAGGTTGGAGATGGCTTTAGGGATAAACTCCAATTTTTCTAGGCTATCGACTTGAAAATCGGTAGGAGGCTCTTTGATAAGGGTGCCGTCGCGGTCAATAAAAAGGACTTTCTTTTTCATGGAATCAATGGGAAATAAATCAGTTGATTGATTTAGGCTTGACATACTTTTTCCAGGGCCTGAAGTAAGGCGATGGATTCTGCTCGAGTACCTACGGTGATTCGAAGGCAACCGGCACAGTGTATGACGGAAGATCGGTTGCGAACAATAATTTTTTCTTTCACCAAGTCCGCATACACCTGGTTTGGGTGGGTAAACTGGACTAGCAGAAAGTTGGCATCCGAGGGATGGACTCGGAGGATGTAGGGTAATTTTTCCAGTTCCTTTCGTAGAAATTCACGTTCCTCAAGAATCAGCTGAATAAATTCATCCACTTTGCCTTTGTTCTGAAGCGCCGAAAGGACGGTTTCCTGAGTCAATCCCGAGATATTGTAAGGAGGTTTGATTTGATTGAGTACCCGAATCAATTCTGGACTTGCAAAGGCCATTCCAAGTCGAAGGGAGGCCAAGCCCCAAGCTTTAGACAAGGTTTGCATCACCAGCAGGTTTGGGTGCTGATCCAGCACTGTGAGCAAACTGGGCCCTTTACTGAAGTCGATGTAGGCTTCGTCTACCACTACGATTCCAGGGAAATTTTCAAGCAGAAAAAGAATGTCCTCTCGCTTGACTGCATTGCCTGAGGGATTGTTTGGGGAGCAGATGAACAGTATTTTGGAATGGGCATCCACTGCAGCAAGGATCTTTTCGGGCTGCAGCTGGAAGTCAGGCGTCAGGGGTACATTCCGAACTTCCACCCCGTTGATGGCCGCACTGACACCATACATCCCGTAAGTGGGAGGGAGGAGGATGACATTGTCCTGTCCTGGATTGCAGAAGGCACGGAAAAGCAAATCGATCGCTTCATCTGATCCGTTCCCAAGGAACATCTGTCCCGGCTTTGCGCCTTTGATTTTGGAGATTTCCTCCTTCAAGTCAGCTTGGTAGGGATCTGGGTAGCGGTTAAAATCTTGGCTTGTGCTCGAACCAAATGGATTTTCGTTGGCATCCAAAAACACCCCTTCGGTACCGCTGTACTCATCTCGAGCAGAGGTATAGGGTTGTAATTGGCGCAGGTGAGGCCGAAGTAGGCTAGCGATGTCTATCCTCATTTTTTCATTCGTTTGAGGTGCTCTAGTCGAATGCTTACGGCTTGCTTGTGCGCATCCAGTTGCTCGTTGGCAGCCATGATCTCAACCGCCGGACCTAGGGCCTTGAGGCCTTTCGGAGTGATCTTCTGGTAGGTGATCTTTTTTACAAAACTATCCAAAGATACCCCGCTGTAGTTGCGGGCATAGCCGGAAGTGGGAAGGGTATGGTTGGTACCGGAGGCATAGTCTCCTGCAGCCTCTGGACTGTAATTGCCCAAAAACACCGATCCTGCCGAGTGAATTTGGTTAGCGATTTTCGCTTCCATTCTTACTGCTAGGATCAGGTGTTCGGGGGCATATTCGTTGATCAGGGCGATGGCAGTGGCAGGATCTTCTAGGATCACTGCACAGGAATTGGCTAAGGCTTTGGAGGCAATTTCTTTACGAGGAAGAGTTTCGAGCTGTCGATAAATCTCTGCAAGGACTTTTTGAGCAAATTTTTCCGAAGGGCTGACGAGTACTACCTGAGAATCCACACCATGCTCGGCTTGGGAGAGCAGGTCTGCCGCGACGAAAGCAGGAATCGCAGACTCATCTGCATAAACGAGCACTTCGGATGGCCCTGCAGGCATATCAATAGCCACTCCATACTTGGTGGCTTTTTGCTTGGCAGCAGTGACATACTGGTTGCCCGGGCCGAAAATCTTATCCACTTTAGGAACGGATTCCGTCCCAAAGGTCAATGCGGCAATCGCCTGTGCTCCACCAACTTTTACTACCTTGGTAATTCCAACCAACTGGGCAGTATACAAGATGGCAGGATGGATTTCTCCTTTGCGGTTGGTGGGTGTGCAAAGTATGACTTCCCGACAGCCTGCAAGTTGGGCCGGGATCCCCAGCATCAGCACGGTACTGAATAGGGGGGCAGTACCTCCAGGGATGTACAAGCCCACGCGTTGGATGGGAACGCTCTTTCTGCTGCAGGTGACTCCAGGGATCACCTCTAGCACCAGGTCGGGCGAGGCTTGAGCCGCATGGAATTTTTCAATATTGGATTTGGCTAAACCAATCGCCTGGATGAGTTCGGGACTAAGTTGGGCCGCTGCAGCTTGGATTTCTTCCTGACTTGCTAGTAAAGAATCTAGTTCCACATGATCGAATTCTTGGGCAAATTTGCGCAAGGCCTTGTCTCCCGTTCGCGCTACCTTTTCAAAGATGGGTTGGATGATTTTCTTAATTTTTTTGGTTTGCATCGCTGGACGAGCCAGGTGCTTTTGCCACTTCTCAGGGCTGGGGTTCACGAGCAGTTTCATGGTTGGAAGTCTAGTGTATCTTTAAATAACCATTTTTTCGATGGGAACGACCAGGATGCCCTCGGCACCGGCGGCACGTAGTTCGTCCATGTTTTCCCAAAACTGATCTTCACTCAACACGGAATGTACAGAGGACCAGCCTTCTTCTGCCAGGGGCAAAATGGTTGGGCTACGCATGCCCGGAATCAAGGAAATGATTTTGGGAAGAGAGGCGTTGGGCACATTCATCAAAACGTACTTGTTGCTTTTTCCCGTTTGCACGGCATTGATCCGGAAAAGGAGTTTGTCGACGATGCTTTTTTTCCAATCGCTCAGGTTCGGATTGCCGATTAGGACCGCTTCGGAAGTAAATACTTCTTCCACCTCCTTGAGTCCATTCATCATCAAGGTAGATCCAGAGCTGACGATATCGCAGATGCCTTCGGCCAGGCCGATACTGGGCGCGATCTCTACCGAACCCGAAATCTCATGAATGGAGGCTGTGATTTTTTGGGATTGAAGGTAGTCACCCAGGATTTTGGGGTAGGAGGTAGCAATATTCTTTCCCTCGAAATAGCCGATTCCTTCGTAGGGAGTGCCTTTGGGAATGGCGAGTGCGAGTCTGCATTTGGAAAAGCCTAGCTTTTTGAGCAGGATGACTTCTTTGTCTTTTTCGGCTACCTCATTTTGGCCTACGATTCCAAGATCCGCTACCCCATCCGCCACGTAGCCTGGGATGTCGTCATCTCGGAGAAAAAGGAATTCGACGGGAAAATTGGTAGAGGTGGACTTGAGTTTCCCCGTTCCATTGTAAAACTTGATCCCACACTCTTTGATGAGGCTGAGTGAGTCATCGGAAAGGCGTCCACTTTTTTGAACGGCAATGCGTACAATCTGTTCCATAAGGAAATTTGAATGAATTCGAATTAATTGAATGAAGGGGTGGTGACTGGCTGAATCCCTATCATCAGCGGCACCGGGGTGGGTGTATGTATCTTCCTCTCAAGAGGAATGATGGAAATGATGCAACAGCTGGTGTTCCTGAGCTGGCAGAGAAAAAATAAGAGTCGCTGCGTTTGATTTCATTTCGAGAGCAAATATAAAATTTTTGTACCAAGTACCAAGTACAAAGTATGGAATAATGCTTGTAAGATAATTCTGCAATTCTAATTTGAACTTCAATCTTCATTTTAAAGATACTTTGTACCTGGTACCTGGTACTTGGTACTTTGTACTTTATACAATTATCTTCCAAACTCCATACTCACCGAATTGATGCAATAGCGGATGCCTCCTTGGTCGCTGGGTCCATCGGGGAAGCGGTGGCCTAGGTGCCCTCCGCAGGACGCACAAAGGATTTCTTCACGAATCATCATGTGGCTGTAGTCCATGTGCACCTCGATGGCTTCTGGACGAATGGGCTGGGTGAAACTAGGCCATCCGCAGCCGCTGTCGTATTTGAAGTCGGAGTGAAAAATGGGATTACCACAGCCTTTGCAAGAGTAGATGCCTGTTTCCTTATTGAGCGTATAGGCACCAGTGAAGGGTCTTTCTGTTCCTTTTTGGCGCAGGACCTGGTAGGATAGGGGATCCAATTGGTCCTGCCATTCTTGCTCGGATTTTTGGAAGGAATAGATTTTATTTTTCATAGGTAATTAGCAAATGGTTTTGTACCAAGTACGAAGTACAAAGTACCAAGTACCAAGTATGGCATTCGGGTAATAGGATGTTTTTATTCTTCAATCAAAATTCGGCATTCGGCATTCGATATTTCCAATCCCGTATTTCAAACTTTAATTGTACCAGGTACGAAGTATAAAGTACCAAGTATGGCATTCGGGTAATTGGATGTTTTTATTCTTCAATCAAAATTCGGCATTCGGCATTCGATATTTCCAATCCCGTATTTCAAACTTTAATTGTACCAGGTACGAAGTACAAATTACCAAGTATGGCATTCGGGTAATTGAATATTTTTATTCTTCGATCAAAATTCGGCGTTCAGCAGTCGATATTTCCAATCCCGTATTTCAAACTTTAATTGTACCAGGTACGAAGTATAAAGTACCAAGTATGGCATTCGGGTAATTGGATGTTTTTATTCTTCAATCAAAATTCGGCATTCGGCATTCGATATTTCCAATCCCGTAATTCATAATTTAATTGTACCTTTTAATTTTAAGTGTGCTGTACCAAGTACGAAGTACAAAGTACCAAGTATGGCATTCGGGTAATTGAATATTTTTATTCTTCGATCAAAATTCGGCGTACGGCATTCGATATTTCAATTCCGTACCTGGTATTTCGTGCTTCTTACATTGTACCTGGTACTTGGTACTTTGTACAATTTTGTATTCCATACTTCAAAAAAACACGTCTGCCATCCAAATGTTTCAGCTTCTGGATTTTTCTATCCATTCCGGGGCATTGTCGATGTGTTGCCGTAAAAGGAGGTTGAATTGACCTACATGGTGTTGTACGTGACGGAGGTTGTACAGGAGAATTTCAAAGATGGAATAATCCATGGTTTTGGATTCATTGATCCATCGTTGCTCGGCTAGTTGCTCATCCAAACCTTCAATTAAGTGCCGAGCCTTCTCTTTGCAAGCAGCCAAATAGTCCAACAGGGATTCTTGGGAGAAAGTCACGATTTGTGGATCCTCGTCAAACTCTGAATAGGAAAATCGTTCTGGGGGAGTAAAACCTACAGGTTTAGTAGTCAAGTAGTAGTCCAGAAAAAATAGGCTGTGATAGGCCTGAAAGGAGAAATTTGGATTTGAATCCCAAACCTCTTTTGGGCAGGTTTGGATGCTTTCTTCAAACATCTCTAAGGCTGCGCCAAATTGGCTCCAGAGGGATTGGTTAAGTGCGAGTTGGGACATAGGGGGAAGAAAGTATCAAGTAGCTAGTAGCAAGTATCAAGAATTTTGTACAAGCCAGTATTTCGTACTTTAAAGGTACCAAGTACGAAGTACAAAGTACCAAGTATGGGTTTCGGGCAATCTGATGGTTTTCTTCTTTGATCAAAATTCGGCGTTCAGCAGTCGATATTTTCAACCCCGTATTTTTAATGTACCAGGTACGAAGTACAAAGTACCAAGTACGGTGTTGTGGCAGCAGGATGATTCTGCTCGTGCATTTTGAAACCAATTCTTCTTTGGAAGGTACATTGTACCTGGTACTTTGTACTTTGTACAAATTTCTGCTACTTCCTCGGTACCAACTTCAACGTGCCTTTCGCCTCATCCAGAATATCTTCCTTATTCATCAGTTGCGGACGATACTTGCCTTCCACATACAGTTCTTTCTGGTCGGCATAGTGCTTGCTAAAGCGATTCCCGGAGTTGCCGGTAGGCAACACAGATACGGATTCTTCTACATTATTGAAATCCAACAGGATACGCATGGCAGGTCCTGAGGTCACTTTATAGATGCCAGTTCCGTTCAATTTGAAGGCCAACTTGTTAACCGATTCCTCATTGGCTTGCACTGCTTCAGTCCGTACATTGAAGAGTTTGTCCAAAGGCTTCTTAGCACCCAGTGGGTGTGGGTGTTCGACGGTCACTGCCTTTTCCCATTTCCAGTCTCTTTGATTTTCCCCAAATTGCTGGCTTAGTTCCTCCAAACTCACTTTCAAAGCTTCGTTCACAATGGCTGCTCGTGATTCTTTGGTGCTGGTATTTTTTTTGTCCCACCACTTATTTTGCTCGTGCGTAAAGAAATGGGAGGTACTTCCGATCATGATGAAGGTTTGGAGGTAATTTTCAAATCCTTGGTTGCCGATTTCATCCTCCATGGCTAGTCGGAGTGTGTGGTAAAGCCACTTGTAGTACAGGGTAGGAGCGGTATGATCTAGGTCATGGTCTCCTTCCCAATCGGCCAATTCACCTAGGATGTTCTCGTATTTTTCAAAGTTCCCTTGGGTAACTTGTTCGAGCAGGAAGTCTGCATTTTGAACCGATTTTTCATTGATTGTTTCCAATTGCAGGTCTTCAAGGGATTCTTGGGTCCAGTCTTTTTTGGAGGTCACCGTCTTGGCAATTCTGTTCCAGCGCTCGCCGGGGTAGTAGTAACCTGGAAAGAAGATTCCTGATCTGGTAGAGTCGGGCTGATTGTTGGCCGAGGCAACGAATCCAGATTCAGGATTGATGCTCTGTGGGTTTTCCGTGAAAGGATACCATCCTTGGGGCTGGGCTGTAGGATCCGAACCATCTGCGAAAATCGTGGGATGCACGGCCGTTCCTCGAATGGGGAGTTTGGCTGCTGCCCACCAAGCAATGTTGCCCAGGCTATCCCCATACATGATGTTGAGTCCTGGGGCATGGATCAGGGATGCAGCATTAGCCACATCTTGCATGCTTTGCGCATGGTTGATTTGGTAAACGGCCTCGAGCGCACGGGTAGGCTCAAGTAGGTATACCCACCAGGAGGACACAGGATTCGATGTCATGGTTTGAATTTCCTTGACCACAGAGTTGATTACCGGACCGTGAACCGTTTCCTTGATTTGGAAGGCAATCGGTTGCTGTCCTTTGACCTGAATCATTTCTGTGCGGGTGGTGATGGGGTAGATGGAGTCCCCGACAAGTATTTCATTCGGATTGGCGGGATTGAGCTTTTCTTCAAAAAAGTCTTGGTCGTCGTTTTCAAACATGGTCAAGCCCACGCTGTGGTGTCTGGAATGGCCTACCAGTCCAAAGGGGATGCCCGCCAGGTGATTGCCATAAAAACTATAGCCAGGGTATTCGATATGTGCTTCAAACCAAACCGAGGGAGAGGCAAAACCAATGTGTGTATCGTTTGCAAAAAGGACCTTTCCCGACTTGGTGCGGCTACCCGAGATGACCCAAGCATTGGATCCTTCTAGCATTGGGGCAGGAAGTTTATCCAATAGGGTAGTAAGTTTGGAGGGGATTGCATTGGCTCCTACCACTAAGGAATCCGGGTAATTGACTGGGATGACGTGGTGTTTGGGAAGCGTCTGCACGGCCAGGGAAGCAAGGTAATCTGGTCCCCACTTGCGCGCAATCTGCGTAACCAAGGGATCCGTCTTCAAACTCATCGCGAAGGAAAAAGACATGTAGCCCAAGACGGAATGCATGTCATCCAATGTGTAAGGACGTGGTTTGCTGCCTAGAAGTAGGTATTCTACCGGCAGTTTGTCTTGTTCGATAAACTGGTTGACCCCAGCGATATAGGCTTCGGCAGCACTTTTCCAAGGGCTATTGCCTTGGGCCACTAAAGCCTTGCTACTTTCCTTGGCATGCTTGGGGATTCCTAGGGTATGGAAAAATTGATCGATCTCCACTACATCGGGTCCCAGGAGTTCGGCAAGAGTGCCCGAACCGACACGGCGCATCATTTCCAATTGAAATAAGCGTTCCTGCGCATGGATGTAGCCCAAAGCGCGGTAGGCGTCCACCTCATTTTGTGCATAGATGTGCGGTACACCAAATTCATCGAAGTGGATGTCTACTTCCTCAGTCAATCCAGTGACCTGCACTTCCCCGTCGTATTGGGGACTATTCCAAAAAATAAATCCAAGTAGGGCTGCAAGAACCACAAATAGGAAGATGCCGAGTAGGCGAAGTGTTGTTTTCATCAGTTGAAATTCGTCTAGGAACAAGGGGAAATTAGGATAAAAAATGGAAAGGTGGAGGTTAAATTTTTTGCTTGGTAGGGTTAAGTTCCGTCAATGGCTTGTAGAATAAGGGCACAGGCTTCTTGAATTTGGTCCGAAGTGATGGTCAATGGTGGAGCGATACGCATGCTGTCTTCACAGAAAAGGAACCAATCCGTGATTACTCCCAGTTGGATCGCCCGGTCGATGATGGGTTTGAGCACCTCAAAGGACTCAAATTCTAGGGCCATCATCAGCCCTTGGTGGCGAATCGCCTTGATTTGCGGATGGATGAGTAGGGACTTGAATAGCTTGGCCTTTTCATCGACCTGCTCCATCAACTGTTCCTCTTGAAGTACGTGAAGGGTGGCCAGTGATGCTGCTGCGGAAACCGGATGTCCGCCAAAAGTGGTAATGTGCCCGAGTAGGGGATTGGATTTGAATACCCCCATCACCTCCTTGTTGGCGATAAATGCGCCAATGGGCATTCCTCCGCCCATTCCCTTGGCACACACCAGAATGTCTGGGACGATGTCAAACTGTTCAAAAGCCCAGAAAGTGCCTGTTCGACCGAATCCAGCCTGAATCTCATCCAAGATAAGTAAGGCACCTACTTCAGTACATCGAGCGCGAAGGGCTTGGAAATAGGGGGTACAGGCGACGCGTATACCTGCTTCACCTTGGATGGTTTCAATGACTACTGCGGCGGTTTCTTTGGTGATCTTGGCTAAGTCTGAGAAGCTTCCGTAAAAAATCTGCGAAGTGCCTGGGAGCAGTGGGCGGTAGCCGCGCTTAAATTCTTCGTTGCCCCCAATGCTGAGCGCACCCTGGGTGCTGCCGTGGTAGGCATTGGTGCAGGAGATGAGGTTGCGGCGGTGGGTGTAGCGCTTGGCCAATTTCATGGCACCTTCGATCGCTTCTGAACCACTATTGACTAGATACACATTGTCTAGACCAGGAGGAAGTGTATCCACCAATGCTTTGGCCAACAGGGTCTGTGGGGATTGAATGTATTCCCCATAGACCATCAGGTGGAGGTATTGGTCTACCTGTTCATGAATGGCTGCTAGCACTTTGGGGTGGCAATGGCCCACATTGCTCACGCCAATGCCGGAGATCAGATCCAGGTAGCGCTCTCCATTGGGTCCGTAGAGGTAGATTCCCTCTGCTTTCACGATTTCGATCGCTAGCGGAAAATCCGTCGTTTGAGCCAAATGGGATAAGAAAAGCTGCCGATTAGAGATCATTTTGAATCTTGGTCAAAAACTTGAAAACCGGTAAAAAATGCCCAAAGGAAGTTTCTTCCCTTGACTTTCTTCCAAGTACAATTCCCCCTGTTCAGCATTTTCTACCTTCCCAAAATTGGTTTGGATCAAATTGGCTGCGATCAAAGAAGAAAAACTCAGGGAATACATATTGAGCAAGAGTAGGTGATTCTTTGGATCCAGAATCTCCTTGCAAGTTTTCAGCATTTCATTGATTTGTTCCTCTAGGATCCATTTTTCCCCTTCTGGACCTCTGCCGTAAGCAGGAGGATCCAAGACAATGGCCTGGTACACATTGCCACGACGAGCCTCACGTTTGATAAATTTCATCGCATCATCCACAATCCACCGGATGCCGTCCAAATTCGAGGATTCCATATTGTGTTTGGTCCAAGTCACTACTTGTTTCACTGAGTCCAGGTGGGATACTTCTGCACCAGCGGCCCTTGCGGCCACGCTAGCCGCTCCCGTGTAGCCAAATAAGTTGAGTAACTTCGGCTTGGGCGTCGGAAAAGCCTTCAATTTCTGGTACAAATAATCCCAATTGACCGCCTGCTCGGGGAACACACCGATGTGCTTGAAGGAGGTTTGGGAGAGATTGAGAGTCATTTTTAGTCCTTCCGCGTTTTCGTAGGGAAGTTGCCAGTGGTCCGGCATTGGCTTCAACTGCTGCCATTGCCCTTTTTCAGGATTATTTTTCTCCTTGGCAAAGTGTGCGTGGGCCAACTTTTTCCATTCAGCATCTGGTAGGGATTTGTCCCAGATCGCCTGAGGCTCAGGACGACTCAGGATAAATTTCCCAAAGCGCTCCAATTTTTCAAAGCCACCCGTATCCAACAATTCGTATTCTTTCCAAGGTCCAGGGGAAAGGGATAGGATCAAGTCTTTCATGGCTGCAAAACTACAGATTTTCGTGGGCTTCTACTTCTTGGCGGTACCTGTGTTTGTGAATACCCGTCGGATTTCCGCTAGGCTAAACTCCCAGAGCGCTTTTCCAAGTTTGGAATTCCTTGCTAGGGTGGAGGGGCTGCTTATCTTTTTATTCTTGTAGTAGCCCCCATTTTTAAGATTTTTCTTAGCTGTGGTAGCCAAAAAAATTGTGGTGGCTGCACCTGCTTTTGGAGAAATAAAAAAGAGTTTGGTAAAGGCAATTAAGCCCTTGGCCCAAGGAGAGGCTTCCGAGCCAAAGGCTGTTCGCACCGCACCTGGATGTAGGGAATATGCACTTAATTCTTCACTTGCATACCTATTTTTTATCTCATTTGTAAACAAGATATTATACAATTTAACTTTTGCATAGGAAGCCACTGTGCTGGTAGATTTTCGAAGCGAGAAATCTTGTTCGGGAGGCTTTGCGATGCGGTGGGCTTCCGAACTCACTTGGATGACCTTGGCTTGGCCTTTGATCAGGGCGGGTAGTAGTTCTTGGAACAAAAGAAACTGTCCCAGATGGTTGCTACTGAAACTGAGGTCTATCCCTTCAGTAGTTCTTTTTCCTCCTGGGTACATCCCTCCAGCGTTGTTGATAAGCACGTGAATCGCATCCAATTGACTGAGTATGGCTGCTGCTCCATCTTTCACACAGGCCAGGTTACTTAGATCTAGGTTGATAAGCACTATTTTCTCCTTTTGAGGAAGGTGCTGGATCAACTTTTCGGCTTTGGCTAGGTTTCTAACAGGTAAAATTACGAGATCAAACTGCGGAAGAAGGGCGAGGAGGGTTTCCCATCCGATTCCGGAGGTACTTCCGGTAAGAACTAAGTTCATTTTCTAGGAGTTGAATTCCAAATCAAGGTACTTGGTTTTCAGGAAACTAGAAAACCAGGAGCTTGTTTGGGGGTTGCATGCTAGATTTTTTTCTATTTTTGACTAAATAGCTCTTTTGTGGGCTTGCAGGAATAAATTTACCTTGTACTGAGTTGGGCTATGTCTCAAAAATTTAAAGATATTGAAAAAGCAATTGCTTTAAAAAACCCGAGTCTATTGAAGTGGATGCCTGGATTTTTGCTTCGCTATGTGAAGCGGGTGACTCACGAAGAATGGCTCAATTCGGTACTAAATAAGCACCTTTCCAAAAAAGGCTGGGAGTTTGCTAACGCGCTCATTCAGGAGTTTGAGATGGAGGTTACTCTAAGTGGAGCTGAAAACATTCCAAAAACCGGGGGAGTGATCTTGGCTTCCAATCATCCGCTTGGGGGTATGGATGGGATCGCCTTCGTGCAGGCCATCGGGAAGATCCGTCCAGATGTGCGCATCCTCGTGAATGACCTGCTGATGACTTTCAATAATTTCGAACCGCTTTTTGTGCCTGTCAATAAGTTTGGAAAAAATTCGACGGCTGCCAACCAGCGCATTGAGGAAGTGTATTCTGAAGGCCATGTAGTTTTGATTTTTCCTGCAGGACTGGTTTCGCGAAAACAGGAGGAGGGAATTAGGGATTTACTTTGGAAAAAAAGCTTTGTAGCCAAAGCAAAACAATACCAGTTGCCCGTGATACCCACCCATATTTCGGGAAGAAATTCATCGTTTTTTTACAATCTAGCCAATTTTAGAAAAAAAATTGGCTTGAAGGTCAATTTGGAAATGTTCTGGCTTGTGGATGAAATGTACAAGCAGCGCAAAGGCAAAATTCACATCACACTTGGAAAGCAAGTACCCTATACCTATTTTGACGACAGCAAATCTGATCCAGAGTGGGCCGACCACATGAAATCAATAGTGTATGAACTTGGAAAATCGAAAGTCTGAGGTGAAAGCGATTATCCCCGCCGTGGAACGTGAACTTCTGAAGGCCGAACTTACCCCAGAGCGCTTCCTCCGCTATACCAACAATGGCGATAACATCGTGTACGTGGTCAATTACCACAATGCGCCGAATGTGGTACGTGAGATCGGTAGACTCCGAGAATTGACTTTTCGGGCAGCCGGAGGAGGTACGGGTATGGAAATGGATCTGGATGAGAATGATACGAGCGAAACTTGCTACGAGCAACTCATCACTTGGAACGAGGAAGACGAGCAAATTGTGGCAGGGTACCGACTCATTTGTTGCACGAATGCCTTAGGTCTTGATGGGGAAATTCAACTTTCTACCAAGCATTTGTTTGACTTTTCTCCAAAATTTATCCAAGACTATTTGCCCTACACCATTGAGTTGGGTAGGTCTTTCGTTCAACCCAGTTACCAGCCTAGTTTGGACAACCGCAAGGGAATGTTTAGTCTGGACAATCTTTGGGACGGTTTGGGTGCCTTTGTACTCCTGCATCCCAAGGTCAAATACCTGTTTGGAAAGGTGACCATGTACCCGCATTACAATCGGGAGGGCCGCGATTTATTGCTTTATTTTATGAATCATTATTTTCCTGACAATCACGATTTAGTGAAGCCTAAGGAGAAGCTAAGATTGAGCTATGAAACGGATATCCTTTCTCAGCCCAACCCCTTTGAAGGACTGGATTACAAGGAGGGTTATAAGGTGCTCAATGGACGAATTCGTGCATTAGGAGAAAACATTCCTCCGCTGATCAATGCGTACATGAACTTGTCGCCAACCATGAAAAATTTTGGAACAGCATTAAATGACGAGTTTGGAGAGGTTGAGGAGACGGGGATCTTACTCACGCTGGACGATATCTACGAGAGTAAGAAGCACCGCCACATGGACACGTTTGAGCGGGACCGCCATTATGGAAAGCGCTCCAACTAAGTCCAAATTGACGGTAGTAGTGGGCGCTACAGACAATCCCGAGCGCTATGCTTACCGAGCAGCCGAGTTGTTGCAAGCCAAAGGAGTCCCTTTTATTCCATTGGGAATCAAGAAAGGGATGGTTTTCGGGAAGGAAATTTTGGACCTGCGTCAAATGCCCGCCTTATCGGGAATTCATACCCTAACGCTGTACTTAGGACCTGCAAACCAGGCGGAATGGGTGGATTACCTGATCGGCCTTGGGCCTAAGCGGATCATTTTTAATCCAGGAACAGAGAATCCAGTATTTTTTTACAAAGCAAAAGCTGCAGGAATTGTGGTAGACGAAGCCTGCACCTTGGTAATGCTGACTACGGGTCAATTTTGAAATTTTTCTTTCAAAAAGGTATCCATATACAGGATATGGGGGAGGGAGATCAGTGAAATTAGCACAAAAAATAGGAGGTAAAGTTGATTGAGTTCTAGGAATTCAAGTCCAGCAAATAGGATTCCCGCTATGCCCAACAAACTAATTCCGGAAAAGGGGAGCAATTGTTTACCAAATTTCCAGGGAGAATTGAAGGCCGGAATTTGTCGTAAGTAGGTATATTCTGCAAGCATGCTAGGCAGGGAGTGCCAAAACCCAAAATACACGCTAAAACTGATTAATAGTGGGCTGAAATAGAGGATTGGTGCGAGGATCAGGTAATCCAACCCATCGGATAGGCCAAAAGGTTTGGAACTGAAACCTTGAGCAATCAAGGAACTCACCAACAAGAAACCCAGAATCCCCAGTCTGAAATTTTCCGATAGGTCAATGGAGATAAGGGAACTCAAAATTTCCTGGGTCCTGGTCCAATCTCCAAAGAGAATAAGGAATAGAAAAAATGCCCCTTTGAGCAGGTAAAGCAGGCCTTGTCTGTTTTCTATTTTGCCCTTTTCTAGGAAATGAGATTGTCCGAAATGGTAAGCGGACATACCCAAGAAGGCAATTAGGGCTGCGACAGGCGTAAACCACCACAAGAGACCATAACCAAACATGAGTAGGAGGTAGCGTAGGATAAAAGAAACCAATCCCTGAGGTCGAATACCCGGGTTGTGGATCAAGTGATCGATGCCTCCATGTGGAATTCCAACTAGAAGTAGTACGAGTCCAAATACCGTAATTTGGATGGATTGGGACAGGTCAGGGAAAAGCAAAAAAAGAAATGCGATTCCCAAACCCAGGGCTTTGGCCGAGTATTCAATACGTGCCATAGCGGGTAAGTCCTTTTAAGAAAATACCAAATTTCAAACGCGACAGGAGCTTTACTTCCTCCCAGAAACTCGTTTTTTCTGCCAAAAAGCGAAAGACTAGATCTGGAGAAGAGGTGGAAAAAAGATTGATGAATAGCCCTGGAAGTCGCTTGGGCCAGTGATGGGCGATGCTAAGCAGGATGTTGTCGTAGAAAATAAAACGAGGTTTCCTTTGAAATCTAAGGTTTTGAGTGGCTCCTTGTTCCAAGCAAGCCACCAGTTGGTTGCAGTTTTCTTGAATTTGAGCGAAGGTATAGCCCGTGGAGGGTTTGGTCCAGCCTGCTGCCGTGCCTATTCGAACGTGGCGAGATCCGGAGCTTGTTGGCTGAACTCGAGTGGTCATTGGAATCTGACCGGATTCTTGGAAGGTGATTTGGTAGGCAAGAGTCCCATATTTTTGTTGAAGAAAATTCTTGAGTGAGCCTAAAAGCACCTCTTCCCGGTAAGCATCGCTGGTGTAGGCGGTGTATTCAATCAAAGCCTCTTGATCAGAGAATGGGAGCGTGTAGATGAAATCAAATCCTGAAGATCCTGGGGTATCGAAATCCATCAAGCCCATGGAGTTTGGGTCAAAAACAGGGGTGTTGCTTTTAATTCTTAATCCTATAAAAACCTGATTCAAAATAGGTTGAGTCTCATTACCTACAAAAATACGTGAATCAAATACGTAACTGCTGCTGTAAGTTCCCGAGGATTTAGTTTCTACGTAAACTTCGTTTCCAGTGCTATGAATGCTGCTGACCTCCTCCTTTAAAAAATGGACGTTGGGAAAGTTTTTAATTTTCTCCAGAACGTGAGTGTAGAAATCGTGGGAGTTGAGATGGTAATAGGCCAATTTTGTCAACCTATGCTGGTGTTGCTGTTTTCCCTGCTGCAAGTAAAACGAATTCCAGGAAAATCGAGCTGCTTCTGGATGAATGGGAAGTGCTGCTGTGTTCCAATAGCACCAAGTTTTGTTGGGAATCTCTCCAAGGGTGGGTTCTAGGATGAGAATGTTGGAATCTTTCAAACTACTATCTAGAAGATGGTAGACCAGGCTTAACCCTGCGCATCCTCCTCCTGCTAGTATGTAGTCGAATTTTTTCATATAAAAAAATGCTGCCTATGCATTCACATAGGCAGCCTTATTACATCTTATTTTTTGTTGCTTTCCGCAACTGCTACTGAATACACTACCAAGCCAAAACCAATTTTGTTGATTGCATCTGCAAGGTTGTAAAACAAATCGATGGCACTTACTTCAAACATGCCAGAAAGCAAGTTGCCTGGAAGTACCATGTAACCGATTGGGTAAATTGACCATCCTAAAGTGATGAAGATCTTCAATAGGAACATTGCTCTTCCAAGTGCTGGACTGTTTGAGCTGCTTGCCAATTTGGCTACATCACCAGCAAACACTTCGTACACAATGTATAAGTAACCTACTGTGGATAGGATTCCCCACATGATGTTGTTGTCTAAGCCGGATGTTTCCCCAATGTAACCAGTTACCAACATGAGCAAAGAAGCCACGATCAATTTGAATAGCGTGGAACCTTTAGCGCCGAAGGGCTTGGTCAATAGGTAGAACTCAACGCACATCAAAGGTACAGTCAAGGTCCAGTCTACATAACGGAAAGCTGTGGGGCTAGCTCCTGTCTGTAGGTAGAAATCTCGCATGTAATAGTAATGTACTGCTGCAATACCCGTGATTAATCCGGATACCAAGAGGGAAAGCTTCCACTTTCCTTCCACTGAGTTTCTTTCGGCAAAGAAGAAAACTGCAGAGGCAAACATAGCCATGTACCCAATGAAGAAGGTAATGGCTACTGGGTCTGAGTTGATGATCTTGTCTAAACCGACAAGATCAGCCAATAACGTGTAATTCATAGTTTTTTGTTTTGGTTGATGTTAACTAACTTTTACAATGCATTAAGTTTACAGAAAAAAATTTGTTTTAAAAAAATTAAAAAAAAATAAACAAAAATAAATGAATGCTGAATATCAGCACTATAGGAGCAAAAAATAAAAATAAATTTTTAATTGCTTGTTTGTAAAACACTAAATAACCAAATAAAATTTGGCATAAAATTTACTTTTTTGATCCACTTCAGCGGTAAAAGTCTTTTTTTAAGCCCTTAAAAAAGTGACTTTTTTTTCCTAAATTGCGGCGTATCTAAGATAGATTGACCCTTAGTACCCACCCACCCCAATTCAGGGAATCCTACCAAACCATGAGTGAAGAAAAATTAAGCAATCCAGAAGAGTATGGCGCTGGTAATATCCAAGTATTAGAAGGCCTAGAAGCAGTAAGAAAGCGTCCCGCCATGTACATCGGCGATGTAGGGATCAAAGGCCTACACCACCTCATCTGGGAAGTGGTCGACAATTCCATCGATGAAGCCCTTGCTGGACATTGCGATACCATCCGTGTTACGGTCAATGAGGACAATTCCATTACCGTGGAAGATAATGGAAGAGGGATTCCAACGGACATGCACCCCAAGGAGAAGAAATCAGCCCTGGAAGTGGTTTTGACTGTTCTCCATGCGGGAGGCAAGTTTGATAAGGATACTTATAAAGTTTCTGGGGGTCTCCATGGAGTGGGTGTTTCTTGTGTGAATGCACTTTCCACGGATTTGAAAGCCACGGTCTACCGAAATGGGGTGATTACCGAACAAGAATTTAAAATTGGGGTACCTCAGTATCCCGCGAGAGAAATCGGGAAAACAAACAAGCGAGGCACTACCATTCATTTCAAACCAGACGATAGCATTTTTGCCATCACCGAGTTCAAATACGAAACCATTGCCAACCGTCTCCGTGAGATGTCTTTTTTGAATGCGGGCATTCGCATTCACTTGAAGGACCTTCGTGAGATCGAAGAAGGTGTGGCCAAGTCTGATGAATTTTTCTCCGAAGGGGGCCTTGTGGAATTCGTGCAATACTTGGATGAAACCCGCGAAAAAATCATTGAAAGTCCGATTTACATTGAATCCCTCAACCAGGAGGTGCCAGTGCAGGTGGCGATGAATTACAACAGTTCTTATACTGAAAATGTCGTATCCTACGTAAACACCATCAACACCTACGAAGGAGGGAGTCATGTGACGGGATTTAGACGAGCCTTGACCCGAACGCTGAAGTCCTATGCGGACAAGTCAGGGATGTTGGAGAAATTGAAAATTGAGGTTTCTGGGGATGATTTCCGTGAAGGACTCACCGCGGTAATTTCAGTAAAAGTTGCCGAACCGCAGTTTGAGGGACAGACAAAAACCAAATTGGGGAACTCCGATGTGGTAGGTTTTGTAGACTCCGCTGTATCAGAGGTACTTCAATCTTGGCTGGAAGAGCATCCACGTGAAGCGAAGACAATTGTCGGTAAGGTAATTCTCGCCGCTCAAGCTCGGCATGCGGCCAGAAAGGCCCGTGAAATGGTCCAGCGTAAAAATATCTTGGGTGGCGGTGGCCTTCCAGGGAAGTTGGCCGATTGTGCCAACTCTGATCCTACGATCTGTGAATTGTACCTAGTCGAAGGTGATTCTGCAGGGGGATCAGCCAAGCAGGGGAGAGACAGAGATTTTCAAGCAATTCTACCTCTCAAAGGAAAAATCCTCAATGTAGAGAAGGCGCATGAACATAAAATCTACGACAACGACGAAATCAAAAACATCCTGACAGCGCTTGGAGTGAAATTTGGAACCGTCAATGACGATAAGGAACTAGATCTGGCAGGACTCAGATACCACAAGGTGATCATCATGACAGATGCTGACATCGACGGTTCGCACATTCGAACCCTCATTTTGACTTTGTTTTTCCGTTACATGCGTCCCTTGATTGAAAGGGGTTACGTCTACATCGCACTTCCTCCTTTGTATTTGCTCAAAAAAGGCAAGGACGAACGCTATTGCTGGACTGAGGAGGAGCGGAAGCGTTTGATCTCAGAAATGGCGAAGGAAGGCAAGGAGGATAGCGTGGGGATACAGCGCTACAAGGGTCTTGGAGAAATGAATCCAGAGCAACTCTGGTCTACAACCATGGATCCAAATACAAGAACTCTGAAGCAGGTAACCATTGATTCTGCTGCCGAAGCAGATCACTTGTTTAGCATGCTGATGGGTGATGAAGTGGCTCCGCGAAGAGACTTTATCGAGAAGAATGCGAAGTACGCCAAAATCGATAGTTAATTTTTGGGGGCTTTTTAGCCCCCTTTTTTTTAACAAAAATTTAATTTTCAAAATCTAGAAATTCTTGAGATTAACGTAAACTCACGGTAAAATTCAAAAATGATGAAACTTTCAGTACTAGATAAATACGAATCCACCATTCAAAAAAGTGACCTCATCAGTAGAGATTTGAGCTGGGTGAGATTCAATGAGCGCGTTCTCGATCAATCCAAAAAGAGTTTTCGAAGCATCTTCGAAAAGTTAAAGTTCTTGGCCATCACGGCATCCAACATAGATGAATTTTTCATGATCCGTGTAGGTTCCTTGTACAATTACTTGGATTATGAAAAAGAGCGGGTGGATTATTCGGGATTACGGGAAGAGCCATTCAAGGAAAAATTGATGAAAGATTGCCAGCGCTTCCATGGGGAGCAGCAGCAGCATTTTATTCAAACCATCCTTCCAGGATTACACGAGGAGGGGATTTCTTTGGTGAACGTATCCAAGCTTACGCCCGAGGAACAGGAGAAGGTAAAGGAGTATTTCCTCAAAGCGATTTATCCCATGCTTACCCCTATGGTATACGATGGGTACCGTACCTTTCCTATTTTGATGAACAAACTGCTGGTCTTTGGTGTCGTCACCACCAGTCCAGGAGAGCGAAAGGACATGCGCAAAATGAGTTTTGTGCAGATTCCAGCCAATATCCCGAGATTTTTTGAGATTGAGCGGGAGGATTCCTTGACCTTAATCCCAATCGAAGAGGTGATTCGAGAAAATTTGATTTCCCTCTTTCGAAATGTTGAGATTGAGTCAGTGAGCCTTTTCCGAATTACTCGTAATGGGGATTTTACATTGGAAGAAAGTGAAGACATGGATGCCAACTTTCTGGAGGAGGTAAAGCGCAAGCTTATGGAGCGGAAGACGGGCCGTGTGGTACGTATTGACATCGAAGAGGGGTATTCCAAATGGATGCTCAGCTCCCTGCTCGAGCGCTGGAGCTTGAGGCCTGATTCTGTTTTTATGGTAAAACGGTCGAGTATGATTGATTTTACAGGTTTATGGCAGATTGTGGGCAACAAACGTTTTAAAGAAAGATTGCCCCAAATTCCAGACCCTGTGAAGCCACTTTCGTACCCAGAAGAGGGGAGAGCAGATATTTTCGAAATTCTGAAAGAGCGTGATATTTTGCTTCATCATCCGTACAACAACATTGACTCGATCCTTGATTTGATTGAAAATGCTGCCGATGATCCGGATGTGATGGCCATTAAAATGACCATTTACCGCTTGGCAAAGGATAGTCGAATCACCAAAGCCTTACTACGCGCCGCAGAAAACGGAAAGCATGTATCCGTATTGTTTGAAGTTAAAGCACGCTTTGATGAGGAGAACAATATCCGGGAGGCGAAAAGACTGCAGAAAGCAGGTTGCTTCGTCATCTATGGAATCTCCAATCTTAAAACACATACCAAGTTGCTTCTTATCGTCAAAAAGGACGACCAAGAGATTACCCGCTACGTGCATTTGGGTTCGGGTAATTACAACGAGGATACAGCGCGGCTCTACACAGACATTGGTCTACTCACTACCAATGAGGTATTGGCCAATGATGTATCTGAATTCTTCAACGTAATCACGGGACATTCGGTGCCAAGTGATTACCGTAATCTGATAACGGCACCGCGTGACATGCGAAATCAGCTGATTTCCTTCATTGAGCAGGAGGCAAAGAATGCGAAAGCTGGATTAACTAGCGGCATCTTCATTAAAGTCAACTCCCTAGAGGATTCTGAAATCATCTATGCGCTCTACCATGCATCGCAGCAGGGGGTACCCGTGAAGCTAATCGTTCGGGGTATTTGTTGCCTCCGACCTAGAAGAAAGGGCTTGAGTGAGAACATTGAAGTCTTGTCCATTGTTGGCGATTTCTTGGAGCATAGCCGCATCTACCATTTTCACAACAATGGAGAAACGCGCACCTACTCCGGAAGTGCTGATATGATGGTGCGTAGCTTTGATAAACGATTGGAGTCTCTGTTTAAAGTGGAATCCCCTTTGCTGGAAAAGCAATTGATGAATATTCTATCCTACAACTTGAGAGACAATGCCAATTCCTACACCATGCAAGAGGATGGAACTTACGTGGCCAAGGTACCTGCAGCTGGTGAAGAAAGGTTTAATATCCACCAAGAGTTTTTTAAGTTGGAAGTAAAACAGGTGCTTGGGGTAAAATTGGTGGAAGAAAAACAAGCTGCAGGCTCACTGGTGGATCAGGAAGTATCTGGAGTTAAGTAAGCAGTTGTATTCATTTTAAAATGAACATAAGAATTATGTGGATGAACTGCAGAATTAAACTTTTTTATTCTGAATTAGAATTATTTGGGAGGGATTGAGTTGGGAAAAATAAAAAAATTCAATTTTTTCTATTGGATTTTGATTTATTCAGAATTGTGGTATTTTTGAATCTATTGTGGTAGTTAAATAATAGTTGGTTTAGTTTTCAAATAAAGGGCAGGAGATTTTCTCCTGCTTTTTTACTTTCTCCCTTTTGTATTTTTTCTTCCTGATTATTCGCTAGGTTACTGGTACCCAAGGAAAAGTAAGGCTTAATGTTCCTTTAGGTGAGCGGTGGTCTGTGTACAGCCTGCAGACCGTGGTCTGTCGACGATTAGCCGCAGAAATTCAAGGATGTTTTAAGCTACTGGGATTGCGGGTAATCCTAGTTTTCTTTTAGCCTACACTTGAGAACAAAAAAAGCCCAAACTTTCGTTTGAGCTTTGGAGTACAGACGGAAGGATTCGAACCCTCAACCCTCGGAGCCGAAATCCGATATTCTATCCAGTTGAACTACGTCTGCGTACTGATTTTATAGCGCGGCTTTCACTCGCTCTGCTGCCTCCTTCAAGGTAATGGCTGAAAATACTTTCAAGCCTGAATCGTCAATAATTTTTGCTCCCTCGGCAGCATTGGTGCCTTGAAGGCGTACGATGATGGGAACTCGGATGTCTCCGATGGATTTGTAAGCCTCTACTACCCCGTTAGCGATACGGTCGCATCGAACGATTCCACCAAATACGTTGATTAAGATAGCTTTTACGTTCGGGTCCTTCAAGATGATTCGGAAACCAGCCTCTACTGTAGTCGCATTGGCTCCTCCTCCCACATCTAAAAAGTTGGCAGGCTCACCACCCGAAAGCTTGATCATATCCATAGTAGCCATCGCAAGACCCGCTCCATTGACCATGCAGCCCACGTTGCCATCTAATTTCACATAGTTGAGACCTGATTCACCTGCCTCCACTTCCAAAGGATCTTCTTCAGCCAAATCTCTCAATTCAGCCAACTTAGGTTGACGGTAAAGCGCGTTGTCGTCTATGTTTACTTTGGCGTCTACTGCCAAGATCTTGTCATCAGAAGTTTTGAGCACTGGGTTGATTTCAAATTGAGAAGAGTCAGTACCTACGTAAGCCGTATACAATGCTCCTATAAACTTTACCATCTCCTTATGAGCAGTTCCGCTCAAACCTAATTTGAAGGCTACTTTACGGGCTTGAAAGCCCTGTAAGCCCACCTTAGGATCAACCCATTCCTTGATGATTTTCTCTGGATGGTGCTCGGCAACTTCTTCAATGTCCATACCTCCTTCTGTAGAGGCCATGATTACATTGGAACCTCTAGCACGATCCAATAGGATAGATAGGTAATATTCTTTGGGTTCGGACGCTCCAGGATAGTAGACATCTTCAGCGATCAATACCTTAGTTACTTTTTTTCCTTCAGCACCTGTTTGGATGGTTACCAACGTTCCACCCAAGATCGCGGCTGCTTTTTCTTTTACAACTTCCAATTTCTTGGCAAGAACTACTCCTCTGGAACCAGTTTCTTTTACCTCTCCCTTGCCTCTCCCTCCAGCATGAATTTGTGCTTTGATCACGAACCAAGAAGTACCGGTTTGTGCGTTGAGTTTCACCGCCGCTTCATGTGCCTCTTCTGGAGTGCTGGCTACAATACCTTCTTGGATACGAACTCCGTATCCTTTTAATACCTCTTTAGCCTGATATTCGTGAATATTCATCTGTGGAAATTTTTGCCCGAAGATAAGCGGGTCAAGGCAATATAGCAAACTGGAATCTTCGAATTTTTGGAAAAAAGCCTGTTAATTCCTGGATTAGAAGGATTTGTTTTACATTTAAAAAATCAAAAATGGGTAGCATGCTGATTGCCAAAGGAATTCATAAATCCTACGCTTCGCTCGAGGTTCTAAAAGGAGTAGACTTGGAAATTTCCAAGGGAGAAATCGTTTCCATTGTAGGTGCCTCAGGGGCTGGCAAAAGTACCCTTCTCCATATTCTTGGGACTTTGGATCGGCCGGATCGGGGGGAACTTTCTCTGAATGGGCAGAATTTAATGCAACTTAAAGGGGATGCATTGGCGGAGTTTCGAAATGGGAAAATTGGGTTTGTTTTTCAATTTCATAACCTACTTCCTGAATTCACTGCGTTGGAAAACATTTGTATTCCTGGATTTATTCAGGGAAGGGAGCAAATAGAACTAAAAAAGCGTGCCGAAGAACTGGGAGAAATTCTTGGGATACGGAATCGCTTGGATCACAAGCCTTCCGAACTTTCTGGAGGTGAACAGCAGCGAGTGGCGGTAGCCCGTGCGCTTATTAATAATCCAGATTTGGTATTTGCAGATGAGCCGAGTGGGAATCTAGACACCAGCAATGCAAGAGCACTGCATGACCTATTTTTCAAGTTGCGGGACACCTACAATCTTTCCTTTGTGCTTGTGACCCACAACGAGGAATTGGCCGCCATGGCTGACCGAAAAGTAGTCATGATGGACGGTCGGATTGTCGGTACATAATCGCATTATTTCTTGAGCTGCTTGATCATGGCTGCCACGTGTGCCTTGTTTTCAAATAAACCTTGAAAAACTCCCACGATCTGGTGGTTGCTGTCCAAAAGGTAAGTTACCCTAGTTGGCATTTTGATCAAGGGAAGTAGGGCGTCGTAGGCTTTACAGACTTTTCCCGATTCATCTGCTAGGAGCTCAAAAGGAAGTCGATGCGTTTTTTTAAATTTTTCATGGGTAGCCAGGCTATCTCGGCTGATCCCAAAAACAGGAATGTTCAAATTTCGAAATTCAGCAAATTGGTCCCGAAATTCGCAAGCCTCCGTGGTACAGCCGGGTGTGAAGTCTTTGGGGTAAAAATAGAGGATTACTGGTTTTCCCGCTAGGTCTTTGGAAAGGGCGATGCTGCCCAAGGTGGTAGCGGCAAGTGTAAAATCTGGGGCTGGTGTTCCAATAGCTAAGGCCATATTTTTTTTGTAAAAACAGTTGTTGAAGTGGGAAGGTTTTCAAAATCCCTCAATTTCTTAGTTCAAGCTAGGGAGAATCTCTTAGTTTTGTACATTAAATTCCCCTTCTAGCAGGTAGTCCTTGAAAATCAGTCCCGTACAGTCCATGCTTTTGGCAAGCTTATTTTTTGCGCTCATGAATGTATCGGTTAAGTTTATTCCGCATATTCCTGCCATTGAAATTGTCTGGTTTCGATCTGTTTTTAGTGCAGTGTTTACTGTGTTGGTTTTGCGCAAGAAAGGAATTCCACTTTTTGGAACCCACAAACTAAGTTTGGTAGCCAGAGGCATTGTTGGTTCCATCAGTTTGATTCTATTTTTTTATACGCTCCAACGGATTCCCTTGGCTACGGCAGTGACGCTGCAGTACTTGTCACCTATTTTTACCACCCTCTTAGGCATCTTTATTTTAAAGGAAAAAGTACGTGCAAGGCAGTTTGTCTACTTTGGGTTGGCCTTTGCCGGGGTGTTGCTGATTCAAGGCGTAGATCCACGAGTAGATGGATGGAGTGCTGCGTTGGGATTGGTTTCTGCGATAGCTTCTGGGATAGCTTACAACTTGATCCGAAAGCTGAAAGGAATTGAACACCCGTTGGTGATTATTTTTTACTTCCCCTTGGTGACCCTGCCTATCGCTTCAGTGCTGATGTATTTTGACTGGGTTACTCCGATTGGATGGGATTGGTTGATCTTGCTTTGGATCGGGTTTTGCACCCAAAATGCACAATACTTTATGACCTTGGCCTACCAGTCTGGCAATGTGTCCCGTATCTCAAGTTTGAGTTACCTGGGGGTGGTTTATGCCTTGATTTTTGGTTTCTTTTTATTTGGAGAAACCTTCCCCATACTTTCCTACCTTGGGATGGTACTTGTATTCCTTGGAATTCTTTTGAATTTACGGGTAAAATAGTTTGTAGTTTTGCAGTTCCTAATCCTTTCTTTTTGATGAAAATCACCAAAGACCTCTACCAAAGTAACCTTGTGCTGCTGACGGATTTTTACCAATTGACCATGGCTTATGCCTATTGGAAGTCAGGAAAGGGAGAGCAAGAAGCGGTGTTCAACTTATTTTTTAGAAAAAATCCATTTGAGGGGGGCTTCACCTTGGCCGCTGGCTTGGACTATGTGGTGGATTACTGCAAAAACCTACAGTTTGAGCAAGGGGAGCTGGACTACTTGAGGAAGATGAATCAGAAGGATGGCACACCCATGTTTGCCTCCGAATTTTTGGATTACCTGAAGGAGCTTCGATTCGCCTGTGACATTGATGCAGTCGAAGAGGGGACGGTGGTTTTTCCCAATGCGCCTATGGTGCAGGTGAGGGGGAGTTTGATTCAGTGTCAACTTTTGGAAACCCCCTTGTTGAATATTCTTAATTTCCAGACCTTGATTGCAACTAAGGCGGCACGAATCAATTTGGCTGCCCAAGGAGCCCCAGTTTTGGAATTTGGCTTGCGAAGGGCACAAGGTATCGATGGTGCCTTGGCTGCCAGTAGAGCCTCTTACATCGGCGGTTGCAGTTCCACTAGCAATGTGATGGCGGGCAAACTTTTTGATATTCCTGTTTCGGGAACGCATGCACACAGCTGGATCCTTTCCTTTGATTCTGAATTGGAGGCATTTTATGCCTATGCGGAAGCATTCCCTGACCATTGCGTGTTTTTGGTGGATACCTACGATACCTTGACGGGGGTAAAAAACGCCATTCAGGTGGGCTTAAGTCTTCGCCAAAAGGGGAAGGAGATGCTAGGTATTCGGATCGATTCGGGTGACTTGGCTTATTTTTCCATTCAAGCCAGGCAGCTATTGGATGAGGCCGGTTTCCCTGATGCCAAAATATATGCATCCAATGACTTGGATGAATACATCATTGCTTCCCTAAAGTCTCAAGATGCAGCGATCGATGTGTGGGGAGTGGGTACCAAATTAGTGACTGCCTTTGACCAACCCGCCTTGGGTGCGGTCTACAAACTGTCGGCAGTTAAAAATGTAGTGGGAACTTGGGAGCCTAAGGTAAAAGTTTCTCAACAATCCATGAAGATCAATATTCCTGGAATCCACAAGGTAAGACGCTATTTCAGTAAAGGAAAAGCCGTGGCGGATATGATTTACTTGGAAGGGCAGGCCATTAATCCCCAGGGAATTATGATTATTGACCCCAATGATGCCACGCAGCGCAAGAGGCTGATGCCTGCTTTTTACGAGGAAGAAGAGCTATTGAAGCCGATTTTTAGAAAGGGTGAATTGGTCTATGCACTACCAACCCTACAGCAAATCCGTGAAAAAGCGGGAATGCAATTGGAAGCTTTTGATAAAACACACAAGCGATTGACCAATCCTCATGTTTACCCAGTTGGATTGGAGGAGCAGCTTCATCAGCTCCGAATGGAATTGGTCATTGCAGCAAAAACGAGTCAACATGAGGACAATTAATTCAGGTACCGCTTTACTACTGGTTGATATTCAGCATGATTTTTTACCTGGAGGAGCTCTAGCGGTTCCTCATGGGGATGAGATTTTGCCCATCATTGCATCGTTGCAACCCCAGTTTGATCATATTGTAGCCACACAGGATTGGCATCCAGCCCATCACGGTAGCTTCTCCACAAACCATCCCGGTACCCAGCCAGGACAGCAAATAGATTTGGATGGATTGTCCCAAATCCTCTGGCCGGTACATTGCGTGGAGGGAACGGAGGGTGCAGATTTTCCAGATACCTTGGACCGAAGTCGATGGAAGGCTGTTTTTAAGAAAGGGCAAAACCCCAAGGTGGATTCCTACTCGGGTTTTTTTGACAATGCCCGAAGAGGGGATACCGGATTACGAACTCATTTATTACTGCAAGGAGTTCGTCGGGTGTGCATCGTTGGACTGGCCTTGGATTATTGTGTAAAATACACCGCTATAGATGCAAGAAGTCTGGGTTTTGAAACCCTTGTACTCACCGACGCAACACGTGCGGTGAATCTTCAGCCTGAGGATGGGAAGCGTGCGCTTGAAGAAATGAAAGCAGCAGGGATTATCTGTTTGGATAGCAAAAACTTGACTAGGTATGTTTAACTACGACCCACAAAAACAGTATCCCAAGGAAACGGAAAGCAGGGTAGTGATCCGCTTTCAAGACTGCGACCCACTTCGTCACCTGAATAATGCGAAGTATTTCGACTATTTTTTCAATGCCCGTGAGGATCAAGTACCGAAGTTGTATGGCTTGGAAATCATCGACTTGATCCGGGTTTACAAAGCGGCTTGGGTGGTGTATAACCACAACATTAGTTACATCAAGCCCGCTATGGTCGGGGAGTGGGTGCGGATTTTCAGTCGAATCCTCTGGTACAATGACAACACCATCCTGGTGGAATATTACCTCACCGATGATTCCAAAACGCAGTTGAAGACGGTGCTTTGGTCTACCATGCGGTATGTAACTCTGGAAGAAGGTAAATCTAGGAACCATGAAGGAGCGGTGGTGGATTTTTTAAAGGCCACCTCACTCCATCTTGATCCTACTTCCCTGGATATTCGAGAGCGTGTCAAGCACTTAAAGCGAGAATTGGAACTAGGGGGATAATTTTCTCATTCAGCATTCATCCCGTAATCTCGTTCGACGAGGGCGATTCGCGTTTTGAACGCGGAATACCATTTTTCACGCCCATATTTCTGTGCAAGTTGATGGTCTGAGTTGGCTTTCCAGGCTTGGATGGCTTCCAAACTTTCCCAATACGAAATGGTGATGCCGAGGCCGCTTCGAGCACTTTCTTGACCCAAGTAGCCCGATTGTTCTGCTGCTAGTCGAACCATCTCCAGAGCCATTTCTTCGTATCCTTCCTGGGTGTCGGTCCGAAGGTTGGTAAAAATCACCGCATAGTAGGGAGGAGAAGGGGTCTTAGCGAGCATGGGGATTTGAATAGGGGGTGTATTCCATATAGTTGGCTGTAGCAAGGGCCAATTCTTTTCCAAAAGTAAGTTCGACCAAGTGTAAGGACAAGTCAATTCCAGCAGAAATCCCAGCTGCAGTCCAGATTCGCTCATCGGATTGTACATAGCGAAGGTTGGGTTGGGCTAGGGCAGAAGGTACCATTTCTTGAATATACGCATACACCAGGTGGTGGGTGCAATAGGGTTTGTATTCCAAAAAACCTGCTTTTCCGAGAATTCTGGACCCAGAGCAGACGGACATTGTCCATTCGGATCCCAGGACCTGCTGTTTGATTTGCTCGATGTAGGGGCTATTTTGGATAATTTTTTTAGTTCCATCGCCACCAGGCAGCACTAGGTAATCTAGGGAATTGATAGAGGCGATGGAATGATCAGGCAGTACTTGAAGTCCATTTCTCGTGCGGACAGGGAGCTTGTTTTGCGCGAAGGTGTGCACTTCCAAAAGCCGGTAATCGGAAAGCTGATTGGCAACGGAAAATACCTCGAAGGGGCCAGCAAAATCAAGAACCTCCACGTCATCAAAGAGGAGGATACCGAGTTGTTTCATGGGAGTTCGTTTTGATTTCGAAAATTGATAAAAAATCAAATCAATTTTCGAAATAGCACCGATTTTGTTCAACCCGCCTTGGTGGGTTGGTCTTTGTATTTTTACCTTATCCCTTCCCCAGGTTTTACCCTCCGCGGCGGGTAAACCTGGGGTTATTCATGGTTTGATCCACTTTGGCGGATCAGGCTTGGACATACAATCTGGTTTTTGGCCAAGAATTAGTAAACTAATTAAATGGAATACGAATTAAGGACCCGCCATATCGGGTCCAATTTTGAATAACCACAGGTGAAACCCGTGGAAATCCGTGAACCATTACCCATTGAATTTTACCGATTTTGTAAAAAAATCAAAAAACCAATGACGAATTTGAAATTAAAATTTACATTCGAATGGTTTTCCGCAACTGTATGCTAAGCCTTACCAGTCTATTTGCTCTTTTACTACGCTTATCCTTGCTTTGCCAAGGACAGGTTGAGGGAATTTCAGTTTCGGTTCAGCTTGATTTTTTTGAAAACCAAACCCTTCAAGCTGAGGAGGGGCACCTTCAACATGCGCAACTTTCTTTTGAAGGTTTGGGTAGCCTCGTTCCTTCAATTGAAATTGAAGAGCGTTCTGAGGTTGAATCTGAAGAATCTGCTTCTGATTTTTTGCTTGGTTCAGTTGCATCATTTAGAGAGAGCGCTTTTCTAAGAGTTTGCCATTTATTTAGAGACAAAGCCATTCGAGGGAGTCATTTACCCTTGTATGATTTTTTTCACGCCTGGAAAATTCACCTGAGTTAATTTTTTTTTAGCCAAAAAAGGCTTTTTCCGAGATTTTTCGGAAGTATAATATCTGTTTCTCGACAGGATTTCTGACTCAGCATTACTTAACTATGAATCTTACTACCACCCGTGTAGCCATGGGTGTGGAGCAAATTCTTCATGAATTGAAGCATTTTCTCCCTGCCCAGGCTCCACTGAAGGACTTTGTCCATCACAATACCTTACATGCCTTTCAACACCTTCCTTTTTTTCAAGGATTAAAGCAGGCCGGAGACCAATTTGGCTACAAAGGCTTTCTTTCCTTATCTGAGTATAGAAGTCTTTACCGCGAGGGAAAGATCAAAGGAATTATCCTAAAGAAAACACTCGAAGACCACTTCGGCGACCAGGCCAATGCTTGGCTAGTCAAATTATTGGATGAATCTCAGGGAAGTTTTGCTTCTCCAAAAATAGGGCAGTTTCGAGCTCATTGGAAAAGTGATTCTCATTTCAACCTGGACAAAACGATCCATCCCTTCCTATTCCGCCTAATCTCAGCCTATTTGGATCAGGGGATTTCAATTTGGCCATTTCCCTTGGAAGCCAAAGGTTTTTTGGATGCAATTCGACAACTCCAAGCAGGTAGCTACGCTTCCATTTTCAAGTCTAAGCGAGTGGTAAAACTTCTCCAAAATCCGAATTTAACCTTGGAGGACCTCTTAGACATTTTGGTAGGAGATCCTAAAGCGTATGGATGGTACTTGTTTGATCAGCAATTTGCGCATCCCGGTTGGTCTGGAATGGTCTCTGTACTTGAATATCAACCCGAATCCCTGCTGGATAGCAAGCGAATTTCCTTATATGATTTGATTCTAGTGGAATGCTTGCTAGAAATTGATGCTTTAGACAAGAAATTTGGTATAGGCTGGACCCCTTTAGGTCAACGGTTTTCCTATGATTCCCACTACTTATTCGAAATAGGCTTGATCGAGGAGGTTGATTTGGTTCGACAGTGCTGGCAAGAGGCCTACGAATGGAGTTACTACGACGAAGTCCTTGCGGGCATTTGCGCAGTAGTTCCAAGCAATTCGAAGCCTAAAATCCCAAGTTTTCAAGCGATCTTCTGCATTGACGACAGGGAATGTAGTACACGGAGACATTTAGAATTCATCGCCCCTGAATGTGCTACTTTTGGGACCCCAGGGTTTTTCAACGTAGAATTTTACTTTCAACCTGAATATGGAAAATTCTCTACCAAATCTTGTCCTGCACCTGTTACTCCCAAATTTTTGATTAAGGAGACGGCTAAGCACAAGAAACTAGCTTCTGAAGTTCACTTTCATCAAAATAACCATTCCCTAGTGAGGGGATGGTTGAGTGCTCAGACCTTAGGCTTTTGGTCTGCACTTAAGTTGGTCGGCAACATATTACGACCTAGTTCCTCAGCCCTTGAGGTATCCAGTTTCCACCATATGGATCCCAAAGGAAGTCTTTCAATCGTCCATCAAGGCGAAGCAGAAAATGGGCTTCAAGTAGGTTTCAAAATAGAGGAAATGGTAGATCGAATCGAAGGTTTACTTCGAAGCATTGGCTTGCTGGAAGGGTTTTCTCCTTTGGTTTATTTGATCGGGCATGGAGCATCTAGTATCAACAATACCCATTATGCCGGCTACGATTGTGGCGCTTGCTGCGGTCGCCCAGGCTCTGTAAATGCTCGAGTGGCAGCTTTCATGGCCAATCACCCGGAGGTACGGATTCAGCTAAAAGAAAGAGGTATTTTCATTCCTTTAGAAACCCAGTTTTTGGGAGGCTTGCACGATACTACAAAAGATGAAGTGCTGTTTTTTGACGAAGACATCCTCAATGCATCCAATCAACACTTGCATCTAGAGAATCAAGAAAAGTTTGTCCGTGTACTGGATATCAATTCGCTTGAACGTTCACGACGTTTCGATACCTTGGATAAAAACAAAGCCCTTGGGAAACTGCATGATGCGGTTAAAAAAAGAGCTTTTTCGCTCTTTGAACCTCGGCCAGAATACAATCACGCCACCAATGCACTTTGCATTGTCTCGCGTAAGTCGACCTTGAAAGGTTTGTTTTTTGATCGTAGGGCTTTTCTCAACTCCTATGATTATAGAAAAGACCCTTCTGGAAGTGCTTTGACCAAAATTCTTTCTGCTGCGATTCCTGTCTGTGGTGGAATCAATCTGGAATACTATTTCTCGCGAATGGATCCCGAAAAGTTGGGTGCAGGGACAAAATTACCTCACAATGTAATGGGGCTAATTGGCGTCGCAAATGGAGCTGATGGGGATCTTCGAACAGGGCTCCCCTACCAAATGGTAGAGATTCACGATCCGATTCGCTTATTGATGGTAATCGAGCAGATCCCGGAATTGGTGAAGCAAGTGATCACTTCTTCTCTGGTCTTGTTGGAATGGGTCAACAACAATTGGGTCCACCTGGTGGTCCTAGATCCTAATTCGGGGAACTTACTGCGTTGGGTGGATGAGAAGTTTGTTGCTTACACTCCCTTGACCGTGATAGAACATTTGGATCACTTGCAAGACAAGCTGAGGAGTACCCAACAAAATCTTCCTGTGTATTTAATTGATTCCCTTTGATGAACTTATCAACTTGGATTCAGCTAATGATTGGGATACCTCTTCTTGGCTTTTTAATTAGTTTGTCTGTTCCAGAACGGAGAGAAACCTGGCTCTCAGGACTTGCATTTTATACTGCAGGAATTAACCTGCTGGCTACCTTGGTTTTTCTTGTATTTTGGGTTTTGCAAGGAGGGAAGAACCTCAATCTCGAAGAAATCATTCTTTTCAAAAGTGATCATTTTGAGTTTTTGATAGACTTTTTCTTCGATCGTATCAGCGCTGTGTACCTTAGTGTAGGTGCTTTACTTACCTTTCTAATTACCTTTTACAGTAGGTATTATTTGCATCGTGAGCCGGGATACAAGCGGTTTTTCAATACCGTGCTCTTCTTTTACTTGGGGTTTAACCTAACTATCCTGGCTGGTAATTTCGAAACTCTATTTATTGGATGGGAAATACTGGGATTATCCTCCTTTTTGTTGGTGGCCTTCTACCGCAAAAACCTACTCCCTACTCGCAATGCGATTAAAGTGTTTTCGATTTACCGAATAGGGGATGTGGGATTGATTTTGGCGATGTGGGCAAGCCATCACCTTTGGCATGCCAACGTCACGTTCTTGGATTTGACTGATGTACAGCGGGTGGTGGATCAGCAAATGGGGCATTCGGGAATTGCCTTATTTATAGGGCTTATGCTTCTTCTGGCAGCAGCTGCCAAATCTGCTCAATTTCCATTTTCTTCTTGGCTCCCACGGGCTATGGAAGGACCTACTCCCTCTTCTGCAATTTTTTACGGGTCGCTTTCGGTGCATTTGGGAGTTTTCTTGTTGCTGCGAACCTATTCCTTCTGGGAAAATCAGTTACTCGTACGCATCCTGATTGGCAGCACTGGACTGATTACTGCGGTGGTATCCACCACAATTGCACGGGTCCAAACTTCCATAAAAACCCAAATTGGTTATGCTTCCTTGACTCAAATTGGGATCATGTTTATGGAGGTGGCTGCAGGTTTGGAACTTTTGGTCTTGATTCATTTTGCCGGAAACGCATTTCTCCGAACGTACCAATTGCTCGTTTCCCCTTCGGTAGTCAGCTACTTGATTCGGGAACAGTTTTATGGTTTTGTTCCCCAAGCAAAAAAGGAGGGTAGTACCTGGTGGAACCGACTTTATCTGTCCATTTATGTATGGAGCCTTAAAGAATGGAACCTAGATCGCCTCATTCAAGGGGTCATTTTCCAACCCCTGAAGAAGCTGGGACATAGACTAGATTTTTTAAGGTATCGAACCTTGCTCTTGTATTTTATTCCAAGTTACGCGCTAGGAGTATACGTACTCGTTGCTGGTTATGTGCTGCCTGGATGGCTTCACCAAATTTTACCTGTAGGCTTTGCCTTTCTATCCTTAATGATGGTTTTGAAATCTTTTACGGAGCGCAGGTCGATTCGATTGGCTTGGACTCTATTGTGGATAAACCATTTTTGGATGGTGCTTGCAATAGCTGAAAATGAAAATTTTGCCCTCCATGAAATAGGGATTTACCTCAGTGGGGTGGTGTTTTTTGGGGCCCTCGGCTGGGGTTTGATTGGTTGGATGACTCACCGGTATGGGGATCTTGGCATGTATGAGTACCAAGGGTATGTAAGGCGACATCCATTGGTAGCATTTTTGTTTTTATTGGCGGTGTTGGGACTTATCGGATTTCCAATTTCTCCCACCTTCATTGGAGAAGATTTGCTTTTCAGTCACATCCATGAAGATCAATTTGTGCTCGCCTTTCTAGCAGCTTTGGCCTTCGTGATGGAGGGGGTAGCTGCCATACGAATCTATGCACGGCTCTTTTTTGGTACCCTGCCTTCAGACACATTGCCTGACTTGCAAACTTCAACACCTAGAAAATTAGTTTAAAAACTCAATTATAGACCTAATAAGGGGACGGAAGTCCTTCAAAAATAGATGAAAACAACGCAAAAAAATCAAGTGCCTAAAGACGGTTGGGCCGGCTTAAAAGAAAATTTCACCGCGGATGCATCCGCAGGTTTTGTGGTCTTCTTATTGGCTATGCCCCTCAGTTTGGGAATTGCAAAAGCCTCGGATTTTCCACCCATCATGGGATTGGTGACTGCGATTATTGGGGGTATTTTAGTCTCTGTAATTTCTGGTTCGCGATTGACTGTTAAAGGCCCAGCAGCTGGGCTGATTGTTGTGGTGGCTGGTGCCGTTGCCGCCTTTGGGGGAGGAGAGACGGGCTGGAAACTTGCCTTAGGAGCCATGGTGGTCGCTGGGTTAGTACAGGTTCTTTTTGGTCTGTTTAAGTTTGGAAAGTTGGTGGATATTTTTCCACTTTCAGCCATCCATGGAATGTTAGCTGCAATTGGCATCCTCATAATTGTGAAGCAGATCCCTGTGTTTTTGGATGTAAATCCGGATTTATACAAAGGGATGACAACAGTAGCCATGATTACGTCCATTCCTAGCTTTTTTGCAAATTTTGATCCTAGGGCCACCCTAATTGGGGCGTACAGCCTTGCGATTATGCTGGGTTGGCCCTACTTGAAAGGTTTTGTTTTAGGAAAAATCCCTGCGCCGCTAATGGTCTTGGTAGTGGCCATACCTTCGGAGTTGGCCATGGATTTTGCTCATACCCAGCCTCCCTATGCCTTGTTGCATATAGGCAATTTAATGGACAGCATCTCATTTAACGCTGATTTTTCAGGGGTATTGCAAACTGGAATTTTCATCAAATACGTGATCATGTTTGCCTTGATTGGTTCCTTGGAGTCCCTCCTAACTGTGAAGGCCATTGACTTGGCTGATCCTTTTCGAAGAAAATCAAACACCAACAAAGACCTGATTGCTGTGGGGGTAGGGAATACTTTAAGTGCATTGTTGGGCGGATTACCGATGATTTCGGAGGTGGCCAGAAGCTCTGCCAATGTCAGCCAGGGAGCCAAGACCCGCTGGGCTAATTTCTTTCATGGCATCTTTTTATTGGTATTTGTGTTGGTGGCAACTCCCGTGATCGAAATGATCCCTAATTCAGCCCTTGCCGCTATGTTGATTACCGTAGGCATTAAGTTGGCACATCCCAAAGAATTTATTTATACGTTCCGACTTGGCAAGGAGCAACTCGCTATTTTCTTAGTTACGATTGTCTTCACGCTTGTAGAGGATCTTTTGGTTGGAATTGCAGCTGGGGTTGTCTTAAAAATGATTCTTCATTTGATTAGTGGAACTCCAATCACCTCATTTTTCAAGGCTACTATACAAGTATCCTTCACCAATAATCACTATTTAGTGGAAATTGGTCAAGCGGCAATTTTTTCCAACTACTTGGGGATCAAACGAAAATTGGAAGAAATCCCATCGGGATTTGTTGTGAGAATAGATTTGAAAAACACCAAGTTGGTGGATCATTCGGTAATGGAAAACTTATACCGTTTTGAGCAAGAGTATAGCGAAAATGGAGGAACCGTACAGCTAATTGGTTTAGAAAACCACAAGCCTCTTTCTGAACATTTCTTAGCTGGACGAAAATCTAATTCTTAATTTAATTGGTTGATTAATTACATCCCGGTGAAGTGAGGGAAAAGGAAGGGTACTGCTGCCTTTCCTCTCTCTGCTTTGCTGGGACAACCTTTCCCTGACTTATGAAATCTAAACACTTTGTTCTTGCGGTGATTCTATTTTTTTTCCTTTCATCGACCCTGGTTTTTGCCCAAACTAATCGGCTAAAAACTTCGAATCAAATTGGCTGGTACACTTATTTTGGAACCTTTAAGCTCTCCCATAAACTTGGTCTTCATACAGAATATCAATTTCGGAGAAATGAGCTGATTAGCTATTGGCAGCAAAGCTTGCTGCGAATTGGATTGAACTACACGCTACATCCAGCTGTCCAAGTGAGGGTTGGGTACGGTTGGATTGAAACTTTTCCCTACGGAGAATACCCGTTAAATGGGTTTGGAAAGCAATTTACCGAACACCGGATTTTTCAGATGGCGCAACTTTCCCAAAAAGTAGGAAAGGTGGATTTTTCCCACCGCTTTATGCTTGAGCAGCGATTTGTAGGAAAATATGCTTCAGCTAATTCGACGCGTGAAAATGAGTTTCCATTGCTTCATCGCATGCGGTACCTAGTTCGAATGCAAGTACCTTTGAAGGGGAATGAAATCCAGGATAAAACGCCCTATTTGGCGGTGTATGATGAGGTGTTTATTGGCTTTGGAAAAAATGTGTATACCAATGTCTTTGACCAAAATCGGATTGGTGTTTTGCTTGGGTACCGTTTTAATAAAACGATCCGATTGGAAGGTGGCTATCTCAACCAATCCCTGCAGTACGGAAGGCTGATCAATGGGAAAAATGGTTTTCAACACAACAATGGGTTACTTATCCATTCAAATTTCACCCTGGATTGGACGAAAAAGTAGTTTAAGGTCAACCTATTGCTGCGGGTTACCTAGCGGTTCTGTTCAACCCGCCTTGGCGGGTTGGCCGTGATTGTGTTGCGCTATTTCCCCCAAGTGTACCTGCCGTAGGTAGGTACACTTGGTTATTCAAGGTTTGATCCTCCTCAGCAGAGCGCAGGGAAAGGTAAAATTTGGAACGCTTCCCAAAAGCCTTAATTTTAATTTTGCTCAAGGAGGACCCGCTCGGAGGGTACAATCCTGATTAGCCGCGGGTGAAACTCGTGGATAAATGTTTGGGATGGTAATCCCGATACTTGAAAGCGGATCGAACACACCACAGTATGCGAGCCTTGAATCACCGTGTGGAATAAATTTATTTTTTTTAAACCAATCCATAGATAAGTTCGTTTAGTAGGTAGAATTTGGTTCCAGCTAACATTTAATCCAATCTTTGGAATCCACAGAGGAGGAAATAAGATGTTTGTATGAATTTTGTATCCTTTAAACAACGCTACCCATGAACGAAAAAATGAACCGTGTAGAGTTTCTGAAGAACCTAGGACTTAAAGGAGCAGCTCTTTTTGCTGTTTACTGTGCTTCCTCAGGGCTAAGTAGCTGCGTCAACGAAAGCATGGATCCAACCAACCCTACAGGAGGAACTGCAGGAAATCAGTTGTCGTTAGATCTGACCTCAGCTGCCTACACCAAACTCAATACAGTGGGCAATTACGTGGTGGTGAGTGGTATCGTGATCGCACGGGTAAGTGCTACTGCTTTTGCTGCAGTGACGCAGGTATGTTCCCACGAAGGGAGGAGACAAGTAGTATTTAATGCAGGAGAATTTTACTGCGCTGCACACGGTGCACGCTTTGACACATCAGGGAAGGGTCTCAATGCTACGGGTTCCCGTGGATTGAAAACGTACGCAACTTTACTTGACGGAACCACCCTAAAAGTAACCTTATGATCCACTTTTTGTATAGCCAACGCTGGCTTCCGGCAAGCGTTCTTTTCCTACTCCTTTTCCTTGGGACAAGCCCGTGGCAGGGAGTAGTAGCACAAGATGACTTGCTAAGTATGCTTGAGGAGGAGCAATCCAAGGAGCCTACCTACACGATAGCGACCTTCAAAGCTTCCCGTCTGATCAATGGGCAGACCATTGAGACCATCTCCAAAAACCACCTCAATTTTTGGATTTCCCACCGTTTTGGGGCGGTAAACTCTGGGTTTATCGCCAATTTCTTTGGGCTTGACGAGGCCAAAATTCGACTTGGGCTAGAATATGGTCTGACAGACAGGTGGCTAGTGGGTGCGGGGAGGAGTTCCCTAGAAAAGACCTACGATCTGTACACCAAATACAAGGTGCTGCGCCAATCCAACACGGTGCCCATCACGGTCACGGCCATGGCCGGCTGGGGGATCAATACCATGCCTACTGGCTATGTGATGGAATCCGGTTTTACCATGAAGTTTAACGACAACATCGAACGCTATTCCTACTGGAGTCAGGTGCTGGTGGCGCGGAAGTTCGATGAAAAACTATCGCTTCAAGTGATGCCCACGTTGATTCACGTAAATAAGGTGGAGGACCCTAGCATCCCTAACCAGCTCTTTGCATTGGGTGGAGGGGGTCGATACAAACTTAGCCAGAGGGTTACTCTCTCAGCAGAATACTACCATACCTTCCGCGAACTAAAAGGTGACGAGGATGGTGGTGGTGGGGCATTTCCCTATCCTTACCGGGATGCACTTTCGTTGGGTGTAGACATCGAAACGGGTGGGCACGTATTTCAATTTCACCTCACCAATGCCCGAGGCATGGTGGAGAAGCAATTTATCGGGCAGAACGTAGGCTCTTGGGGAAAAGGTGACATCTTTTATGGATTCAACATCGCTCGAACCTTCAGTTTGGATAAAGCGGCTAGAAATACACACAAATGAAAGTAAAACGTATTTTCCTAAGTTTCCTTCTGGTTTTGGTGACCAGTTGGACCATGGCTCAATCCCTCTACCGGACTTCGGTAGGAGAGCTGTCTTTCTTTTCCAAAACACCCGTTTTGGACATTGAAGCGGTCAACCAAAAAACTGGAGCCATTTTGAATGCAACTACAAGGGACCTGGCTATTCAGGCGAAAATCACTGATTTTCAGTTTCCCAACAAGCTGATGCAGGAGCATTTCAATGAAAACTACATGGAGAGCGAACGCTTTCCAACCACAAAGTTTGCCGGGAAAATTAAAGAGGATGTGGATTTCAGTAAGCCAGGTACTTACCCGGTGACTGCAGAAGGCAATTTGACCATCCATGGAGTGACCAAGCCTGTCACGGTCAAAGGTTCCCTTGTGGCTACAGCCAATTCCTTGCAGGTGAAATTTTCCTTTCAGGTCCGTACGGCGGATTATCAAATTGAAGTGCCCACCCTTGTATTTAATAAAATCGCTGAGGTAATTGCTGTATCTGGAACGTTGAATTTAGTGAAGCAGTAAAAAGAAAAGCCTTAGGCTTCAATTTTTGAAAACTAGTGAGTAAAGTAAATTAGGGTTATTTTTTTGTTTTCTCGCGAGGGTCCGTCACTTATCCTAGAACGGCTTGCAGCTTCGCGTTTTTTATAGAGGTCCAGTTGTTTACGATCCCCAGCAAAGGAATTCTTGATATTGAACCCTTGAAGAGGAGGATTTAGGTCATTTTATGGGACTCATGTTAAAGTTTTGCGAATCGAAGTACTTGAGTCGGTTCGGAACTGTCTCTAAAATTTTATCCCTAAGGGAGGCGCTAATTCGATCGGAGCGGTACCGAAGTGCCACATACAAGAGGAAGGTTTCTGCGATATCCTCCCTTCTTGGATTGTCCAAAGCATAGGTAGAAATGAAACTAGGATCTGTGTTTTGTGCGCTGATCCAACCTTTTGAGGCTGCATGAGCTGCATCGAGCGAAGTATGCGCCGCCTCATGAATGAAGGTTTCTTCCAGAATTCCATCCTTTTCGTAAAGCATGGATTGACCAATGTGAATCAATAGGTTGTTATTTCCACCACCAAAGGGTTGGGTTCCCAGGTGAATCCAGGAGGTCTTGACATCTTTACGCAAGACTGTTGGGAGTCTACCGATTACCTCAGCATAGTTTAAGGCTTGTACTTGAGCTTCAGCTACAGTTTTGAATTCAGGATTAATTTGAAATTCTATGGATAGTCCATCGTTGTAGTTGGCTTTGAAAAGGAAGGGATTTGTTGTAATCCAATCATTCACTCTTCGGTCAAACATTTTTCGTTGGGCTTGACCCGTGTAGGTTAGCGTAGTGAACGTGGTTGGATCAGATGAAGTAAGGATATCCGGATCTAGAAAAATAGTCCCATTGAAAGGAGGTGGAAATTGAACTTTTGGAGGGGAGGGTTCCGTATCCGCGGTGCAGCATAAAAATAGACCTGCTAGGATAAGGTACAGGATTGAAATTACTGGCTGTTTCATAAGCTATGCGTGGTGTTAATTCGTTGACTTAGTTAAAGTACGTTTAGCGAACCGTGTTTTTTTTGAAATCATGGACAAGTTAAGCGAATTCTACACATCCTTGAGCAACATGGCTTTTGTCAGCTTGCTTCGGGTAAAGCACACTTTTCAGTCCTCCTTTTTAGGGATCAAATGAAAAAATAGTTTAAATCCTATTGACAAGTTAATGTAGCACACCTGATTTTCCTAGCGCTTGAAGAAAAAGTGTTGGGGTTTTAAATCAGGTAATTGAGTTTCGATGTGTCCTGTCTAATTGTGGAGCAGACAAAATCCTTAGAAATGAAACTTTTTTCATACCACTTAAATTTTACCCAATAAATTCGGTGTAACTAAAAAAGGCACCTCGAGTAGAAAACTCGTAAGTGCCTGATTGTGAAGTGGGCCCACTTGGAATCGAACCAAGCACCTACTGCCCCGAAGGATCGGGGGAGTCAGTTGCTCAGTTCTTAGTCTTTTTTTGAAAATCGTGTGCAAATGAAAAAGGCACCTCGAGTAGAAAACTCGTAAGTGCCTGATTGTGAAGTGGGCCCACTTGGAATCGAACCAAGCACCTACTGCCCCGAAGGATCGGGGGAGTCAGTTGCTCAGTTCTTAGTCTTTTTTTGA
>JAMNXQ010000018.1 GCA_023653075.1 Algoriphagus sp.
CCACCAAGGTAGTCAGGTGACCAAAATTGCCCATAAAGGTATTCATCATACGAATTTACTTGGGATATACGCCATCACATTCCAGCCGCTTGCACGTCCGTTTCCTGGTATTTGGAAGGACATTTCATCAGAATTTTATCTGCAACAAATATTTCTTGATCTCGGTAGCTACCAATGACTACTACCTGCTCGGAACGGTGAAAATCTGCTGGTACCGGCTGGTTGTAAAATACCTTTTGCTCCGTGCCTTCGTTGTCAATTAAAAGAAAGGTAAAGGATGTTTTATCCTCCCGAACCTCAATTCCTGAAACTTTGCCTACTCCATCTTTTTTTAACTTACCCACCACATGGATGGCCTTGTCTTCCCCATCCTGCTTCATTTCGAGGGCAGTATTGAAACTTTCGTAGCTGCTTGCATCCCCGATCGAACTCAAGATGATGACAATCGCTACGGCAATAATTCCTAAACCAATCAGGTGTCCTTTTTTCATGGCAGTAGCCCTTTAGTTTGTTTTATTTTTCTCCAACTTGGAAACGCGTCTATCTGTTTGAATCACATAGGCGAGTAGGCCAATGAAAATCAACACGATGATTCCCACCAACACATAAATTTTTCCTTCACTTCGCATGACATCAGCCATCTCTACTTCATTGTTGCTGTAGTCAGCAGCTGTAACGGCGATTTTCTCTTGAGCCTGCGCGGCAAAAGAAATAATTACCAACAGGAATGCAGCTATTTTTTTCATCGATTAATCATTTACAAGATTTTCTTCCACTTCTCGCTCTAGCCTACGGATACGAACACGAACAGTTGCGATCCAAGTTCCCAAAAGTGTCCATGCAATAATGGCAGGATAAAACACCAGTCGGAGTTGAGAATCCAAATCGTAGGCATTGAAGCCAGGATTGCCCCCATTTCCAGGGTGCAAACTATCCGTAAGGCGAGGCAAAATAAAGATCAAGGGGATAAAGGCAGCGAAAGCAAAAAGGTTATACACCGCGGCAATTCTCCCGCGCTGCTGGGCATCTGAAAGGCTTCCTCTCAAGATGAGGTAGGCAAAATACATGAGCAACCCGATGGCAGAAGCATTCTGCTTGGGATCCCCACTCCAGTAATCTCCCCAGGTAAACTTGGCCCACAACATGCCCGTGGCGATACCCAATACTCCAAACAAAATGGCGGCATTCGTAAATTCCAAGGCAATGTCATCGTGCTTGAGGTCATTGCTTCGTAGGTATTTCACCGAGTACCATGCAGCCACCAGGAGCATCAAGATCATCCCAAACCACATGGTCACGTGAAAATGGAGCGCGCGAATGGTCTCATTGAGGATAGGAAGCCGAGGGGCATCCAGCAGCAAGCCACCCAAAAGCGTATACATCAAAAGCCCTAGGGTAAGTATTTTCCACCAAGATTGGCGCATAACAAGGCGTTAGAATTTCACCTGCAAAAATAAGGGATATGTTCCTGAATCCCCTTCTTTTTCTGAGAAAAGGAAGGCCTAAACTCACAATTTAACCTAAGCTGCACTCCATAAATTTTGTGGAGCTTGTGCACCTTTATCCGCATTCCCAATTTCAATCCCTACCTTTGTGCCGTGGAACTTCAGAAAAAAGACATCCGGAAATTAACCTTACCCGAACTGGAAGAATTCTTTCTAGCGCAGGGGGAAAAAAAATTCCGTGCCAAGCAAGTCTATGAATGGCTCTGGAACAAGTCTATGAAGAATTTCGATGAGATGAGTAACATCTCTCTTTCCACTCGGGAAATGCTCAAAACGCACTTTACCATCAACCACATCCGAGTGGACCTGATGCAGCACAGCAGTGACGGCACCATCAAAAATGCAGTCAAACTCTTCGATGACAAGATCGTGGAGTCAGTGCTTATCCCAACCACCAAACGGATCACCGCCTGCATTTCCTCGCAAGTCGGATGCAGCTTGGATTGCAACTTTTGCGCTACGGCGCGATTGAAGCGGATGAGAAACCTGAATTCCGATGAAATCTATGATCAGGTAGTGGCCATCAAAGACGAAGCAGAAACGTATTTTCAGCGACCCCTCACCAACATTGTCTTTATGGGTATGGGAGAGCCGCTCCTGAACTATGCCAATGTGATCGATGCCATCGATAAAATCACCTCCCCGGAAGGGTTGGGTATGGCTCCCCGTAGAATTACCCTTTCTACCGTGGGCATCCCTAAGATGATCCGAAAAATGGCCGAGGATGAGGTGAAGTTTAACCTAGCCATCTCCCTTCACTCTGCGATCAACGAGACCCGTTCCCGACTGATGCCAATCAATGAGGTGAATCCGCTGGAAGACCTAGCAGAAGCCTTATCCTTTTGGTACAACCGTACCAAGCGAAAAGTTACTTACGAATACGTGATCTGGGAAGGAATCAACGACGACGAGCGGCATGCCAAAGCACTTGCCAAGTTTTGCAAGATCATTCCTTCCAAAGTCAATCTCATTCAATACAATCCCATCGATGAAGGGGAATTCAGACAGGCCTCCCAAGAAGCCGTGGACATGTACGTCCGCGTACTGGAAGGTCAAGGCATCATCGCTAAGGTACGGAAGTCGAGAGGTCAGGACATCGATGCTGCCTGCGGGCAACTTGCCAATAAAAACGAAGTGGCCCAACTTCAACCCTCGGATACTAACCCTTGAGGCAACCCTATTCTACCAAAATCGGTATACAACCCGTATACCAAATCAATTTTTCAATGAGAGCGATCCAATCCCTACTTTTTTCACTAAGTCTTCTGATTTTTTCGGTTCCTACCCTAGCTCAAGAAGCACTTCCCACACAAATCCAAACCTATTTTAAGAACTCCCAGGATGAATTTCCAGTGGAGAAAGCCTACCTCCACCTCGATAAATTCACCTACACGCTAGGGGATGACCTGTGGTTTTCGGCCTACCTAGTAGCAGGCGGAGCACAGCTACCCAGCCCAATGAGCAAGACCCTCTACGTAGACTTGTTTGACGGAAATGGTCTGAAAGTGGCTCAAAAAATTATTGCCCTTGAAAATGGGCGGGGCATGGGGGACTTCAAAATTCCAAATTTTGGAAAGACAGGAACCTACCAGCTCAAGGCCTACACCACTTGGATGCGGAATTTTGGAGAGGATTATTTTTTCACGCAACACGTACAAGTTGTGGACGGGCTTGGTGGAGCGTTTCTGCCTACGGTCCGATTCAGCGAAGTCTTACTGGAAAATGCTAGAGTCCGTTACCAAGTCACCTTGGAAGCAGTCAATGCCTTAGGAGAGCCCTTGAGTGATGCCCAGATCAGTTTGCAAGCAATCGCAGGGGATGAGGAACTGCACGCCCAAACCATTCAGCTCAATGCACAAGGCACCGCAGAATTTGGTTTTTCCATTGCCAACGCCCCCCATCCTACGCAGCACCTTGCCCTTTCCTTTGAAGAGAGTCCAGGATATCTGATCACACACAAGCTCAAACTCCCCTACTCCTTGGAGGCTGCAGACATCCAGTTTTTGCCAGAAGGAGGAAATTGGATTCTAGGCAAAAAATCAACGATTGCTGTTCGGGCAGTATTCCCAGATGGAACTCCTCTCCAATTGCAGGGCAGTATCGAAGGAGAGGAAGGCTCCTCCTTTATCACCAATGCTGCCGGTCTTGGCAAACTTGAATTTACACCCCAGCGGGCGGATTATGCTGCCTTAGTTCAAGACTCGGCATCTGGAATTACACGACGAATTTCACTCCCCAAGGCATTACAAAATGGACTCAGTATCCATGTTCAAAACCCAAGCGATGGAACGGTGATCTCTGCCTTAATTCAAGGGGCGGGTGTTCCCGGCAAACTCCTCTTGGTCACCCATACCCGTGGATTGGTCAATTACATGGCAGAAGGAACACTCTCCAATGGGGTCTGGGGGGTACGCATACCCAAGAAAAATCTACCGAGTGGAATCCACACGATTGCTATTTTGGATGAGCAAGGCAAGCCTTTGCTGGAGCGATTGGTTTTTGTCCAAAACAAAGACCAATTAGCTCTGGAACTTAACGCTTCCTCAGAACCACTACAACCGCGTGGGAAAGTAAGCTTGAACCTCAAGACTGCATTCCAAGACAGTGTCTCGCAAGCCAGCTTATCCCTCTCGGTAGTGGATTTAGATCAGGTGGAAGATCAAAGTGATTTGCAGGGAACACTTTATTCTCACTTACTGCTTACAAGTGACCTGAAAGGAAGTGTTTACCGACCTGGATATTACTTTAGAAAAGACGTACCTCATGCTGCCGAGGAACTAGACTTGGTCCTACTCACCCACGGATGGACCCGGTTTGATTGGGAAGATGTGCTTCAAAACCGACTTCCTGATCAAGGCTTCTACATCGAACAGGGGATTACGATTTCTGGAAAAATAACGGAGCAGACTCCAACCAAAAAAGGATTGGGGGGCGGGAAAATCACTGCATTGGTAGGGGAAGGTATTGAACTCCTCTCTACCGAATATGGTCCCGATGGTAACTTCCTGCTGACCGACCTGCAGTACCAGGATTCGGTATCCGTCACGCTCACAGCAGAAGATCTGCGCGCGCGAAATTTTATCAATCTCTCCATCGCTGTTCCACAACTTCCATTCACTCAACTAAGTGGTGTGTATCCGGCAAACAGTAGCTGGCCCAAAGGATTGGCAGCCACTGTGGGCGAACGAAACCTAATGCAACAGCTCAACTCCAACCTCTTGGAAAAGGAATTGGAAGCCATCACGGTAGTGGCGGAGACGCTTCAGGAAGAGCAGACCCAAGCACGCAAAATCTATGGAGAAGGCGATGCTGTGATCAAGCCGGAGGATATTCCCGGAGGACAAGGGTTTATTAATATTTTTCAGTTGATCCAAGGACGTGTGGCCGGGGTACGCGTCACCTTTGATGGATTCAATGCCACCGTACTTATTCGAGGGGTAGGCTCGGTACAAGCAGGGGTAGAACCGATGTACATGCTCAACAATGTGCCAGTAGACGCAAGCACCCTTGCGCAAGTGAGCCCACGGGATGTGGAAAGTGTGGAGGTATTTAAGGACCCTGCCCGAACAGCAATCTTTGGTTCCCAAGGTGGAAATGGCGTCATCGCCGTCTACACGAAGGCAGGCACAAGCACCGTATACAGCAATGTGGGAGGGACTTTGGTGACCAAATACAGCGGCTATTCCATCCCACGTGTTTTTTACTCGCCTAAATACGAAGAAAACTCTCCCGCCAATAAGCTGACCGATAAGCGGGCCACCTTGTATTGGAATCCACTAATTCAAACAGATCAAAGCGGTAAGGCCTCCCTATCCTATTACAATTCTGAGACTGCAAGCAGGCACTTGCTGATCTTAGAGGGTATCGACTCGCAAGGAAGACTGGGTAGGTTGGTCAAAGTGATTGAATAATTTGGGGGATTCCAAGGATTTGGTAGCTTCGCAAAAAATGATGCGATGAAAAATCTTCTCCTAGTCACCTTTCTTCTATTTAGTTCGAATACTATCCTTCAGGCACAAGAGCAGGGAGATTCGCGACTTCATGTCTTGGGACAGTACGGGTTACGGTTAGATGAACCTGGAATCGGATTGGGTTGGGAGTATTTTTTTGCACCTCAATTTGGGCTAATGCCAAGTTACACGCAGATTTTCCCAGCTGTGGGGAGAGCGGGCAATTTCAGCGCAGACCTGCGCTACTACCTCTCCAAGGACAAGTCACAGGTCTATGTAGTGACAGGCTATAGCTTGACTTCAGAAAATCCCCAACCTGGGATTGCAGGTACCAAGCGTAATCTAAGTGGTGCGAATGTAGGGGTGGGTGCGGTAGTTCCACTCACCGATTGGGTGGGACTGAGTACCGAATTCAAATTTCAAAGTCAAGGCTTCCAGCAAACCTACTTTCGATTTGGCCTAGAATTTCCACTCGGAAAATAAGGTTAGGAAGTAAAAAAATACGAGCGATAGAAAAGGCTATTTCTTGCTGTATTCAAACAGCTTCCTTTTCTCTTCCTTGGTCAAGCCTTCGTAGCCCTTTTCGGCAATTTTATCCAAAATTTTATCCACCTCTTCCTGACTTAGTGCATCCTTAGCGACCGACTGCGTTTGTTCAGTCTTTGCCGATCGAGATCCTGTAGCCGTAGAAGTAGCCCTTCTGTAGCTCACTTTAGGAGCTCTTCTGCTGAATAGATTTTCGAAAAACATCCCTATTTTTTGAATCGGTAGGCCCAAGTCCCAACCTTTTCGCAACAAGAAGATATAGCCAAAGCCGAGCATAGCCCCTCCCAGATGGGCAATTTCTCCACCCGCATTTTCCCCAATCGAGTTGGCAAAAGAAAGAAGGATATAGAATGCAGCGATGTAGACAATTTTGACCGGCCCTAGAAGAAATAGGAAAAAGGTCGTTTGTGGGGCAAGGGTAGCAGCACCTACGACCACCGCAAATACCCCTGCACTGGCTCCAAGCATGAGGGAACTGTCTACATTCTGAGAGAAATAAGGGGCAACATTGTAGATCAAGACATAAAATCCAGCACCAAAAAGACCACCCAAAAGGTATAGGTTGGTCAGTCGCCTACTTCCGATGTATTGATGAACTAGCTGTCCAAAATAGTAGAGGAAAAGTAGGTTGAACAAAATATGGAAAAGCCCTTCATGCAAGAACATGTAGGTAAAGGGAGCCCAAGGCTGGGTAGCTAGCGTAGAAACGGAAGCGGGCATCATAATCCATTCCATCCCCTCCTTGTACAGGTCTCCATAGCCACTGAGGGTCAAGAATACCCGCGCAATCAGCAGTACAAAAAAGGCAATCAGATTGATAGCCAACAACTTGTACAAGCTATTGTCTTGCCGATTGAATGCGTTTTTTAAATTATCCCAAAAGCTTGAATACATCTTAATAGAAGCTATTTCTGTTTCTTTTCCACACGTAGACCAGAATGGCACCCACCACGAGGCCACTCAAGTGCGCAAAGTGGGCGACGTTATCGGAAGGACTGGTAATCAATATATTGTACACCGTGTACAGGCCATAGAAGGTGACCATGTACTTGGCCTTAATCGGTATGGGCGGAAAGAGCAGAAAGAGCTGGGTATTTGGAAAAAGCATACCAAAAGCCACCAAGATCCCGAAAAGTGCACCGGAGGCACCGACCATGGGCTGGTTGACTTGCAGCTGCAAAATGGTATTCAAGGTTTGCTCAGCCCGCTGGATATTCATAGCGTCCTCTGGGTTCCTGCTGTACTGATCCACAAAGTCAAATACTTCTGGCGAAAAGTAGCCCCTGTTTTCAATCACCAATCGGTTGAAATATTCAGGATCCGGGTCCGCTTCAAAGGCCAGTACCTTTTCCTCCAAGGTGCGGTATTGAACCAAGGTATACCCAGAGTAGAGCACGCCAGCTCCCATCCCGCAGACCATCCAGAGGATGAATAGCTTCTTAGGCCCCAAAAACTGCTCCAACAGTGGCCCAAAGATCAGGAGGCCGAAAAGGTTGCTGAAAAGGTGCCAAAAGTCGGCATGCATAAACATGTAGGAGAGAAATTGGAAGGGCTTGAAGTACGAGCTTTGGATATTGTACAGCGCAAACCATCCATTCAAGGGAGGGAATACAAAATTAGCCACCAAAAAAACAGCGATGTTGATCAGCAACAGATTTTTAACGACCGGGGTGATGTTTCTAAACATGTTATTTTGCGAAGAAGGCGTGTATGCTGGTTAAATCCAATTTCACGAAGGTTTTGTTTCCAGAAGGGGAATAATTTGGATTCGGGCAGGCAAAAAGTTGCCCTACCAAGGTTTCCATCTCTTGTGTATCGAGTTTTTGTCCCTTCTTTAACGCGGATCTTTTGGAAAGCGATCGGGCTAAATTTTCTTTTTTGTCCAGGGAAAGTTCGTTTTTGAAATTTTTAAACTGCTCAATCAGTCCTTCAAAAAGTTCCTTTTCATTTTTCACTTGCGTTTCTGCAGGCACTCCTCGGATGACCACGCTGTCCTTGCCAAATTCCTCCACTTGAAAACCAAGACTGGTCAACTCAGGAAGCATGTCCATCACCAAAGCAAAATCTGCCGGGTTTAAGGTCAGGGCAGTAGGAAATAAGCATTGCTGCGAAGCCCCTTGGGTCGTTTGCAGTTGCTTCAAGTAGCGCTCGTAGAGGATTCGTTCATGGGCCAATTGCTGGTCTACGATGAGCAAGCCCGTAGACATTTGGGCCACGATATAGCTTTTTTCTACTTGAAAGGTGGTTCCAGTGCCAGCAGCGGCTTCTTGTTCCAATACCAGGCTCACCTCGCCTGCTGTAGCTCGGCTTGGAAACGTGAGGAGCTCCTGCTCTTCGCCCGAAAAAGCGGGGGCTTGTTGGGAAGTGGATTGGGGAGTATGCCCTTCAAAAAGGCGCTCCCAACCCGAAACAGAGGCACGTTGAAACTCTGGGGTATTGTAGGTTTTGTAGCTGTACTCCCGATCCACATCCAAGGAAGCTTGGGAATTTTTGGACCAATTTTCTTGAAAATTGACGTCCATGCTAAAGTCGAGCGCTGGCATAACCTGGTGTGCGCCCAGGGCTTGCTTGACCGCAGATCGGATCACGGCGTAAATGGTGCGCTCGTCCTCAAACTTGATTTCAGTCTTAGTCGGATGAACATTGATGTCAATTGTCGCAGGATCTATATCCAAGAATAAGACATAGAACGGATGTTGATCTGCTTGAATCAACCCCTCAAATGCAGTACTCACAGCATGGTGGAGGTAGCTACTCTTGATGTAGCGATTGTTGACAAAGAAAAATTGCTCTCCACGCGTTTTTTTGGCGTATTCTGGCTTGCCTACATAGCCTTTGATACTTAGGTGCGGGGTGGCTTCCTCGCAAGGCACCAATTGATTTTGAACGGCTTTGCCAAAAATCCCTACAATGCGCTGGCTCAATTTGCCTGGCAGCAGGTTATAAGTTTCTAATTCTCCCTGGTGTAGGGAAAAGGCAATTTCTGGATAGGAAAGTGCCACTCGTTGAAATTCGTCAACGATATGACGCATTTCTACGGGGTTGGATTTCAAGAAATTTCTTCGTGCGGGCACGTTGAAAAACAAGTTTTTCATAGCAACAGAGGTTCCAACAGGAAGTGCTGCTGGTTCTTGCTTTTTAACTTCCGAGCCTTCGATTTGGATGAGGGTACCTACTTCTGCCTCCTGGGTTTTGGTTTTGAGTTCCACCTGTGCCACGGCAGCAATAGAAGCCATGGCTTCCCCTCGAAAGCCAAAGGTGCGAATGGCAAAAAGGTCCTGAGCGGTACGGATTTTGGAAGTGGCATGTCGCTCAAAACTCATACGCGCATCAGTGGGAGACATGCCCTTCCCGTTGTCGATTACCTGAATGAGTTGCTTCCCCGCTTCCTTTACGACTACTTGGATTTGCGTGGCACCTGCATCTACCGCATTTTCAAGGAGTTCCTTGAGTGCAGAAGCAGGGCGTTGAACTACCTCACCAGCAGCAATTTGATTGGCAATGGCATCGGGAAGTAGCTGGATGAAATCAGGCATTCTTTCTACTCTTGAGGAATCTGAGCAAGTAATAAAAGCCCCCAATACCAACGGCAGTGTAGCCCATGTAGGTAAATATTTGTGGACCAATGTAAATGTATCCAAATGCTGCAAGGACCATCCCTAGGAATAACAAAGTTCGAAGGAGCGTCGAGGAATTAAATACTGCATTTTCCCGAGGCTTATTGGATCTGAAGGTAGCAAATGAACCCTTCATCATGGGACGTCTAGGAGAGGATGGATCACTTGATTGTTCGATTTCTCCCTCCTGTTCCAATTCCATTTTTATGCGGGAAGTACGCTCCTCGATTTCTTCTTTGATTGGGTCGTAATACCTAGGCTTGATTGCAAAACGTTGATGAGAGGCGGTTTTAAAAATGGTAGGCAATTTCATAAGGCGCTATTTTTTCCAAAAAGGGAAAGAGATCAGTTGGGGTGGAGCCTGATTTCCTACAAGCTAAGCAGGTTTTTCTCGTAAGAAAAATCCAAACTCAAGTTGAAGTATTCCAAACTTTTGTAACTTGAAATTAAGTCTTTTTTTTGTAGGGCTTGCTTCATTCTGTATCCTAGTTTGGGATGCTGAAAAAGCCTGTTCCTCGAACAAATTTAAGTAAAAATATAGAATTAAACTGAATCTCTTCCATGGTTGCAATCCATTGGTTTTTACTTTCATGGATGCTTTTTGGAGGCCTCTTTTCTCCGGAAAAACCAAATCCAAAGAACCTAAATTCGGATCCTTTGGAGAGCAAAGCGGTCGATCTACAGCAGCTTTGGGTAGACAGTGTTTTTCATGCATTGACCTTTGAAGAGCGACTTGGTCAACTATTTATGGTGGCAGCCTATTCCAATAAGGATCAGCGGCATGTGGACGAAATTTCTGCACTTATCCAAAAGGAAAATTTAGGGGGTCTCATCTTTTTTCAAGGTGGCCCCAATCGACAAGCGCGATTGACCAACCTATACCAAGCCCAAGCCAAAATACCCTTGTTTATCGCCATGGACGCGGAATGGGGCATTGGCATGCGCTTGGACTCCACGCTCAGTTTCCCAAAAGCCATGACCTTAGGGGCCATCCAAGATCCCAATCTGGTCCACGAGATGGGAGCGGAAATTGCCCGGCAATTTCGCGTGCTGGGCATGCATGTCAATTTCGCTCCTGTAGTAGACGTCAATTCCAATCCCGATAATCCTGTAATCGGATTTCGAGCTTTCGGAGAAGACAAAGAAGGGGTAACCCAGCGAGCCATTGCCTACATGAAGGGACTGCAAGAGAATGGGGTATTGGCTAATGCAAAGCATTTTCCAGGGCATGGCAACACCGAAACAGACAGTCACCATACGCTTCCACTTATCTCTCATTCTGAAAAAAGAATTTGGGACATCGACCTCTACCCCTACCAGAAGTTATTCAAAGAAAATTTGATGTCTGTGATGGTGGCCCACCTCAACGTGCCCAGCCTGGACTCCGCATCACAAGTTCCTACGAGCCTCTCCAAGGCAGTAGTCACGGATTTATTGCAAGAGCAACTGAAATTTCAGGGCTTAATTTTTACGGATGCCTTAAACATGAGTGGAGTTTCCAATCGAAAGAACCCTGGGGAGGTGGAACTCAAAGCACTACTTGCTGGAAATGACATTCTCCTGCATTCAGAGGATATTTCGAAAGCAAAGACGCTCATCTTAGAAGCCGTCGCCCAAGGACTAATCAGCGAAGAAGAAATTAATCGACGCGTAAAAAAAATACTTAAAGCAAAGTATTGGGCGGGTTTACACAAATTTGTTCCCATAGACACCTATAAAATTGCTGATAAGCTAACAACCCGCACCACAACCGAAGTGATCGAAAAGCTGTATGGAGAGGCAATTACGGTGGCTGCAAACAAAAATGACTTACTTCCAATCGGGCAGTTGGACTTGAAAAAAATAGCCAGCATCACCATTGGGGACGAAGGGAGCGTCTTCAGCACCTACCTCAATAATTATTCAAAAGTAGACCACTTTTCCCTGCCCAAAGCCTCTGGGGAATCCGCGCATTACAACCTGATGAAGCAAGTGGAAGACTATGATGTAGTCGTGGTGGGCTTGATGGGCATCAGTAACAATCCGCAACGAAACTTTGGGATAGCACCCGGAGATGTAGCACTCATCCGAGAATTGGAAAAGAGGCAGCAAGTGGTCACTGTCCTTTTTGGCAATGTCTATGCCTCCAAATTCTTAGAAGGATTGGAACATGTAGTCTTTGCCTACGAGAATTCCCCCATTACTCAAAAGCTTGTGCCTCAAATTCTCTTTGGTGCTCGGCCTGCTAAAGGCATCCTGCCTGTCACAGTAAGTGAACAGTTTACTCAGGGAGTCGGTGGACTCTTGACACCACAAAATCGATTGGCCTACGGTAGCCCTGAAAGTGTGGGGATGAATGGAGATAAATTAGATAAAATCGATGGCGTGGTGGCAGAAATGATTGCAGCAAAAGCAGCGCCTGGCGCACGCGTACTCGTAGTGAAGGGGGGCATGGTCGTTTTTGATCGCTCTTATGGGCATTTGGATTACGAAAAATCTGCTCCGGTGACCTCAGAAACTGTCTATGATCTTGCTTCCGTCACCAAGGTAGCCGCTACCACCCTTGCCGCCATGTTTTTGCATAGCCGGGGAGAACTAGATGTTACAAAGACCTTAGGCGACTATTTACCTGAATTGAAAAAATCAAATAAAGGAGGAATAGTCTTGAAGGATTTATTGGCTCATGAAGCAGGTTTAAAAGCTTTTATCCCACATTATACGAAAACGCTCAGTTCGGGACAATGGAACCCTACCTACTTCAAGGATTCAATCAGCGAAGGCTATACCCTTCCTGTATCCAATGAGATGTTTGCTCAAACGAGCTTACGCGATAGCTTATGGAAATGGACTGTGGAATCCGAACTTTTACCCAAGCCGCGCGGCTACGTGTATTCGGACCTGACCATGTATTTTATGCAGGAAGTCATCGAACGCATTGTGAATCAGCCTTTGGATGAATTTGTGGATCATAATTTTTATGCTCCCCTAGGATTACAAACACTTACCTTCAAGCCATTTGAAAAAATGCCCATTTCTCGTATCGCGCCAACGGAGAATGATCTGACCTTTCGAGGAAGACAAATCCAAGGATACGTACACGATCCGGGTGCAGCGCTGTATGGAGGAGTGGCGGGCCATGCTGGACTTTTTGGCACTGCAACTGACCTAGCAGTAGTCCTTCAACTTCTTTTGAATAAAGGAACCTATGGGGATGTGAGCTTACTCAAACCCGAAACCATAGAATCCTTCACTAAACGTCAATCCAAACTAAGCAGACGAGGTTGGGGGTGGGATAAGCCCGAACCTGAACAAGGAAAAGGCGGATCAGCGGGGAAATTGGCACCCAAAAGCACTTTCGGCCATACAGGATTTACAGGCACTTGTGTATGGGCGGACCCAGAAAATCAGTTGACCTACATCTTCCTTTCGAATCGAGTTTACCCTCAGGCAACTAACAACACCCTGCTTGATTTAGGAATTCGCACCCAAATTCATGACCTCATCTATGAGGCATTGAAATTTTAGGATTAGGCTAACTAGTTTCCTTTGATCTCAATTACCTTGAACTCCGTACGTCGGTTAGTCTGATGCTCCTCCTCGGTTTGCGCATTTGGAATCAAAAGTTGGGTTTCCCCATATCCCTTCGCCACCAATCGGTCCGCAGCAATCCCTTGGCTTACCAAGTAATCTACCGCTGATTGAGCACGCTGCTGCGAAAGTGTCAGGTTGTAGTCATCGCTAGATCTGGAATCCGTATGGGAACTCAACTCGATGCGGATGGAAGGATTATCTTTCAGAATTTTGACCAATTTGTCCAATTCAGGCGAGGCATCGGAACGGATATCTGCCTTATTCAAGTCGTAATAAATATTGTCAAGGACAATGGCTTTCTCCAAAATCAATTGATCCAAAACGATCGTGGTATCCAGGGTAATGTTGGTCACTTCTTGAATTAAAGTAGCTGGATCCGGAGTCTTGCCCTTGGTAGTGTAGGGGAAAGATTTGGAAAAATACCCACTGCGAGATGCAATAATGCTGTATTCACTTTCTGGGGAAAGGGTAAATCGAACTCTTCCTTGCGCATTCGATAGGTCCCCACCCAATTGGCGCTTGTCTCCACCATACAAGACCACGCGGGTTTGAGGCAAAACTGCTTCCTTGCCATCCCCTTTGACTTCCTTGGTGTATACATTGAGCAATACATTGACAATTTTTGGTTTGGGAGTCTTGTCCTCAAAAAAGTAAATGTCGTCATCCCCTTTTCCACCGGCACGGTTAGAGGAAATGAAACCTGCTTTGGGGTATTCGGTAAAGTAAATTCCAAAATCATCCGCTTGACTATTGAAGCTAGCACCTAGATTGCTGACTACCTGAACACCGTCCTGATTTTTTTCAGCCACAAATAGGTCCAGTTTCCCCAAGCCAGGATGTCCATCCGAAGCAAAGAAAAATTTTCCGTCCTTGGTTTGTCGAGGAAACAATTCGTTGCCTCCAGTATTGATGGTCGGTCCGAGATTTACGGCATTGCCAAAATCCCCATTGGCAAGTTTGGTGGCCTTGTACAAATCGATTCCGCCAAAGCCTCCAGGTCGATTGGAAGCAAAGTAGAGTTCCGTGCCATCACTAGAAAAAGCTGGAGTAGAATTCCACCAAGTGTCTTCCTCATTGACGGGCATCCAGATGGGTTGGGTAAATCCCGCGCCTCTAAAGTAGGACACAAAGAGCATGGTCTCAGGATAATCCTTTGAAGAGGTGGAATTTCCTCTAGCATAAATTAGCGTGTTTCCATCAGGGCTGATGGCCAAGGCCGCTTGATTGAGGCCTTCTTCATTTTCAAATTCTGGTAGGAGCTCCACCCCAGCAGCATCCACCTTTAGTCCTTGGGCTCGGGCCCGAAAGAGTTGATGGTAGCCCGTTCCGGTAGCGGGATAAAGTCGAGAAGAAGCCCTCCCCGAAGTGAAATAGAGGAAATCCTCACTAATCACAGGTGAATAATCAGCACCTGCACTATTCAATTCGTTGTAGTTGACCAACTGGTAGTTGGCGAAGTAATCGGTAATCTCTTTCACTTTAGGCAGTGTTGCCAACTCTTGCTTGGCACGCGCTTGAAGGCGATCGTCAGAAGTGGACACCGAAGCAGCTTCAAAGGCAAGTTTGGCATCCTCCCATTTTTGATTGGCCTTCAAACTTTGACCCAAGAAAAAATGGGTGTTGAAATTGGGATCTTCCTTGGCCAATCTTTGGTAATGCGGCAAGGAAGCTTCAATGCGATTGGAAAGGCGGTAACTTTCCGCAAGCAGTCGACGGGCAGATAGGTTGCTGGAGTCCTTGGCTAAGACCTGGCTGAAGGTAGAAATGGCATACTGGTATTGACCTGAGAGGTACTGCTCATTCCCCTTTTCAAAAAGGCTTTTGCAGGACCCAAGCAGGAGCAACATAAAAAGAGCCAGTGCAGAAAAAATGGATTTCATTGGTCAGCAAGTGAAGTCTAGAGGTGAATATGGGGATTTAATTTGGAAAATAGGTGCTCAGCCAACTTTTTGACAGTGGGAGCCAAAGGTCCGAAAGGTCTGCTTTGGTGTGAATTTGGGGTTGAATCACCTCAAGATCTGGAGTGATTTCCCCGCTACTAATTCTGGATTTGATCCCAAGTGCCGGCAGGACCTTGAGCTGACCTGCTTGATCTCGCAAGGTGAGTTTGCCTTGATCCACCAAATTGACACTTAGGTGCTGCTCCAAATTTCGTAGGGCCCGCACGGAGGAATCGATGGAACAGCCCGAGGCTCCCAACTGGCTTTCATCCACAGCAAGCACGATGAGCTGCTCGTACAAAATCGCAAAAGAAGTAGGCATCCCATTGCCATGGGTCGCCCATTTCCCACAAAAATCCGTTAAGCCTGAATGAATCAAGGCCTGTTCGGCAGGGGTAAAACTGCGAGAGGAAACGTAAACCCAGACCCGTGAACTGTCTGGTAGCTGGTCAAAGGGAAGGTACATGGTGCTGTAATTATTCTTCAAAGAAAAACCCTTTCTGCTTAACGGCAAAAAGGGCCTTTTGGATTCAAAACCTAAAATTAAATTCCCATATTCTTGGCAAGGAGCTCAGCGAGGTCTACCACCTGAACATCGGCTTCACGATTCTTATTTTTTACGCCATCGGTCATCATCGTCAGGCAGAAAGGGCAGCCCACGGCAATGGTGGATGCTCCTGTAGCCAAGGCCTCTTCCGTACGCTCGATATTGATGTCTTTTTTCCCCGGTTCAGGCTCTTTAAACATTTGTGCACCCCCAGCTCCACAGCATAGTCCTTTGGTACGGCAGCGCTTCATTTCTACCAGTTCCACATCCAAGGCTTTGATAACCTCCCGTGGGGCTTCATAGACCCCGTTGGCACGACCTAGGTAACAGGAATCGTGGAAGGTGATTTTTTTACCCTTAAACTCCCCTCCTCCTTGAAGGGTCACTTTCCCTTCGTTGATGAGCTGCTGGAGAAACTCAGAGTGGTGAATCACTTCGTAGTTGCCTCCCAAGGCAGGGTATTCGTTTTTGATGGTATTGAAGCAGTGAGGACAGGCGGTCACTACTTTTTTGACTTCGTAGGCATTCATCACTTGGATGTTGGCCACTGCCTGCATTTGGAAAAGAAATTCATTGCCTGCTCGTCGAGCGGGATCACCTGTACAGGCTTCTTCTGGACCCAGGACGGCAAAGCTTACGCCTACTTTATTCAATATTTTGACAAAAGCCTGCGTCACCGCTTTGTAGCGCTCATCAAAGGATCCTGCACAGCCCACCCAAAAGAGGACCTCAGGTGTTTGGGAGTTGGCGGCCATTTCGGCCATGGTAGGAACTTGGTAGGTAGACATGTTTTTAGCTACTAGACGTTAGATACAAGATGCAAGACAAAATCGGCTTTCAGGCATCCCTTACTTCATTTCTTCTTCTTTTACTTTTTCGGACCAATTGAATCGGTCAGATGGACTAAATTTCCAAGGGGAGAAACTCGTTTCCATATTTTGGAACATCGAATTCCACTGCGCTGGAGTGCCTGATTCTTCCATGGCCACATAGCGACGCATCTGTAGGATAATGGAAAGCGGGTCAATATTTATGGGACAAGCCTCCACACAGGCATTGCAGCTGGTGCAAGCGTTGATCTCTTCTTTGCTGATGTAGTCTCCCAAAAGTGACTTCCCGTCTGCAAGACCTGGGCCACCCGCATTTAGGCTTTTGCCTACCTCTTCGGCTCGATCGCGGACATCCATCATGATCTTGCGTGGGGAGAGTTTTTTACCCGTCAAATTTGCTGGACATTCGGACGTACAGCGACCACACTCGGTACAGGAGTAGGCATTGAGCACGTTCACCCAACTCAGGTCATTGATGTCTTTGGCTCCAAATCTCCCAATTTCAGCAGGAGCTTCGGTAGGGACCTCAGTAGGTATTCCCAACATCATGTTCACTTCTTGGGTCACCTCAGGCATATTTACCATTTCTCCCTTTGGCTTTAGATTCGAATACCACGTATTGGGAAAGGCCAAGAAAATATGCAGGTGCTTGGAATAGGTCACGTAAACCGCAAAAGCTAAAATGCCGGCAATGTGAAACCACCAGGCGAAACGTTCGATAGCCACCAAAGCAGGAGTTGAAAGGCCCTCAAAGAATGGCTGAAGAAAGCTACTGAAGAAAAGCGGGCCAAGAACTAGGTAATGTGCGTCTCCTCGGTCAGCCAAAATCTGATCGGTAGCATTCATGGTTAGAATGGCAAACATCAGAATGATTTCGATCACAAGGATCAAATTGGCATCCAGGGCCGCCCAGCCCTTCAGTTCGGGCTTGGTAAAGCGCTCCACTTTCATCACATTTCTCCGCACCAAAAAAGCCACACAGGACACCAATACCGCAACGGCTAATAATTCAAATACATTAATCGCTACCGTATACAGTCCTCCTAAGACTGGAGCAAAGAGACGGTGGGTGCCCAATAGTCCGTCAAGTACAAACTCCAGCACCTCCAAGTTGATGACCAAAAATCCTACATAAATCAGGGCATGTAAAAATGCGGGCACAAGTCGCTTGAACATTTTTTGCTGACCCAAAGCAACAAGCAACATGGCTTTCCACCGATTTTCGGGTTGGTCATTTCGGGTTTCCGCCTTACCGAGCAGGATGTTTCGTCGAAGAAATTGGATCCTTTTAGCCAAAATAAAGCCCGCAACACCCAGAATTAGGACAAACGCGAGTTGTGGTAAAATGCTCATATTGATCGGATTAACTAGTTTTTACAAAATTTGGGTCTATTTTTTCTGAAAAGGATTTGTAGAGAATCCTCATTTTTCTACATTTGCAACACTTAAAAGGATGGTGATATAGCTCAGTTGGTAGAGCATCGGACTGAAAATCCGTGAGTCGGTGGTTCGAGTCCACTTATCACCACAAACCCGGTCTTCCTAGATCGGGTTTTTTTTTGCCCTATTTTTTGCTCCTGAATCAATTGCTTTACCCCATTTGTACTGCCAAAATATAAAATAGTCTGCATGCATACTATTTTATTTTAAAATTTATGAACTAAGCAAGATTCACTAGAAAAAATCAGTCTCTTTTTCATTGAATCTTCTGACTTTTTTAATTGCTAGTAGTCTGGCCCGTATCTCTAAAGTTTTTGTACATCTACTTAACTAAAAAATAGGTAAACCTTCCCTGATCAACTCCAGAAAGAAGTAAAATTCCACCCCAACTTGTGAGTAAAACCAAAAAGAACTAGAAGTTTTTAAAAAAAATAAGATGTTTTTTCTTCCCATTCAATCGATTTCCAAAGGGATAAAATAAATCTTATTTTCCAAATTTTATTTGGTTTTGGATCATTATATTAACTATTTATTTAGTCTCAATCCATCAAATCCAAATTTGATTCTATCTGCAATCGTTCGCGAACCATTTTTATGTTTTTTGCAATTTTTAATGTATTTCATTGTCTTTTTTATTATTTTTTATTATTTTTTTGAAACTTTTTCATTTTTATCGCCGTTTAGTATCTTTGTAAGGCAATTCGATGTGCACCGAATCGCCAGTAACCCAAAATATCCTCCCTGTTGGAATGCATCCATCCAGTGGTTACACAAATTCAAACCTATTAAACCAACTAAATCATGAAAAAATTATTTATCCTGCTATTCGTTGCCGGGATGGCAACAGCAGCAATCGCAAACACAGAAAATCAGGTGGAAATCAGACAGACTGAAACCTCAAAGGTAGTAGTAACAGTACCTGCTTCCCCTCAAGGAGGAGTAACTGTTCGAATCCTGGATGGAGACAAGCGCTTGGTCCTTCGTGATCGAATCAATGCCCCCGAAGCTTTCGCAAAAAGATATGATTTGGCCTCACTTCCTAAAGGAGAATATTCCATTGAAGTGTCCGATGCGCAAGGCACCTTACGTACTGCAACTTTCTCTACGCTAGAGAAAGAGCCTAAGACCGTCTTTTCTAGAATGACTCCACTTGGACAAAATCAATTCAAACTATTGGTAGCCAACTTGGATGCCAAAGCGGTAACCGTTCAGATTTTCGACGGCAACCAATTGATCCACACGGAACTAGTAGATAATCCTCAAGGACTTCACAAGATATATACCATCACCAAGCCTGGCTTCCCTGATGCCATCAGCTTCAGAGTGTCCTCCTCCAACGGATTTTCTTCTTTTGTAGCATCCAACTAAGCTAAACCAACTGTTGCTACTACCCCGCTAAGTTCTCTTGGCGGGGTTTTATTTTTTTATTTGTTAAGGATTAGCACCTTTTCGGCGACTCTTTTCCCCAAGCCAAATCCCTTGGCCAAAAAAATCGGATCTAGAGTTGCTCCTACAAAGGGCCCTTCTCCCGTGATGGCAGAAGCTCCAAAAGCAGCCTCTACCTCTTCTCCTCCTAAAACCACCATCCCCTGGATCAGCATGGCTCTCAAAATATCCATCATCACACCCTCCTCACCTATAGAAATACCTCCTCCTGTCACAAAAGCTGCTCCAAGCTTATCTTTCATTGGCCTTCCTTCAAAAGGCCAGGAATTGATAAACTCCTGCACTGCCGGAGCAATATTCCCATTGTAAACCGGGGAACCAACGAGGATGGCTTGGGCATCCAACAGGTTTTGCGGACTTACCTCCCCAATCGGAGCGAGGACTACCTCCACCCCTTCCACTGACCTTGCTCCCTCCCCAATGGATTCCGCCAACTTTTTGGTACTGCCCGATGGGGAATAATAGGCAATCAAAACCAGGGGTTTATGCTGCCCATACACTGACAGAGACAGAAAAAAGAGTACAACAAGCAAAGAAAGAATCCGTCGCATACGATTTAGTTTAACGCTCCCAATTTGAGAAAAAAAATCCCCATCTCAATTACTGAGATGGGGATTAAACCTTGCTTTTCGGCTAACTTACTTCTTCCAGGTAGCCTTTCCGCCCTTGGCAGAATCCACAGTGACACTGTAAGCAGATCCTGAAGAAACAATCCATCTTACTTGTACAGCTCCCATTCCAGGAATATTGGCTACCGCCATTTTTTCAGGTGAATTGGTCTGCTCTTTGTACTTTTTCATGTCTGCATCTTCCACCACAAATCCTGCCACCACCTTAGCTCCAGAAATCGTTACGAAGTCTGGACGCTCGATGCGGTACTTCAAGTCTTGGCTAGCGTGAGTCGGCATCATGCGCTCGTTGAAAATCGTAGCGGTTACGGCCTTCAATCCACCCCCTAAATCCTCCTCTTTCACCTCAGTGATGGAAAGCTTTGGCGTATGGTAGGCATGGTAAATGGTAAATGCTGCATTGCGATGCGCATCTTGCTCCAAAAGGAATCCAGGGTGCGCACGACCAAAGGTCTTTTTGAAGCCTCCGATCTCTACCGTTCCAAATTGCGGATGCTTGTATTCTTTGTAGTTGACAAAGGCATCACCAAAAGTCAACAGCTGGTCCACTTTGAGTTGCTCCTCCTGGTTGCCTCGTCCCGCCTCTTTATTGAAGTACAGGTAAGACACCATGAGTTCGTTGGTGTAGGTGAAAATTCCTCTATTGCCATAAAACCAATCCAGCTCCCCGCCAAATACAGAGTACAGGTCCTTGTACACCGTCAAGTAACGGTAGCCTGGAATCATTTCTTCTCCCTTCTTTCCAATCGCATCGTAGATTCGGATATCCTCCCGATTGTAGGTATTGATGTCTTCTTCAGCACCTGGTCCACGAAGGATCATTCCCCCAGAATTGTGGAAACTCTGGGCTCCTGCAATGTTGGAGTGCTTCCAAACAAATTCCATCACTGCACGATTTTCAGGTAGCGTAAATGGATAGCGCATGGCTCCTCGTTGGATGTAATCCGGCTGCCAGTTCCAACCCCAATCCCGGTTGGGATCGTAGTAGCCAATCCCATCTTCGTTGACTTCACCATCTCCATCGTTATCGACACCTTCTTGACCGAGCATTTCATACTCTCCTACTTGGTCAGGACCTACTTGCATCAATCTTCTAGGATCAAGTGGATCTTTGATAAATCTACCCGTTGGAGACTTGCGAATCATCATGGTAATGTGACCATCGCCGTCTAGGTCATCCATTCTATCCTCGCCATTTTTGCCATCTCCATCGTTGTCTAGCACGAGCATACCGGAACGAGGTGAACTCGCCGTATTGGGCTCCTTGAAGAAGTTATTTCTGGCGTCCGGGTTGATGGTTGGGGTAATGTAGAAAGTCTTGTCTTTGAGGAGTTGCTTCACAAATTCATTGTCCGCATGCATCTCGGTCAGGTACCAAGCGACGTAGAGGGAGAATTCACCCCCCTGTACCTCGTTGGAGTGGATGTTACCATCGATCCACATGGCTGGCTTGTCGGTATCCTTGCCTGTAGCGAAGTCGGTGATGGTCAGGGTCAAGATATCTCTACCTTCCACCGACTTGCCAATGGATTCGATTTTGGCAAGTTTGGGATGTGCTACTGCGATTTTTTTCATCAAATCCCAAAGCCCTTCTGCGCTGTAATAGCGGTTCCAAGCAATCTCCACCTTGGGCTGGTGCGGCGTGCCGATGGCCCGAAAGTAATTTTCTTGTTGTGCACTTACTTCAAAGGAACTTAGTGATAAAGCTCCCAAAGCCAAGGCAGTTAGCGTATGTTTGATAGTGTTGATCTTCATGGCTTAAAATTTTACAGTTTGGGAAACAAAACCTGCATGCGGAGCCCCTGCTTTCAGTTGCACCGGACCCTTGCTTCGCACAATCCAGCTAAAGCTTGTTTTTTCAAATGCTCCTAGCGAATCAACTAGCTTCACCTTATCTCCTGAAACAAGCTGGTCTGCGGTCACATCAATATCGACCCGAAGCTTACGCAACCAACGAGAGCGAGTGCCCATCTCTGAATGGGTAGCAAGCGGAGAATTATTAAATAAATCCACCGTCACACGCGTCAATCCATTTCCAATTGCCTCTGTTTTGAGGTTGTGGAATTCCAGTTTGGGCTGCATTCCAGCCAGCTTCAAGATAAAATCATTGTGCTGCTTGGCAATTTCTCCTACTTTTTCAAAGGGAGGATTGATCAATAGAAATGGCTTGACACCCCCAACTTCTACTTGTTGGTTGGGAAAATCAGGATGTTTTACTGCAGTCCAGGGCACAAAAGTATCCTGCTTCAAGGAATCAGACCAAGCCAAGAAATTAGCTTCAGCGTTGGTTTTACCCTTGTATTCAGGGTTCCAGTAGGCTGGCGTAGAAAAGCTGTAGCGCGCAAAGTGGAAATAGGCCCATTGGAAAAAATCCCCATCTGTACCTTGGTTGGTTTGTTGAAAAGCTTTGGCAGGAACCGTTTTGGTGTAGAGTTCAGACACCATAGCATTAGTAGCCTGATCTTTTTCCAAAATAGAAGTTACTACGCGCTTGCGCGCATCTCCTGCCGAATACTTCAGTGGGGAACTCAAATTATTGGCTGGTGAAAAGGTCACAAAAGCAAAAATATTCCACTGCTCAAAGAGGTAGTCCAATAGGGCTCTACTCTCGAGTTGAGACACCGCAATATCTCCTGCTAGTGGCTCAAATACGGGAAATTTATAGGTCAAAGATTTATTAAAGGCAATGCCCTCGGTGAGGTCTTCTGCAAACTTGCCGTCCTTGTCGCTATCTACACTTTCCTTAAAAACCCTGTATTTCCCAGCTTCTCCTTTGGCTCGGTCTGCTTTTACCAAGACGCGGGCATCTTCTTTGGAAGTCGTCCAGTCCCCCATAGGGTCTGCGACGCGCATCCAGGTAATCATTCCATCTCCATTCAAGTCGCTGTAGCCATTGTCTCCAGCTACCCCATCACGGTCGTGGTCGATGGCTACGGCATTGCCTCGACGCTCGTACTTCAAGGCATCGTGGTACTGTGCATAGGCATCTGGGGAAAGGTTGGGAAATACATAAAAGGTAGTGGCTTCAAGTGCCTTGGCATTTTCTCCAACGAGCTTTTCGGCAAACTGCAGGGCCAATTCCACGCTAAGGACATGGTATCCTTCTACCCCACCCACTACTGCTATCGCAGGCTTTTGGTCTTTGGCTCCGGTACCGATCTTCAGGGCATAAATTTCCTTGCCTCCAGCAGTCTTGGTAAGCGTCTTTAACTCTACTGCTGGATTAGCGCTGAGTTTTTGGATGCGTTGAGCGGTCTGACTGAGTGTGGGGTAGTCGCTTTGGGCAAAAGCATTGCCACAAATCGTTGTCGCCAGCAACAGTCCAAAAAAGAGGTGTTTTCTCATATTGGGTCGTGTTTTTGGAAATATTCAAAGAGTAAATGAAGGGAAAGTTTAGGAAAAAAATGGGAATTTGAGTGGAGAGTTTTTCTGATTCTCTAAAATGGAGGTGGAAGGAAGGGGTAGAGGATGAATGGCGAAGGAGAGAACGGAACTTGCTCCTTTCACAAAAAATGACGTATTTCAGGGCATTAATGCACTAGTCATGTACAGAAAACTTGCCCTCGCCATTGCCTTTTCTCCACGGATGGAGGCCTTAATTGCCGAAGCTCGAAAATTGATCCAAATTTTTGAGGGGGAATTGATTTTGATCCACGTAGGAACTAAGACTCCGGAGTTGGAAGCGCAGTTGGCAGAAGTGCTTTCTCGGCATTGTGGGGATCTCCACCGCATCAAAACCTTATGGAAGGAAGGCAAGCCCGCGAAGACCATTTTGAAAACCTGCGAGGAAGAAGGGGTAGATCTTTTGGTCTTAGGAGCCTTGAAAAAAGAAGGCTTGCTTACCTATTATGTGGGTTCAGTTGCCAGAAAGGTAATCCGCAAATCCAAATGCTCCGTATTGACTTTGATTGATCCCAAAATTGAAACCACCCATTTTTCAAAGGTGGTCATCAACGGGACTGAATTGGAAATTACGCCACGCGTGATTGCAAGAGGACTAAAATTCTGTCAAGCCGAACAATCCAGCCAGGTGCATATTCTGAATGAAATCAAGATGTATGGTTTCCAGATGGCTACGGCAGCAGAGGGTACAGAAACAGAGGTGGCCACTACCCGACGCAAATTGGTACAGGATGAAATCCAGTACGTACAAGAAATTTTAGACAAGCTCGACCAAACGGGCTTGAAAATTAACATCAAGGTAACTGCAGGAAAATGGGCGGTAGAATTGGTCCGTTTTTGTGAATCCATTGAGTCAGACCTCTTAATCATGGGTGTCGACCAAGGATTTTCATTTATTGACCGGATATTTCCTCATGACATCGAGGACGTATTGATCGAATTGCCCTGTAATCTGTTAATCGTCAAATAAGCAAGCAATGGAAAAACTAACCCACAATGAGGTAGTGATGCTATTGCTTCAACTTGCTACCATGCTCGTTTTGGCACGAGTTTTAGCAGAAGTTGCACGAAAATTCAAGCAGCCCGCCGTCGTTGGAGAAATTCTGGCTGGAATTTTAATTGGTCCCACCATTCTGGGAACTTTTTTTCCCGAAGGCTTTGAATTTCTATTTCGATCCTACCCCATGAGCAATATTGCTTTGGCAGGATACTCCCAAGTTGCAGTAGTATTGCTTCTTTTCATTGCGGGCCTTGAAGTCGACTTAAAATTGGTTTTTTCTCAAGGGAAAAAAGCGCTCAACATTAGTTTCTATGGGCTAGTCATTCCCTTTGCTTTTGGCTTTACGGCTCCCTTTTTCTTTGCCGAATTTTTTGGCTTTTCCGAAGGAGACAAGCTCCTTTTTTCCCTGTTTATGGGTACTGCCATGGCCATCAGTGCCTTGCCCGTCATCGTGCGAACCTTGATGGATTTGAATCTATTTAAGAGTAGAATGGGGATGATGATTGTGTCTGCCGCCATGGTGGATGACATCATTGGCTGGATGATCTTCTCGGTTATTTTGAGTTTTATGGGAAAGGAGGCCGGGGGAATAGGTATCGGCTACACCATCCTACTCACGGTTGGATTTACTGCATTCATGGTGACGGTGGGCAAGTCGCTGATCAACCGGGTGCTGCCTTGGATTAACAAACGCTTGGCTTGGCCTGGTGGACTAATTTCTCTTTCGCTAGCGGCATGCTTTTTTGCTGCAGCATTTACTGAATTCATTGGCTTGCATGCCATTTTTGGTGCCTTTGTCATTGGTATTGCCATCGGTGATTCGGAGCACATGACAGAAAGAGCAAAGGAAATCATCCATCAATTTGTGAATAACATTTTCGCTCCCGTGTTTTTTGTGGCTATTGGATTGAAGGTAAACTTCATTGCCAATTTTGACCCTTGGCTGGTGCTAGTCGTTATTTTAGTGGCTTATGCGGGCAAGGTGATTGGCTGTGGCTTTGGTGCCCTTCAAGGCAAGTTGGACAAATATGAAGCCTTGGCCATCGGTTTTGGAATGAACGCCCGCGGAGCCATGGAGATTATTTTAGGCTTGATTGCACTCGAAAATGGACTGATTACCGAAAAGCTATTTGTGGCCTTGGTGGTCATGGCTTTGGTCACTTCCATGACTTCCGGACCTTTGATGCGATGGGCCATGAACAAGCGAAAAGGACAAGAAGTCGAAGTTTAGAATTAGTTGTTCCTTGGGTTTTTCTTTCTGCGCTAAAAAACTTCCCTCAAAATAATTGAACAAAGGGCCTATTTTTGGGCTTTCTAGGGAAATACATCGCTTTATGTCTACGAGTCAAGCAAAAATAGGAGTCTTATTGGTCAATTTGGGAACGCCCGACAGCACCAAAACAGGAGATGTGCGCAAGTACTTGCGGGAATTTTTGATGGATGGACGTGTGATCGACTTTCCATTTATCCCGCGATGGATGCTGGTCAACCTGATTATTGCGCCCTTCCGCGCCCCAAAATCTGCCGGTGAATACCGGAAGCTATGGACCGAGCGGGGCTCCCCATTACTATTTCATACTCAGGACTTGAAGGACAAGCTCGTTCAAAAGCTTGATCCCAAAAAATACCTCGTGGCCATGGCCATGCGCTACCAGAACCCCAGCATAAAAAAAGCCTTGAATGAGTTAAATAAGGCAAACGTTAAGAAAATTATTGTGCTCCCATTATTCCCGCAATACGCCTCCGCTACCAACGGATCCGTGATCGATCGGGTGATGGAAATAGCACGTGGCTGGCAGATTATCCCTGAGATGACCTTTGTGAGTAATTACGTAGATCACCCCTTGTTTCTTGAGGCTTGGGCTGAATTGGGACGCGAGGCCATGCAAAAACACGAGTATGATCGATTTCTTTTTTCTTACCATGGCCTACCCGAACGGCAAATTCGCAAGGGAAGTGTGGATGGACACTGCAAGCTAGGTACCTGCTGCGCGGCCTATGGGCTCAAAAATCAGTTTTGCTACCGAGCCCAATGCTTCCAGACCACCCGCCTAGTGGCTGAAAAACTGGGTCTTCCCGAGGACAAAGTGATGACTTGCTTCCAATCTCGACTGGGAAAAGATCCTTGGATCAAACCCTATACGGAGGATACCATCAAGGAACTGGCCAAAGGAGGAGTAAAAAAAGTACTCGTTTTCTCCCCTGCCTTTGTGGCCGACTGCTTGGAAACTACCGTGGAGGTGGGCGAAGAATACAAAGAGCAGTTTGAGGAACTCGGAGGCGAGCATTGGGATCTCGTACCCAGCCTCAACTCCAGTGATACTTGGGTGAGGTGTGTGGAGGATTTGATTGTGTCGAGATCATAGGGTTGTACGAAGTACTAAGTACCATGTACTAAGTATCTTAATAGGCAATATTTGTGTACTAAATCATACTTTGTACATAGTACTTGGTACATTTTTATTGTAGAAATCCAGTCCTTCTGCGAATCCATACTTTGTACTTGGTACTTGGTACATTGTACTATTTATTTCCGTATTTCGTACCTCGTACTTCCACAGTCCCTCCTACCTCCCTTGTCCAAATCCTCCTCCCGCGCCTTACTTATCCTCGGCGTGATCCTCATCTCGATCAACCTGCGCACCTCCATTGCATCGGTAGGGCCATTGATTCCGTTTATTCGGGAAGATTTGGGAATATCCAATGGGGAGGCGGGATTTTTGACCACGCTTAGCCTGATTACTTTTGCCATTTTTTCCTTGTTTGCTCCTAGCATAGGGAAGAAGCTCGGCCTAGGAAAAGCCATCTTTCTTGGAATCCTCCTGCTCGCCATCGGCGTGGTCATCAGGGTGCAGGGAGGAATTGCACTCCTCTACCTAGGCACAGCCTTAACTGGGGTGGGGATTGTGACCGCCAATGTGCTCATGATTCCCTTCTTTAAGGCTAGAATTCCAGAAAAAATCGGATTGATGACCGCGCTTCTCTCTACCGGAATGTCCTTGTTTGCTGCCATCGCTTCGGGAATTAGTGTTCCCTTGGCAGAAGGGCTTGGATGGGGATGGAGAGGGGCACTCCTTTCCTGGGTGGGCTTGATGGCCCTTGCGCTTATCGCCTGGATTCCACAGCTATCTCCTCCCAAATCTGAGGGCAATGCCGAGCAGCTGGCAGGAAAAAATGTATGGAAATCCCGACTCGCCTGGCAGGTAACTGGATTTATGGGGGCCCAATCAGTCATGTACTTCACGATGATCACCTGGCTACCCGATCTATTGATCGCTCGGGGGATGACTCCTGTCAATGCGGGAATGGCGCTCTTCTACATGCAATTGATCTCTTTGATCGGCACTTTCTTTGCCCCCAACCTGCTACTTCGCCTGAAGCAGCAATCGGGGGTCATCATCGCCGTAGGAATTGGGTACCTCATCGGCTATGGCGCACTTTTTATCCATCAGGAATGGGTGACCTTCGCTGCGCTTACCATAATTGGCATTGGAGGCGGGGCCAGTTTAAGCATCGCCTACACCTTGATTTCTATGCGTACAGCAGAGGCCTTGACCACCTCCAGACTTTCTGGAATGGTACAATCCGCAGGGTATATTTTAGCCGCCTTAGGACCCCTGGTTTTTGGTATTTGTTTGGATGTATTTGGCAACTGGAACTTGCTGATTTGGATTCTCTTGGCCATGACCTTGCAATTTTTGATTTTGGGTATTCCTGCAGGCAGAGACCAAAAAATCTAAATTCTCCCCGCATCAATAGGTTGGCTCCGCCAATAAAGCGGTATTTTTGCAGGACTTTATTCTATTCCCATGCAAGACTTTCTTCAATCTCTGGGCATATCCAACGAGCTGCTCAACTACCTCTTGATGCCTTTATTGATTTTTGTGGCTCGGGTATCCGATGTCTCCATCAATACGCTACGCTTCATGTTTATGATGAATGGCAAGAAAAACATTGTTCCTATCCTGGGATTTTTTGAGGCTTTAATCTGGCTTTTGGCCATCGGGCAAATCTTTCAAAATGTAGATAATCCACTTTCCTACTTAGCGTATGCGGGCGGCTTTGCTACAGGAACCTATGTAGGGATGACCTTGGATGAAAAATTGGCTTTGGGCCGGGTTTTGGTGCGGGTGATCACGCCCAAGCCCCTGCCTGTCCTGCTGGAGTTTATGAAGGAAAACAACTACCGCTTCACCAATGTGGGTGGGGAAGGACGTTATGGGAAGGTCAATCTTTTGTTTACCGTGATGAAACGGGACCAACTCCAAGAGTTTATCGCCAAGGTAAAAGCAACGGATGAAAAGGCATTCTACACCATTGAAAGTGTGAAGCGCGTCTCGGAAGAGGAATTAAACATCATGGAGGATAAGCCTCGTTTCCGCTCTAAACTATTCAGCCGAGCCCGTACCTAATGGCAAACAGCTGGTTTCAATTTCAACAGTTTCGCGTACAGCAAGACCGCTGTGCCATGAAAATAAGTACAGATGCGGTTTTGCTAGGAAGCCTGGCACAATGCCCTTCTCCCAAGCAGATTCTGGACATTGGGACAGGGACCGGAGTGATCGCCCTGATACTGGCCCAACGCTTCCCCGAAGCCCAGGTAACTGCACTAGAAATTGATCCAGAAGCAGCTGCTCAGGCAACTGAAAATTTTAAGGAAAGCCCATTTGAAGAGCGGATGTACCTTATCCCAACTGCTCTCCAGGATTTTTCGACAGACGTCTCCTTTGACTTGATTGTCAGCAATCCCCCCTATTTCCCAGATCACCTCAAGTCCAGTGATCCCAAACGGAACCTAGCCCTACATACGGATGGATTGCCTTTTGAAACTTTACTCAGCCAAGCATGCCAACTCCTTGCGCCCTCTGGACAATTTTGGGTGATTCTGCCTCCACGACAGATGGGTGATTTCTGCAAGTTGGCTGAAGAAGTTTTGCTTTTTCCCAATTTCAGAATCCAGGTTCAAGACGCAGCTTCCAAGCCTGTCCATCGAGAAATTGTATCCTTTTCTAAAACCAAAAATCTTCCTCCAATCCAGACTCGAGGATACTCTTTGAAAAATGAGGACGGAACCTATACGGAGGACTACCGGCAACTGATCTCCGGATTTTTGTTGGGTTTTTAATCAAAAAAGCCTAAGATTCTCCTTTAGCGGGCAAATAGTCAATTCAGCGGAATTGTATTCTCTGGGTATTGCTGTATTTTTGTTATTCGACCATTCCCAATTTCGATGCAACTGCTACGAACTTCATTCCTCTTTTTCATTCTTTTGGCATTTTGGTCCTGCACACAGGAGGACGAAACTCCTATCCTCGTCGCCACAGAAGAAGTCTTGTTTGTGGGGGGTGATAAAATCCGAATTTCTGGACGTCTCCTTGCCAACCGGGAAGTGTTGGCCGAAGACCATGGGTTTGAGTTTTCTACCCAAGCCTCCTTCGCTAATCCTATCATTATTTCTCTTGGAGAAAAAAACCAACCGGGTCGATTTATTGGTGAAAAAAGCGGATTCAAATTGACACAAACCTATTTTGTAAAAGCCTTTGCCACGATCAATGGTGCGCGTATCGAAGGAAAAGTCATCGAATTGAGCACCTTGAGCCCCGCAGTAACCAGTTTTGCACCCAACTATGGAGTGGCAGGACAAGAGTTGGTGATTCAAGGGAAAAATTTTCCAGAAGGAACCAAGGTATTTTTTGGCACCCAGGAAGCACCAGTCCTTCAAAATGTATTTGAATCCAAGCTAACTGTAAAAATTCCTGCTCCCACGGGACAGATTCTGGTGCCCATCAAGTTGAGGATTCAAGACAAAGAAATTACCCTTTCGACCCCTTTTGAGTACCAAGCGGGTAAGTACACCAAAGTATCTGATTTTCCTGGCAACGTTCGGATCTACGACAACAGTTACTTTTCGAATTCAGCTGGCTTTCATGTAGGACTTGGCAAAATCAAACTGGGAGATAACTATGCTGGATTTCAGCGATTCAATCCAGCCACGGGCACTTGGACGGAAGTTAATTTTTCGGGAAATAGACGTCGATTTGCATTCGCAACCGGTACTTACCTAGGAGGAGGAGCCCTTGAGCCCTCTAGAGACCAGTTTGTCTACGACCGTAGTTTATGGAAGATCAATGGAAGTAGTTTCGAGCGATTGGGCGATCTTCCTTTCAACACACGAGATGCCTTGGCCGTGGACTGGGAAGGTGGCCTGCTTTTGTTTGGAGGGCTGGACGGCGCCTCTCTTTTGGTACGTGCTTACGACCCCGTGAAACGGACCTGGTCAACCAAGGGAAATGCCCCAATTGCGTTGGGACGCAACGCCGCCGCCTTTGCTATAGCTACTCGGGTGATTGTCCTAGGAAGCAATGGGCAGGTATGGGAGTACAATCCCCCACTCGACAGCTGGCAGCTCCTGACCACCTATCCGGGCAACAAAGGACAAGGGTACCCCTTCGTGGAAGTTATCGGTTCAAAAGCCTACTTGGGACTATTTAGAGCTACCCAGGAACTCTGGGAACTAAACCTAGAGACACTTACCTGGAAAGCAAAGAATCAAATCATTGGCCTGCCTCAAAGCATCACGAGCGGGTATTTCCAGTACAATGGATCCATTTATTTTCTCCGTGCCCCTGAAGAATCCGTGAGTGGAACCCTGACCATGGAATTGTACAAATTTGACCCAGACGCGATCTAAGCACCCCACTATGAAAAGAATTTTTCTAATTGCCTGTTTAATTCTAGGGCTTTCCTCAGCTTGGGCTCAAACTCCCGCTGTAAAGCGAGATGTGATTGGCCGAGATATCGGCCAACTGAAAGGAATCAAACTTTCAGGCCGGATCACGGATGAAATCACCGGAGATGCACTAGTAGGAGCTACAGTACGGATTCCGGAGCTGGAGCTAACCCGCATTACCGACGATAATGGAAGCTTTGAACTCGAAGTCTCCAGAGCAGAATACACGCTGGAGTTTCGCTATGTGGGATACGAAACCAAGATTTACCCCATCACGGCGGTAGGAGATGGAAGGCTTACAATCAAGATGCTCCAAGAGGATTTCACGCTCGATGACGTAGTGATCTATGGTAGTGATCCGGAGAAAAATATCCGTTCCACCAACATGGGTGCCGTCACGCTAAGTGTAAATACCATGAAGGAACTTCCTCCATTTATGGGAGAAATCGACATTGTACGCTCTTTGGCTACACTTCCTGGAGTGAGCCAGGTAGGAGAAGCTTCTTCTGGTCTCAATGTCCGAGGGGGTGGCGTAGATCAAAACCTCATCCAATTTGCGGGAGCACCGATCTACAATCCTTCACACATGTTCGGTCTTTTCACCGCCTTCAACCCCGACATGGTGAACGATGTGACCCTCTACAAGGCCGTAGTTCCTGCCCGATTTGGAGGTAGAAGCTCGGCCATCCTAGACATTCTTCCCAAGGCAGGTAGCGTAGAAAAATTTGGAGGAGACCTCATGCTGAGCAATTTTTCCGGAAAGCTTTCGCTAAATGGCCCACTCATTAAGGACAAGGTATCTATCCTCGGAGGATTTCGAATTTCCTACATCAACTGGCTGCTCCAGTCACTGAGCAATACCACGCTGAACAACTCCAATGCTAATTTTTACGATGGCAACGTGGTCATCAGTGCCCCAATTTCCGAAAACAACGAGTTTACCTACAGCTACTACACCAGCTACGATGACTTTGCTTTTGCCTCCGACACTACAATCTCCTGGCAAAACAATGCACACTCCCTGCAATGGAAAAGTAAGCTGAGTGAAAAACTGAAAATGGAGACCGTTGGCTTTTATTCACTCTATGACTATGGAATTTTTAACCAGTCAGGGCTAAACAACTTTGAAATCAATTCGGATATCAAGGATGTAGGAGGAAGAACCTTTTTCAACTACACGGTAAGCCCTACCCAGTCTTTTACTATGGGAGCTGAATACAAGCAAGTGGCTATCCAACCGGGAGAGCTAATTCCAACCGGAACTTCAGAAGATGTGCTCCCCAAAAAGGTCCAAAATGAAGCAGGTAGGGAAATGGCAGCCCACATCCAGCATGAGTTGGAAATCGGGGAAAAAATAGGGGTATCCTATGGACTCCGATACGACCTTTACCAATATCTGGGCGCTCGCACCGTACGTACCTACCAGGAAGGAACTCCCGTTTCAGATGGTTCGGCCATCGGGGAAACCAATTATGGCGCAAACGAACTGATCCAAACCTACGATGGGCTGGCACCACGAGCATCTTTTAGATATTCCTTCAGCAAATCCAGCTCGGTAAAGTTGGGATACAACAAAATGTATCAGTTTATCCACCTCATCTCCAACACGGCAACCATTGCTCCTTCGGATGTATGGAAGCTCAGCGATGGATTTTTGAAGCCACAAATTGCAGATCAATTCTCGCTTGGCTACTACAACAATTTCAAAGGAAACATCTTTGAGACCTCGGTGGAGGTTTACTTCAAAGACCTTCAAAATGTGGTGGAATACAAGGATGGTGCAAATTTGATTTTACAAAATCACCTCGAAACCGAGCTCATCCCTGCCCAAGGGCAGACTTATGGAATGGAACTCTATGTCAAGAAAAATCTAGGTACACTTACCGGTTGGATTTCCTACACCTATTCCAGGTCTCTGAGACGTGTGATTACTCCATTTGAGGAGGAAAACATCAACAATGGCGCCTGGTATGCCTCCAACTTTGATAAGCCCCATGACCTGACCCTGATTGGAAATTACAAAGTGAGTACCAATGCCTCCCTATCAGCCACCTTTGCCTACAGCACGGGTAGACCTATCACCTTTCCAGATGCAAAGTTTGATTTTTCAGGAAACAACCTGGCCTACTTCAAGGATCGAAACCAGCAACGGCTTCCTGACTTCCACCGACTTGATTTTTCTGTCAATTTCAAGTTAAAGGGAGAAGGAAAGTTTTTTGATGGGGACTGGACCTTCTCCGTACTCAATGTGTATGGACGAAAAAATCCATTTTCCATCTTCTTTGACGATGCTCCACAGCAACCTCCGCAGGCCTTCCGTCTGGCCTTGTTGGGTATCCCTCTTCCAAGTTTAAGTTACGCCATTAGCTTCTAAAGCCATGTTGAAAAGACTAGTATACCTACTCCTACTCCTTCCGATGGCCTGTGTAGACCCCTACGAGGTCGAAGTGCCTGATGGCGAGCAACTCTTGACTGTGGAGGGCATCATTTCCACAGGGCCAGGCCCTCATGCAATTACGCTCACGCGAAGTGCTACTTACGGAAGTATTTTCGAAGGACTCATTCGCCCCGTGTCCTTGGCTACGGTAGTCGTACGGGATAACGATGGAAATGTCACCTTCCTCACCGAAGGAACAGATGCAAAAGGCACCTACTACACTCCTGCTAGCTTTAGTGCACAAGTAGGCAAGTCCTATACGCTTCAGATTCGTACTGCAGAAGGAAAAGTGTACACCTCCACCCCGGAGAAAGTAGCTTCGGTACCTGCCATTCAATCACTGGAAATCCGCACCGTAACCGTACCTACTGAGGGAAGTGATGTTCCGAAATCAGGAATTCAGCTGATTGTAGGGGTAAAAGATCCTGCGGACCAAAATAATTTTTACTATTGGAAAAATGGCCCAGCAGTATATATCTTGGAAACCCGTCCAGATTTGTATACGCCACGACCTTCTCCTGCAAATCCAAACCGTACCCCACAGCCAAAGGATTGCTGTGTGCAATGTTTTCGATACGAAGTAAGTAATAACCAAAGTTTATTCGTGGTCAATGACGATAGCTTCAATGGCCTGACTACCAAAATCCCTGCTTCCTTCATCGCGGACGATGGGTACCGATTTGTCAACAAGTTCCGAATGGACCTGAAGCAATACAGCGTCTCCCAGGAAGCGTATCGTTACTTACGTTTGGTGAAGCAACAAACAGAAATTTCGGGTTCCATTTTTGATCCACCCCCAGCAACCCTTCGTGGAAACATGCTCAGCCTGGACAATCCAGATGAGGTGGTGCTAGGTTACTTTATGGCAGGAGGAGAAACCTCCCGTCGAATCTATGTGGATAAAAATGACTTGACTTTCAAGCAAAATCGGGCCATCATTCCTGACGATTGCCGCGTCATATCGGGAGCATTTATCGATCCTCCTGCCGACTGGAAACCCTAAATAAAAAAAGACCCACTAGCCAGTTGGTCTTTTTCTTTTCATGCTTTTCAGTTCAATTACCGGTAACGGAATGAAGGTAAATTTTGAAGTTCCATAAAATGGGCAGTGAACCGTGGACCGTGGTCAGTTGACGATTCCTTTTACAGAATCAATCCACCACCCGCTCCTCAAAGCGAATTCCTTCTTTTTCCAAGGCCTCCAAAATAGGCAAATACAATTCCGGAACCACGGGCAGCTGCAGCCCCCGAAGTGAAATTTCCCCTTTCAAAAAGAGGTCCACTGCAATGGCTAGTGGAAGTCCTACCGTCTTGGCCATGGCGGTGTACACCGCATCTTGACCTACATCGACCAAACTCGAAGTAACCTTTTTGATTCCGGTTTGGGTTTGAATCTCAAACTGGTGTTGCATCACAATCAAATCTCTGTCGGCCGGCTGAAGTGCCCACTGTTCCTCAAGGATTGCCTGGAGCAACTGCGCTGGGCTCCCCTCCGTTCTGGGAAGGAGCTTAGACTCAAAAAATCCAAGCCACTGCAACTTTTCAAAGGTGGGAAAGTCTAGGTCGGGAATGAGTTCCGCTAATTTCTCCTCTACCGAGAGTTGCTCAGACCAAGGAAGAAAGGTATTGAAAAACTGCCGGTAAGTGCTGCCATTCGGGAGCTGCAACGATGCAGTATCATCCGTCATCCCTAGTTGTACAAATACATCCCAGGCCTTACAGAAACCTGCCCTCCGAAGTGTCCCACGAAGAAGCGTATCGACCTCTTCCAATCCGTAAATAGCCTGATAGTTCAAGGAATCCCGGTTGGGGTAGCCGTCAAAATCCCCCAAACCCGGAAAGTGGATCGTCTCAACACGTTTGAACAACTGCTGGTAAGGAACCAACTTCACTTCTCCATGGTCCAGAAACTTGGACATCCCTTGTCCTGCAAGCACCACATTGCGAGGGTTCCAGGTAAATTTGTATTTCCAGGGATTGTCTTCACTTTCAGGGGCCAGTAGGCCTCCGCAATAGGACTTGAAGGAGCGGATTACTTCTCCCTTTGCTTTCGCTTCATGGATGATTTTCAACGCAGATAGGTGGTCGATGCCTGGATCCAGCCCACATTCGTTCAAAAACAACAACCCCTTTGCATCAATCCCTTGCTTCATCGCCCTCAAGGCCTCACTTTCGTAAGAAGCGGTGAAAAAATGAACCCCCAACTTCAAGCAATCGGCAGCCAAAATAGGATGCAATCCTGCTGGGAGCATGGAAATGACTACGTCGGCCTGGCGGATCAATTTCTGCCTAGAATCTTCTTGCTCCAAATCTACCGGTACCGTCTCCGTATGCACACGCCCTTTGAGTTTGGCCGCTGCCAAGGCAGGATCAAGGTCGGCTACCAAAAGCTTCCGAGATCCATCCCCACAAGAGTCGGCCAGGTAATCAATAAGGGATGTGGCAGATTTTCCTGCTCCAAATAGCAAAATGGTAGGCATAGGATGGGCTTTATTGCCTTAAAAATGGGCCTTTTTTTTGGTGAGAAAAAGTGAAGATTCAAGAATTAGGGAACATTTGCGTACTTTAATGGTTGGTTCCTTTCCAAACCAATACTGCTTGTGAAAAAAATTACCGATACGATTGAGCTGGAAGAACTCGCCTTTTCAGAATTGAATCACCTTGAGGCCACCTTGGTTCAGCGAGCCCAAGAAATTTCCAAAAATGCCTACGCCCCTTATTCCAATTTTCATGTGGGAGCGGCAGTGGCGCTTGACAATGGAGAAATCTACCAATCCTCAAACCAAGAGAATGTAAGTTTCCCGGTAGGCACCTGTGCCGAACGATTGCTTCTCGGCTATGTGGGCGCCAACTATCCCGAGCAAGTCCCACAAATGCTCGCCATCATGGCCCAGCGAGCAGGTGAAAACAGTTGGGCGGGAGTATCTCCTTGCGGGATGTGCCGACAGGCCATCAATGAAGTAGAGAATCGGTACCAAAGCCCGATCACTATTTTGCTCTTGCAAGCCGATGGAACCGTGCTTCGCTTCCGAGGTATTCGCCATTTGCTTCCGCTCAAATTTGACGATCTCCACAGCTAAGCGTGAAAAAGTCCCTTCAGTTTTCTTACGAAGCTCCCTATTTCCTATCCCATGAACCGACAGGAAAGGAACAAGAAGTTTGGATTGTGCTGCATGGCTATGGGCAACTGGCTGAGTTTTTTATACGGAAGTTTATTCCCTTCTCCTCTGAAAATCGACTTTTCATTGCCCCTGAGGGCACCAATCACTCCTATTTACAAGAATTCCAGGGGCGAGTAGGCGCCAACTGGATGACCAGTTACAACCGGGAAACCGCCATAGCCAACAACCATCGCTTCCTCAATCGCATGATGGATGAGCTCCTCCTGCAATTTTCTAGTTCACCGAGAATTCACCTCCTGGGCTTTTCCCAAGGCGCGGCTACAGGCACACGCTGGGCCAGTCAATGGAGCGGCAGGCTCGATTCCCTGGTGCTTTGGGGAGGAGGCTTTGCGCATGACATGGCATTGAATTTGGCAAAAGAAAAATTTGCCTCCACGGAGGTGCTTTTGGTGCATGGAGCCCAAGATGTGCTGATTACCGAAGAGAGTAAGCAGCGGCAAGAAGAGCTGCTTTTTGAACTTGACAAGCCAATGAATCTGCTGACCTTCGAGGGAGGGCATGAAATCAACCCCTCGATGTTAGAAAAAATTATAAATCAGCGGTTTTAGGCTTATTTTTTTGGCTCGACCTTGCACAAATTGAAACAATTTGTTGAACTTTCGATGAATCGTATTTTTAAAACATCTTGAACTCCATCCATGCTTTCGCTTACTGAAAAAGAGGTAGATCTAATTGCTACCCAATTGCTGAAAGGCAATGTGTGCTTCTATCAGGTTGACAAGAAGAAAATCCACCACATGCCGGACGATGAAGATTATTTCAACTATGACCTAACCCCAGAGGAAGAAGATATCCTAGACGAAATTGAAGATCAACCTGAAAATTTTGCGGAGTTTACCCGCCTAGAACCAACACAAGAGCATGCGCTCATGCAGGATTTTGTGGACCGCCGTGTGAAGGAGCGTACCCTAGCGGAGGACTTGGTCAGTGCGCTAAGCAACCCCAAGGCAACAACCGCCTTCCGTTTCCTACTAGATGGGTCCAAGTACAAGGATGAATGGGCTGAATTCTTACGAGGGAAGTACCAAGATTGGATCAAGGAACAGGTCGATTCCTTTAACTACGCAGAAGACTAATCATCAGCCGCTCCAAGATTCACAACCAGGAGCGGCTTTTTTAGGCACAGTTGCCTATATTCAGTTCCTTATCCTTTTTTGCCTTGCCATGAAAAAACTACTCTTTTTACTTCCGCTTCTTTTTATAACCCTACTCATTCAAGCCCAAACTTGGGATTGGGGTGGACCAATAGATCCCCTGCAAGCCAAGTTTCAAATTCAACAATACCGACTTGAATTGGAAATTTTCCCCGAATCGCAGTCTATTTCTGGTCGGTCCACCATCACTTTTTCCTCCCAAGAAAAGTTAGATACACTGCGCTTCCAATTGATTGACCAATACCAGGTAAGCAAGGTGCTTATGGATGGAAAGGAGGTTGCTTTTTCCCATCAAAATGACTTAGTGGATATTATCCCCATAGACTGTACCTGCGACCAGGTGGAGATTTTCTACGAGGGTCCGACACCCATCGCTCAGAATCCACCTTGGACTGGGGGATTTACTTGGGAAAAAGACCAGTGGGGCAGACATTGGATGGGATTGTCTTCTCAGGGCGAAGGAGCCAAACTTTTTATGCCCGCCTTTGACCATCCCTCAAGCGAACCTCAAAAGGGGGTAGAGTTATTCTTCACGGTACCCAAACCTTACTTCGTGGCCTCCAATGGTCGCCTAATCCAAACCCAGGATCAGGGTCAAAAAGTGCGCTACCACTGGAAAACGGACTACCCGATCAGCAACTACAACATCAATTTTACGGTTGGGGTATTTGAAAAAGCAGAAAGCCAATTTAGATCTGTCTCCGGGGTAGTAGTTCCGATGGCAGTGTGGGTACTTCAAGACAACAAGGGCATGGCCAAGGAATTGCTGGAAGTACTTCGAGTAAGTGCCCAAACCCATGAAAAATACTTTGGCCCCTATCCTTTTCCGGAGGACAAAATCGCGGTCGTCGAAACGCCCTACTTGGGAATGGAACACCAAACCATCAATGCGTATGGCAACAATTTCCAGTTTGTTCCCATGGGTAAAGTCCAGTACGACTGGCTGCTCCATCACGAACTAGGGCACGAATGGTTTGGCAACAAGGTTTCTGTAGGAGACTGGGCAGACATGTGGATTCATGAAGGACTGACTGCTTACGGAGACTGGTTGTTCTTTTGGGAACATGGAGGGCCTGAGGCTTACTTTGAAAAAGTGAAGGCTGAAGCCCGAGACATCCCACATGCCCAACCCGTAGTCAGTCCTCCCAACTCCACCGAAAAGACGGCCTACCATCCCGAAATCTATACCAAAGGAGCCATGGTCATTCATTCCTTGCGGGGTGTCATCGGGGACGAACTCTTCTTTCCAGCACTGAAGGCCTTTGCTGAAGGGGAGCAGTTTACCTACTTAAATCAAGTAAGTACCAATGATTTTACCGACTTTATCCAGCAGTACACGGGTCAAAATCTGGAAGGATTTTTTGAACTCTACCTCAAGACCACGAGGCTGCCTGAAGTCAAGGTGAAAAAGAGAGGGAAAAATGAGTTTCTCGTTTCCTTGGAAGGCATCGATTTCGAGATGCCCGTAGAAGTAAAGACCTCCACAGGAATTCAAAAGTACTCCTTGGGTAAAACCCCTAAGCTGATCTCCAGCACCAGTACCCCAGAAGTAGATCCACGAGGCTGGCTGATGCTGAAGCGGTAATGAGTTGTTCCCAGGGCAGAAAGAAGGTCAATATTCTCGCAAAGGCGCAGGAGCCGCAAAGGATGGATATGGTAGTACAAACCTTACTCTAGGATAAAACATCTTAATCTACTAGCAGAATTTCCTAGCTCTGGAGGAGCGAAACAATTATAACCCCGGGTGAAGCCCGGGGATTAAAGGATAAATACTCGCGATTGCAAATCGCGACCAGCATCAAATCGCGAGCAGCTCCAAGCAGCCTCCTAAACCAAAAAAACAGTGCAAGCATTCGCTCGCACCGTTTTTTTTAGGAGTTGATCTAGGTCTTAGATTCCGAATTCCTTCTTCACCTGATCCACATAATCCAACTTCTCCCAGGTAAACAACTCCACCTTCTGGGTGATCGCTGGACGGTACGGGGAAGTGAAGGTTTTCTCTACCACCACGCTCTCTCTACCCATGTGGCCGTAAGCGGCAGTTTCTAGGTAGATCGGAGTACGCAACTTCAAGCGCTGCTCGATGGCATAGGGACGCATGTCAAAGATGCCTTCCACTTTCTTGGCAATTTCTCCATCGCTCAAGTTCACCTTGGCCGTGCCGTAGGTGTTGATGTAGATGCCCATCGGCTTGGCAACGCCAATTGCGTAGGATACTTGTACCAAGATTTCGTCTGCGATACCCGCTGCCACCATGTTCTTGGCAATGTGACGGGTAGCGTAAGCCGCAGAGCGGTCTACTTTGGAAGGATCTTTGCCAGAGAAGGCTCCTCCTCCGTGTGCTCCCTTACCCCCGTAGGTATCTACGATAATTTTTCTTCCGGTCAAGCCCGTATCACCGTGTGGTCCACCAATCAC
>JAMNXQ010000019.1 GCA_023653075.1 Algoriphagus sp.
CAACTTTTTTACCCCTGGTCCCCTTTTTAGGAGCCGTGGTTACCTTGTCCTCTTCGGACAGCTCTTTACTTTTCTTAGTCATAAAAAACGATACTAATCTTACGCAATAGATTCAAAGGTAGGCATTTTGCCTAATTTAATCGTGGGTCTATGGGATAATTTGCTTGAATTTCAAAGTCTCCCCCCATCCCTTTCATAAGCTGTCTCCAAATTTGATCCGAAGAACTATCAAAAACAGTCCTTGTCAATACTCCCGAATAGATCACCCAGGTATCCTCCGCAAGTTCTGCTTCCAGCTGCCCCTGATCCCATCCACTGTAGCCTAAAAAAAATCGTACCTGATTAACATCCAGTACATGAGATTTTAGGAGGTGTACTAATGTAGAAAAATCACCTCCCCACCAAATGCCTTCCCCTAAAGGTTTACTATCAGGCAGCACTTGAGAACCGAAATAAATAAAATGCAGCGTGTTTTGTTCAACAGGACCGCCAACGAATACTTCACATTCAAGAAAGTTTAACTCCTGGACTAGGTCCCTTAAATTCAAAATTGAGAGTTTGTTGATCACAAAACCAATACTTCCTTGGTCCTCATGCTCACAGAGGAGAATCACAGACCTCACAAAATCCGCATCATTCAAAAAAGGAGTAGCCAGCAAAAGTTTTCCTCTTTGGAGGTTTGGAACTGAAAAATGATCCATGTAGAAAAGTACATTAAGTTTACTTAAATTTAAACTGATTATCCGCTTTGTTACCAGTACCCAAAGAAAAGAAAGGTTTGAAGTTCCTTTAGGTGAGCTGTGGTCTGTGGACAGTCGTCTGTCGACGATTATCCGCAGAAATTCAAGGATGTTTTAAGCTACTGGAGTGATTGCGGATAATCATAAAATTTAATTTTTGAAATCACAATCCCAAGAAAATCGCTTAGAAAATTACGAGGAATCGAAAGGCCTATGAAACTTGCATCCATTAGAAAGGAATACAGTCTACAATCCTTAGAAATCAATCAGGTAGCGAAAGATCCTTTTTTGCAGTTTAGCCAATGGCTGAAAGAAGCAGTAGAAGCAGAAGTTCTTGAAGTAAACGCCATGTGTCTAGCTACGGTAAGCAAAGATGGATTTCCCAATTCGAGGGTTGTTTTGCTAAAAGAACTAGATGAAGGTTTTGTATTCTTTACCAATTATGAAAGTTCAAAGGGCAAAGAGCTAGAATCAAATCCAAAAGCTTCCCTAACCTTCTTTTGGGCTGAAATTGAACGGCAAGTCCGAATAGTTGGGACAGTTAGTAAAGTCAGCGCAGAAGAATCCGATGCCTATTTTTTGTCAAGACCCTACGGATCTCAATTGGGAGCCTGGGCTTCACCACAAAGTCAAGAGATTCTCAGCAGAGAAGTGATTGAAACTAACCAAAAGGATTTGGAGAGAAAGTTTACAGAATCCTCAATCATCAGACCTTCGCATTGGGGTGGCTACCGACTTGTTCCTCACCGGATTGAATTCTGGCAAGGAAGACCCAGTCGACTACACGACCGCATCTGCTACCAAAAAGATCAAGATACTAATTCTTGGAAAGTAGCTCGCCTAGCTCCCTGATTACTTTAGGTCAAAAAGGTCAGCAATCCCAATAAACCGCTCCACAGTGAATCCCTCACCATACTTCACTTGAATCCGATGGCCAAATTCTCGCGCCCTAGATTCAATAAAGGGTAGAAATTCAGGGGAAGAGATAAAACTTGCAGGTTCTTTACTTTTAGGATCAAAAAATTGAGAGCCAAAAGCAGCTATGCTTTTCACTTTCGTTTCCCAGTGTTCTGAAATGTCGACAATAAAGTCGGGTTGTATGTAGTTGTTTTGAATGTAATGGTAAACAAATTTGGGTCTCCAAGCGGCTTGTTTATTTTCATCTTGCCAAGTCTCGATTTTAGTCAAACCACTCATAAAGCAAGCATTAGTGGCTAAAGAGGCCCCTTTGCCATGATCGGGATGACGATCAGTCACCGCATTGGCAAGTACAATATCAGGTTGATATTTACGGATTACTTGAATTAATTTCAATTGGTGTTCCGCGTCATCCTTAAAAAATACATCCTGAAACCCCATGTTTTCTCGAGTAGCTAGGCCTAAAATCTGAGCTGCATTAGCGGCTTCTTGCAAGCGAAGTTCGGGGGTACCGCGTGTACCCATTTCTCCATGGGTCAAATCGACAATGCCTACCTTATACCCTTTAGCTACTTGAGCAGCAATGGTCCCAGAACAACCCAATTCGGCATCATCTGGATGCGAAGCAATTACTAGAATATCAAGTTTTAGCATCATCAATCGATTATTTAACCCGAAGACTTTGACCAATTCTCAAGATGGAGCGACTGGAGATTCCGTTCAATCTCGTGATAGTGGAGACCGAAACTCCATACCTACGTGCGATAGAACCTAGATTCTCCCCTCTTTTCACTCGGTGGTAGGCTGCTGCACTTGCTTTTGCAATATGGCCAAACAACTTCTTATTGATTAATAATTCTTGTTTGGTCAATAAACTTTTCTCAAAGTCATAGACGATTTCAGGATCAAAAACCAATCCTTTGTAGCGCAACTCATAGTGCAAATGTGGCCCAGTGCTTCTACCTGTAGATCCTCCTTTCCCTAGCAAATCCCCTGCAAGTACCTCATCCCCTACCTCCATGACATGCTTGGACAAGTGACCATACAAGGTTTCAAGTCCGTTTTTGTGTCGGACAACGTAATAATACCCGTAACCATAACGGTCATAGCCTTTCACTCGGATGATGCCGTCGAAAGCAGTGTATACCGCATCTCCCGTATTCAAATCCAAATCCACTCCCCCATGCATTCTCCCCCAACGGGGACCAAAACGAGAATTGACCAGCACGTCTGTTAAAGGCAATTTCCAATATTGCCCCAGCTGCTCATTGTAAAGTTTGACCACGAGGCTATCCTTAAACTCCTTGATATCAAAGTTGTAGATATTGACTTTTTTGGTATCCCAATTGGAAAAATACTCAAAGGCAGTGATCCATACACTGTCTATCTGAATTTGGTCGGCAACTGCTACAACTTCATCGCTGGGTGCCCAATCAAGGGTGAAGGGGTCTTCACTAATAATGGATTTTATTCGCGCCAAATCCACAGTGTTCTGAAAAAGTAGCGAATCCGTTTGTGTAGATAAGGTGCGCAAATAAGTTACTTCATCAAACTGTCGTAACTCGATATTTTTCCGCTCTTGTGAAGAACCAGTTCCAGATGGATTTTTCTTAATTATTTTGGGAAATCCTTGCGTGAACTCTTTTAAATCTAAATTTTTCTTATCCGTGGTCGATGGAGTTTTATTAAAAACTTTAGGCAATACCTGTCCATAAGCCTTACCAAGACCCAAGACCAATACTAACCCTAAAATTCCAAGAAGAATTGAACTCCTCATGCAGTGTATTCCTAATTTTCTAGGGAAGCAAGGAAGCGCTCCGCATCCAATGCCGCCATACAACCTGTTCCTGCAGCAGTCACAGCCTGTCGATAAACATGATCCTGGGCATCGCCACAGGCAAAAACACCTTCGACATTTGTTTTCGTAGTACCTGGAATAGTTTTAATGTATCCCGCCTCATCCATTGTTATGAACTCCTTGAAAATTCCTGTATTAGGTTCGTGACCTATAGCAACAAAGAAGCCAGAAATTGAAATTTCAGAAATTTTTTCAGTTTTCGTATTTAAAAGACGCATTCCAGTCACTTCCTCCGCTCCCAGAATTTCCTGAGTCTCAGTGTTCCAAAGGATTTCAATCTTTGGATTATTTTTTACCCGGTTTTGCATGATTTGAGACGCTCTCATTTCATCTCGTCTTACGATCATGTAAACTTTTGAGCAAATATTCGCCAAATAGGAAGCCTCCTCACAAGCAGTATCTCCAGCACCTACTATTGCTACCTCTTGACCTCTGAAAAAGAAACCATCACATACTGCACAAGCGGAAACTCCTCTACCATTCAGGCGAGTTTCGCTTTCCAATCCTAGCCATTTTGCGGAAGCACCTGTACTGATAATCACCGTTTCGGCAAAAATGGTTTTTTGACCATCTACAACTACTGCATGCGGACGAGCGCTAAAGTCAACTTCAGTAACCAAGCCGTACCGCACTTGCGTACCAAATCGCTCCGCCTGCTTTCTAAAGTCTTCCATCATCTCTGGCCCCATGATTCCTTCTGGATAGCCAGGATAATTCTCCACATCTGTGGTGATGGTCAACTGTCCACCTGGTTGCCCTCCAGTATACAATACAGGAGACATACCCGCTCTTGCTGCATAAATGGCGGCTGTATATCCCGCAGGTCCAGATCCAATGATCAATACGCTTACATGTTCGCTATCTTGACTCATACCGTGTTTCATTTCTCTTTTTTACTAGTCTAATCCTTAATTCCAACTTTTGAACCTGACAAAGGAATAAGTTGATTTGTTTCAAGTTATAAAATCAAAAAAGGGGCCAAGGCCCCCTTTCTATTTTTTATCCCAAATAAGGTTTGAGGGTTTTGCTACGGGAGGTATGCCTCAATCTGCGAATGGCTTTTTCTTTGATCTGCCTAACTCGCTCTCGAGTCAGATTGAACTTCTCTCCAATTTCTTCCAAGGTCATCGCATGCTCCCCATTCAATCCAAAATAGAGCGTAATTACATCTGCTTCTCGTGAAGTCAAGGTAGATAGTGCACGCTGCACTTCTTTCCGTAAAGAGTCATTCATTAAGCCATCATCCGGCTTCTCGTCCCCATCATTTTCCAATACATCAAGAAGACTATTCTCTTCACCTTGTACAAATGGAGCATCCATGGATACGTGTCTACCAGAAATCTTCATGGTATCCACTACTTCAGAAGCTGACACTTCTAGAACTTCTGCCAATTCCTCAGGAGAAGGCTCACGTTCAAATTTTTGCTCCAATTCACTAAAGGTCTTCGAAATTTTGTTCAAAGAACCTACTCTATTCAAAGGAAGACGAACGATACGGGATTGCTCTGCAAGTGCCTGGAGGATGGATTGACGAATCCACCACACCGCATAGGAGATAAACTTAAAACCACGAGTTTCATCAAATCGTTGCGCCGCCTTGATCAATCCCAAGTTGCCTTCATTGATCAAATCACCTAAAGAAAGGCCTTGGTTTTGGTATTGCTTGGCAACAGAAACCACAAAACGAAGGTTAGCTTTGGTTAATTTCTCCAATGCCAGCTGATCGCCTTCGCGGATTCTTTTTGCTAATACAACCTCCTCATCTGCTGTCAACAGATCTACTTTTCCGATCTCTTGAAGGTATTTATCAAGAGACTGTGATTCTCTGTTAGTAATCTGCTTGCTAATCTTTAGCTGCCTCATTCCGGGTGAATTAATTGAAAAGGGGTGATAATTCGTTTATTTAATCAAAAACCCAACCTAGATTAGGCGTTTGTCGCTGGTTTCTCCGGTCTTGGAAGCAAGGCTTTTCTAGACAATTTGAATTTACCTGTTTTCTTATCCACGTCAATTAACTTAACAGTGATTTCCTCTCCAGGTTCCAAAACGCCATCCATGGTTTCCAATCGATCCCACTTGATCTCGGATATATGGAGTAAACCATCTTTTCCTGGCATAAATTCCACAAAAGCTCCAAAAGCTTGAATATTTTTTACTTTTCCAGTGTACACTTCACCAATTTCAGGTTGAGCGACGATGGCCTTCACACGACGAATCGCAGCTTCCATGTTGTCTTGATTCGCAGAATAGATGTTAATCTTTCCTTGGTTATCAATTTCTTCAATAACAACTGTGGTAGAGGTGTCCTTCTGAATTTCTTGGATTACCTTACCTCCAGGTCCGATTACTGCTCCAATCAATTCCTTGGGAATCCACATCATGAAAGAACGTGGGGTATGTGGCTTAAGATCAGTCTTAGATGCTGCCAAGGTTTTGGAGATTTCTTTCAAAATATGAAGTCTACCATCTTTTGCTTGGTAAAGAGCTTCTTTCAAAACGGAATAATCCAAACCTTCTACCTTCAAATCCATTTGGCAGGCAGTAATTCCTTTTTCGGTACCTGTTACCTTAAAGTCCATATCTCCTAGATGATCCTCATCACCCAAGATATCGGATAGAATGGCATACTTGCCTGTCTTGGCGTCAGAGATCATACCCATGGCAATACCAGTTACAGGAGCCTTTATTTGAACTCCAGCGTCCATTAATGCCAAAGATCCAGCACATACGGTGGCCATAGATGAAGATCCATTGGACTCCAATATATCGGAAACGATACGAATGGTATATGGATTTTCGGTATCTGGAGGAAGTACTTTTTTCAAAGCACGCATAGCAAGATTGCCATGTCCTACCTCTCTTCTACCTACACCTCTATTTGGCTTCACCTCACCAGTAGAAAATCCTGGGAAATTATAGTGAAGATAGAATTTATTGTATCCGGAGATTACTGCTCCGTCAATCATCTGCTCATCCATCTTGGTACCCAAAGTACAAGTAGTGACAGATTGAGTTTCCCCACGGGTAAATACTGCAGATCCATGTGCTGAGGGAAGGTAATCCACTACAGACCAGATCGGTCTGATTTCGTTTAGATTTCGACCATCCAAACGTTTTTTAGTTTCAAGTGTAAGGTTACGAGCCGCTTCCTTGTGAATTTTATGGAAATAATGTCCAATTAAGCTGGTCTCAAATCCATGATCTTCACCCAGGCTGGCTACATACTCTTCCTTAATTTCTTTCACTAAAGCTGAGCGCTCAGATTTGTTCGCAATCTGTCGATTCACCGCTGAAAAAAGCTTATCGTAGGTCGCCGATCTCATGTGATCGTAGAGTGCTGCATCACTTTTTTCGTGGCTATAAGCTCTTTTTAGCTCCTTGCCTACCAGCTTGGTCAATTCGACCTGGGCTTGGCAATGTCTTTTGATTTCTTCGTGCGCAAATTGAATGGCTTCTACCATTTCATCCTCTTGAATCTCGGAAGCTTCGCCTTCCACCATCAAAATAAAGTCCAAAGAACCCGCAACGATAAACTCCAAAGTAGCTTTCGCTAAATCTGCTGGCTTTGGGTTGATCACGTAAGTTCCATCGATTTTCGCTACTCGAACTTCTGAAATAGGACCATTGAAAGGAATATCAGAAACGGACAAAGCGGCTGATGCTGCAAGACCTGCAAGCGCATCTGGGAGTACCTCCTCGTCATGGGACATTAAAGTAATCATCACCTGCGTGTCCGCATGGTAGTCATCTGGAAAAATGGGACGGATTGCTCGGTCCACGATTCTACTGATGAGTACCTCATAGTCAGAAAGTTTTCCTTCTCTTTTCAAAAAACCACCTGGGATTTTTCCTGAGGAAGCAAATTTCTCTTGGTAATCCACAGATAAAGGCAAAAAGTCTACTCCTTCTAAAGCATCTTTTTTAGCAACTACCGTAGCCAACAGCATCGCTTTCCCCATCCGCACAACAACTGATCCGTCTGCCTGTTTGGCTAAAGCTCCGGTTTCAATACTAATTTCTCTTCCATCCTGTAAAGTGATGGTCTTGGTGATCAAGTTTGGTAACATATAAATGTGTAGAATTAAACTTCGTAATAAAAAATATGTGTTTAGCAGCTAAAAAAGAAAAAAGTAAGGTTCTCTTCGTTGAGAACCTTACTCTCGAATTATTTACGGATTCCGAGCTCAGCAATAATTGCTCTGTAACGCTCGATTTCTCTTTTATGGAGGTAGTCTAAAAGACTTCTTCTCTTTCCAACCAATTTCATCAATCCCAATCTAGAGGAGTGATCCTTTTTATTTGACTTCAAATGCTGAGTCAAATGCTGGATCCGGTGTGAAAAGAGGGCAATCTGTGATTCAGGAGATCCTGTATCTGTAGCAGATTTTAACCGTCCATGATTTTTAAACAACTCTTGTTTTTTCTCTGGTGTTAAATACATGTTTAGCTAAATTTTGTAAAATAAGGACAAAGGTAAGCGTTAAAATTCAATTTTAAAAGAATTAAGTCAAATGGACCGCTTTCTTAAGAAAAAATTCATCACCTTCTTTTGGATGCCCACATAAAAATCAGATTCAAACAAACGTGCATCTTTTCTGGCCTGTCTCAGGAAAAACAATCCAAATGGCAACAAGCAAAGATTCGAAAAGATGGTTCCAAGTAAGGAATCTGTTACACCTTCCTTGGCCCACTTCTCTCCTGTGATGGTCAACATATAAAACAAGATGAAAAACAAAATGGAAATAAGTACAGGCATTCCAAGGCCTCCCTTTTTAACGATTGCACCCAAGGGAGCTCCAATCAAAAACATCACAAAGCAGGCAATTGCCTGGCTATACTTTTGGTACCAGGCGATTTCGTAACGGCGAAATTCTCGCAATTGCCCATCCACTTGACTCATTTTGACATTAAAAGAATTCTTGAGGTTACGTGCATTGTTTAGAGCAAGGGTGTACGCATTACTGATGTAGCCGCGCTCATAAAACATAGAATCAAGCAATACTTTCTCGCGCTCTGTTAACGGCTCTTTTCGTAACTTTACCGCATACTCGGCAACAGGAATGGCTGTAGAATCCACTTGGACATGCTGAGTTACAGTGGAATCAGAAAATCCCAATCGTTTTGCATCTAGTTTTTTTCGAATGGCAACACCCGAATCCGGTTGGGCGGTTGTATTCGCCATAGACCCACTTTCTGCTGGAGATTCAAAGTAAGGAATCGATGAATTTGAATCAGCCACAACTTCACGCGTGATGGAATTCATGCTATCTTCTAAAGCCTGTTCCTTAAGTATCTGGATCCTTCTTAAAGTGTCAAATCGTGCTTTTTCAACTAGAATTTCTGGGGCTGGGTTTAGCTTTCTGTTTTTGGTGAAAAAAGGAAAAATGCTGGCTGCTGTAATAAAGTTCTGGTACTTTAAATCATTCACAATCAAGTGTAAGGAGTCCAATCCATGCTTAATTTCTTCAATGGTTTTTATTGCACGATTTGTCGACCACTGATTTTCTGGAGTTCGGTTGAGCTGAAAAGCAGACAAATCAAACACCATCACGTTTTCCTGAAAGGCTGTTCGTGAAAATTCAACTGGCGCTTCCGAAATCCCTCGAGTAGATCTAGCCTCTTTGTAGCTTTCTCCTGCATAGAGTGTCAATCTCATGTAAGTATCGTTGTTGAAGGTTTCCATGCGACCCGAATCAGCCATAGTCACGTTAAGATTTCCCTGGCCCTCAGCATGATTGTAAATTAAAATATCCTTCAGTCGAATCTCATCCAATTTTTGATTGATCTTAATGCTAAAATTCGGAATTCCGGAATAAAATACTCCTTCTTTGATATCCAGTGAAGGTGTTTTCATTCGGATATCGTAAAGCAACGAAAAGGTCTTTAGATTGACTTTGGGTACCAGATAGTTATTCGATAAAAAGGCCAAAATCGTTAAACCTATAGCAAAAATACCAATAGGACGCATTGCTCTAAGGAGAGAAATTCCACTTCCTTTGATCGCAGTCAATTCAAAATGCTCCCCCAAATTTCCAAAAGCCATCAAACAGGAAAGCAACATCGCCAGGGGCAAAGCCATTGGGGAAATACTGATCACAAAATAACCAATAAGTTCTGCATATATCCAAAAGCCTAATCCCTTACCGAATATCTCGTCAAAGTATTTTAACATATTGACGATCAAAAGAATAAAGTCCACCACCAAGAAGGTGAGTAAAAATGGGCCTAAAAAAGAGCCTAGAACAAGTTTATCTAGTTTTTTCATCTGCTGAAATCCAAACAAAGTAAGGGATTTTCTTGCTGAATTTAGTTACCTAGGAAAGGGAATTATGCTCCAATAATCTGCTTTAACTTAGAAATTAACCCTTCCCATATCCCAGCGAGCTCTTCTACTGGGTAAAAATTGGATTGATCAATAACTTTCAAAAACAAGGAATGGGTAAGTTCTGCTTCATCCAACTTAAATTCTATAAAAGATCCCTTTCCAAGGCTGGGATTCTTTGGATCAAAAAAATCCCAGCGGATGTGAAGGTTTGCCTTCAAGGTGGTTTGCTTTGCAAAATGATCTTCTTGGTCAAAATTGAAAATGAAGGTTTTGTCTTCATTAATTCGAACCTCATCTGCAAACCATTCTTGCAATCCACTTGCAGTACTCAGATAGGCATAAACAATTTTTTTGGAAGCATTTAATTGATAATCAGCAACAAATTGGTTTAAAGGCATAATCAAATGGGAAAAATCATAACTAATTCAATTCTAAAGTCCTTCTCAATTTGCATTTCAGCCAACAAGACCTCATATTTGCATTCCGTTTTGAAAGCCTATGGATCGCTTTAAGATCTAGGTAAGGTCAAAAAGAAGGAAAAAAGATGTTTTGGAAGATAACCAATATTTCGAAACATCCCTAAAATCGAAAGGATAAAATTTGGCGAAGTAACTCAGTGGGTTGGCCTGCCCCGAAGAATTTCGGTGAGTGCAAGATTCCTAACCACCTAGTCGGACACGGGTTTCAACCCAAATAGTAAAAGAAAATTAAATGGTGAGGTAGCTCAGTTGGTTGGCTCGTCCCGAAGAATTTCGGGAAGCGCAGGATTCATATCCTCCGCGGCGGACACAGGTTCAACTCCAAAGAGTATATAGATTAAAAAATGGCGAGGTAGCTCAGTTGGTTGGCTCGTCCCGAAGAATTTCGGGGAGCGCAGGATTCATATCCTCCGCGGCGGACACGGGTTCAACTCCAAAGAGTATATAGATTAAAAAATGGCGAGGTAGCTCAGTTGGTTAGAGCGCAGGATTCATAACCCTGAGGTCGGGAGTTCAAATCTCCCTCTCGCTACTTAAAGGTCTTTCGTAAGAAAGGCCTTTTTTTATGCCATTTAGGCGAAGGATTCACCTTATGCTTGTAATCCCCTACTTCAGTCTCCCATTCATGACACAAAAGTCAATTTGCAATTATTTCTTTCTTTTTGTATATTATACTTTACATTGTGCGTTGTATTATTTACCTTTGATAAAAAAACTATGAAAACGAGACAACTCCTTTTATCGCATTCCTTCAAAAGGTTAGGATGGTGGGTATTCATTCCTTCACTTATCTTGGGTTTATATTTCATGATTGCTTCGGAGCTACCCTTTAATCCAACAATAAGGACGTTCGGCCTTTTTGGTAATGAATTACTTTCTAAATCACAACCTCCATTAAGATTTGGCGAAATCGAACTCCTCCCAAATTTGATTATCCTCTCGCTAGTGATTGGCGGATTACTAATCATGTTTTCTAAACAGAAAAAAGAAGATGAATTCATCAATCACATTCGACTGGTGTCGATGCAGTTTTCTGTTTTCATAAACTATTCCCTACTCTTTTTTTGTAGTGTGTTTATCCATGGCATTCCTTTTCTCCATGTGATGATTTACAATCTATTTACAGTGATGCTGATTTACATTCTTCGGTTTCATTTTTTGATTTATAAAAACTCCCAGAATTCCAATGAATAACAGGATCAAAATTGAACGAGCGATTCATAACCTGACCCAGGAACAATTAGCCGTCCTGGTTTCTGTTACTAGGCAGACAATCAATGCAATAGAATTGAAAAAATTTGTTCCATCAACCGTCTTGGCATTGAAGATCTGTAAAGTGTTCAACAGGACTGTTGAAGAGGTATTTAGTCTAGAAGAGGAGGACTAATTGCGATAAATTTTCAAATTATTCGCTCCTGAAACTCATTAGATAGCACATAAAAAAAACCTCCCTATTCGGGAGGCTTTCGTAATATAAGGCAGTGCCGGCCTTATTTTACTCTTTCAACTACAGCTTTGAATGCTTCAGGATGGTTCATTGCCAAGTCAGCCAAAACCTTACGGTTTAATTCGATTTCTGCTTTCTTCAACAATCCCATCAATTGAGAATAAGATACTCCATGAGCTCTCGCTCCTGCATTGATACGTTGAATCCACAAAGCTCTAAATTCTCTTTTCTTCGCTTTACGGTCTCTGTATGCATACTGAAGACCTTTCTCGTACTTGTTTTTGGCTACAGTCCACACGTTTTTACCTCTTCCGAAGTAACCTCTAGTGGCCTTTAATACCTTCTTTCTTCTTGCTCTTGACGCTACCGCGTTTACTGATCTAGGCATAGTGTTGTGTTTTTTGACTCGTGGTGTCCCAATTTAGGAGCTTAGTGACCAACGTATCTGGTGAATGAATAAACCTTGTAATCTAAGACAATTCTGAAAATCAGATTCTCAACATGTCTCGTACTCTACCTTCATCGGAAGTGTGTACCAAACCAGCTTTGGTTAGGTTGTGCTTACGCTTGGTGGATTTTTTCGTCAGGATGTGGCTCTTGAAAGCATGCTTCCTTTTGATTTTGCCGGTACCGGTGAGGGTAAACCGCTTTTTTGCACTGGATTTGGTTTTTACTTTTGGCATTTTGCTGTATTTATTTGGTTGAAATCACTTTTTTCCCGGCTTAGGGGCAATGAAAATATTCATACGCTTACCCTCCAATCTTGGCATCTGCTCCACCACACCTACATCTTCCAAAGCCTGAGCAAATTTTAAAAGCAACATTTCTCCGCGTTCCTTGAAAACAATACTACGTCCTACAAAGTGCACGTATGCTTTTACCTTGGCTCCTTCTTTAAGGAAACTGATGGCGTGCTTCAACTTGAAATTGAAATCATGGTCATCCGTATTGGGTCCAAACCGAATTTCTTTTAAAACAACTTTCGCTGCATTAGCCTTAATCTCCTTCTGCTTCTTTTTCTGCTCGTATTTAAACTTCGCATAATCAATGATCTTACAAACCGGAGGGTCAGCATTTGGAGAAATCTCTACCAAGTCCAGTTCGTTCTCCTGAGCAAGCTGAATGGCTTTTTCTGTTAGAAGAACGGCATTCCCTCCCTCTACAAAATCACCCACTACACGCACCTCACGTACTCTGATCTTATGATTGATCTTGTAAGGTTCTTCCTGTCTACCCCTTGGCTGCTGTGGTCTTTGATTCAAGTTAGCTTTGTTTGTTTTAAATAAAATTGCCTGCAAATATCGGAATTATTTCGAATTCTAAAAATAGAATCCCATTTCTAACCTATTCTTTGGCCAATGATTCAGAAATAATGCCCTGAAAATAACTTATAAATTCAGCTGGACTGAATACTCCCAGGTCTCCTTGCCCGTGTTTTCGAACTGCCACCTTTCCTTCTTCTTGCTCTTTCTCCCCAACTATCAACATAAAAGGCACTTTTTTCACTTCGGAATCTCGAATCTTCCGTCCAATTTTTTCATCCCGATTGTCAATTGTACCCGTAATCCCAGCCTCATCCAAGATCCCCTTCAACTCTTCTGCATAGGAACTAAATTTTTCGGAAATAGGTAAAATATTGATTTGCTCTGGAGCAAGCCACAAGGGAAAATCTCCAGCACAGTGCTCGATGAGGACTGCTACAAAACGCTCCAAAGAACCAAATGGTGCTCTGTGAATCATCACAGGACGGTGCTTTTGATTGTCAGACCCAATATACTCCAATTGGAAGCGATCTGGTAGCTGGTAATCCACCTGAATTGTTCCCAACTGCCACTTTCTACCCAAGGCATCCTTCACCATGAAGTCCAGTTTCGGGCCATAAAAGGCTGCCTCACCCAACTCGGTCACGGTTTCCAATCCCTTTTCTGCAGAAGCTTCTATGATGGCCGCTTCTGCCTTATCCCAAGCCTCATCCGAACCGATGTACTTCTGCTTGTTTTCTGGGTCTCGCAAGGAAATCTGAGCAGTATACTCACTGAATCCTAGAGCTTTGAACACATACAAGACCAAGTCAATCACCTTGATAAATTCCTCTTTCACTTGATCCGGACGGCAGAAGATATGCGCATCATCTTGAGTAAAACCACGAACGCGTGTTAACCCATGCAACTCTCCACTTTGCTCGTAGCGGTACACCGTGCCAAACTCTGCATAACGAATTGGTAAATCCTTGTATGATCTCGGCTTGTACTTGTAAATCTCGCAGTGGTGCGGGCAATTCATCGGCTTCAACAAAAAAGACTCACCTTCATGAGGCGTAGTAATGGGTTGAAAGGAGTCTTTGCCGTATTTCTCGTAATGTCCTGAGGTTTCGTACAAAGCCTTGTGACCAATATGTGGGGTAGTGACCTGCTGGTAGCCCGATTTATCCTGGGCTTTTTTCATAAATCCTACCAAGCGCTCACGCAATAAGGTTCCCTTAGGCAACCATAGTGGAAGTCCCATACCTACCTTTTCAGAAAAAGTAAATAACTCCAATTCACGACCCAATTTCCGGTGATCACGCTTTTTAGCCTCTTCCAATAGAGTCAAGTAATCTTTCAACTCCTGAGCCTTCGGGAAAGTCACCCCATAGATACGGGTCAGCATCTTGCGCTTCTCATCCCCTCTCCAATAGGCTCCTGCAATATTGGTAAGCTTTACCGCTTTGATAAACCCAGTATTCGGAATGTGTGGTCCACGGCAGAGGTCTATAAAGTTACCCTGCTCGTAAAAGGTAATCGTACCGTCTTCCAAGCCCTCCAAAAGATCAAGCTTGTACTCGTCTCCCTTCTGTTGGAAATAGCTTACCGCATCTTTTTTGGAAATTTCCTTGCGGATATAGTTTGACTTGAATCTACCTAACTCAAGCATTTTGTTTTCAATTTTTTCTAGCTCCTCCCCATCCAACTTGTGGTCACCAAAGTCCACATCGTAGTAAAATCCGGTTTCAATGGATGGACCTATGCCCAACTTCACACCTGGATACAAGGCTTCCAGCGCTTCTGCCATCAAGTGTGCGGAGGAGTGCCAAAAGGTACTCTTGCCTTCGGAATCATTCCAGGTAAGCAACTGCAAACTTGAATCTTCGGTAATGGAGCGGGTGGCATCCCAAACCTGTCCGTTTATTTTGGCGGCAAGAACATTCCGAGCCAAACCCTCGCTGATACTTGCAGCAATCTGTAGTCCGGTAATGCCTTGATCATAGTTCCTTACCGAACCATCGGGAAGGGTAATCTGAATTTGTTTGGTCATCGTGTTATTTTTACTGCCTTTACAAACAGGCTTTGGATTAAGCTACAAATATGCACAAAAGCCTGTCCTTATGGAAAAAATTGAGATGTAAAGGAGGAAAGAATCTTATAAAATTACCTGAGCACTGACTTTAATGTGGAACGATCTAGCTTCTGGCATATCCAAATAAGTCATGCGATGAAAGAAATCCAAGCGGAAAAACCGAAAGATGTTTTCAATTCCGTAGCCCAACTCCACGTAAGGAACCTTGGGATCCAATCGGCCAAAGGAATCTAAAATCCTGCCATCTGGTGCGTTTTGTGGTAAATTCAAGAGATTTTGGTCTCGCACTGACCCCATCAACACGTTCGCATTGCCCACCATTCTCCACTTCAATTTCTTCACTAAAGGGATGGAATTGAAAAGGAAACCTTCAAAGGATTGTCGGTAGCGAAGACTTACAAATCGATCAGAAGCAAACTCGTTGAAGTTCATCGTATTGAATGCAGCAGTGGTGTAAAACAAAGTTTCATTACCCAAATGATTCTTCAACAGGGGATAAGGTACCTCTCCCCAGATTTTCCCGGCATCTATTTCGTAGCGACCTACTCCCAACAGACCCAAATTGATGCGGTGATAGACGTAAAAATTAAGTTTGGTGTAATCCAAGGATGATCCTAAGCTAGGAATGCCTTTCGTGTAATTCAATTCCACAATGGGCCATTTGATCGATCCTAGGGAGGCCCGAGTATTGTCATTGATCAAGATGATTTCATCACGACCGTAACGAATTCCTACTCGGATTTCTGTGGCTTGGAAACTGGTTTTTAAAACCTTAGAACCCTGTTCATAAGAGTAAAAATCAAAAAGTGGATCAAATTGACTCTTGTTCAAACTCGAGGTTAACAAGAAACCTTTAAAGAATTCCCGCTGGAAAGTGATCCGCTGGTTGGTCGAAACAAAAGGTCGACGCAGAGTTCCAAAACGGCTAGCGGCAAGAAAAATCGAATTCCCTTCCAGATTTTCCATTTCCAAGCCCACCTGATCCAGTTCACGCCCTACTCGGACTCCCAGTGTGGTCCAATGCCTTCTCGAAAGAATCAAGGTCGAGGCAAATTTGTATTTCCAACGTTGATCTTTTGTCCCATAGGCTCCATATCCTTCCACTTGGAATCGATTGGAAAAGGAATAATTGGTGCGTAAACCAAAACCAAACCGAAGGCCTTCCACATTGTTATAGTTTCCAAACTCGGTCCAAGGACCCAAATCCAATTTCTTCACTGGCAAGTATCCAGTTGCAAAAAACTTAAGCGATTCTGAGTAGAAGCGGATAATTGGAATTTTCTTTAGTGTATCTACCATTTGCAAGACTGCCAATTCCTCCTCGCTCAATGGGTCTGGACGTCGATCTTTCCAATAATTAGAAGAAACTTGATTGAAATCAGGTTTCAAAACCACCGCTTGATCAAAAAAGGAGGTTTCCAGAGGCTGGTTGACCACAATGCTATCTGTGGCGGTATAAAACTTAGCCAATAGCCCTGCTGAATTATCCGTCAATTGGCCTATTTTAAGCAATACTCGTGTTTTGGAGGGCATCAAGGCTCCAGCAGTCGTAGCAACCAGTTCTTGTTGGATTTTGATTCGCTCAACAAAGTTCAGATTGGCTGCTTTGGGGATGGTCAGATCGACCTGCTTCAGTGAATAATCTGCCTTTTTGATCCAAATCGTCCCCGTGAAGGCAAGGTCTTGCTCTCGACGAGGATACACCTGGAGTTTGTAGCAACTATCCTGCCCCACCATCACGTCTTCTAGCAAATCGTAATCGTAATAGGTCCTCCATCCATCAGCAATGGGCGAAATAAAGTCCTTATTCAGGATTTGAAGCCAATTTTTATAAAAGTTGTACTCCTGAAAAACTGACCCAGTGATCTGAGAGGTGGTGGAACCATCCGTAATCCCTACTCCTGTTACTTTGGTTTTTTCAATAACTTCTTTTCGCAATTCTGGATTGTTGCGGTAGTAAAAGGAAGAGACTGTTTCTGAAAAAAATACGGGTAGGATCTTCTCCCCTTCCTCGTTGGTCAGTTGTCGGATACTATCCAAAACCGCAGTCACCGAGCGTACGGACTTCCGCTGATTAAACTCCTCGGAAAGGTTATCAATGTCAATCTCTATTTTGGTGTAGTTTTTCGTTTGGTAGGCGTCAAGTTTTCGCTTGTCGTATTCCTCTCGCTTGGCTACCGCCTGCCTAATCACTTCAAAAGCAGGATTTTCGCCCGCTTCAAACACGAAGGTTCCCAACTCGAATGATACTGGCCAGAGTTGAAAATTGAGCGTTTGTTCGGAAGTTTTAGCCAAAATCTTGGATTGTGTCGTATAACCAAGGTAGCTGACGCTTAGACTATCTCCGATGGAACTTGCCTTCAACAAGTAATTGCCCTCAAAATCCGTGGTAGTTCCGGAAGTTTTTCCTTTTAAGAATACGCTTGCAAAAGCAATGGGATCACCTGTTTCCGCATCTGTCACTTTCCCCTTGAGGGTATATTGACCAAAAGAAACCGTTGCAGTGAGTAAAAAGAGTCCAAGTAATAAATACCGAAGCATGAGCGGAATTACTAATCCATAAATTGAGGATGCAAAGTTAGGAGATATTTTCAAGCTGCTCCTTTTAAGTTCAAACCAAGTTGTCCTTTCGATTCTAGACTGATTTTTGAATGGTAAAGTTCAAAAAGTCAACTCAAATGCATCAACTATTTACTCAAAACCTATATTTGCTCCAAAGATTTTGACAGATGGTATACGATGTTGTATTTATAGGAGGTGGTATTGTCGGATTAGCCACCGGATACAAGTTAATCAGTGCGCGTCCTGACTTAAAAATTGCCCTAGTGGAGAAAGAAAGCCAGTTGGCCAAACACCAAACGGCCAATAACTCAGGAGTAATCCATTCCGGCTTGTATTACAAACCAGGATCCTTAAAAGCCATCAACTGCATCAAAGGCTACCACGAACTTGTCAGCTTCTGTCAAGAAGAAAAAATCCCCTACGAGATCACAGGAAAAGTAGTAGTCGCTACACGCGATTCCCAGCGTCCACTTTTAGACATGCTTTTGGAAAGAGGCTTACAAAATGGCCTGACAGGAACTCGAAAAATCACCCTCGATGAACTCAAAGAATACGAACCCTACTGCACTGGCGTCGCAGCCCTCCATGTTCCTCAAACAGGAATCGTAGATTACTTGCAAGTGGCGCTAGCCTTTGGACGTAAAATCGTACAGCAAGGAGGTGGTATTTTTTTAAATCATAAAGTATTGAAAATTAATCAAAAAGATTCAATCAATTACATCGAAACATCAAAGAGAACTTTTCAATCCAAGTTGGTAGTCAATTGCGCGGGTCTCTACTCAGATCAGGTAGCGCAAATGAATGATGAATCCATCAACGACGTCAAGATCATTCCTTTCCGAGGCGAATACTTTAAATTAAAAAAAGATCGAGAGTATCTAGTCAAAAACCTGATCTACCCAGTTCCTGATCCTAATTTCCCTTTCCTAGGCGTACACTTTACGCGCATGAAAAAAGGGGGCGTAGAAGCAGGACCCAACGCGGTATTGGCATTCAAACGAGAAGGATACAAGAAAACTGATATAAATTTTGCGGAGCTCGCCGAAACTTTAGCCTGGCCTGGATTCCAAAAAGTAGCGGGCAAGTACTGGAAAACAGGTTTGGGCGAACTGTATCGCTCCTTTTCCAAATCAGCATTTACCAAAGCACTTCAAGAATTGATCCCTGAAATCCAGGAATCTGACCTTGTAGCTGGAGGTGCAGGTGTACGTGCACAAGCCTGTGACCGCACAGGAGGTCTTTTGGATGACTTTGCGATTCGCGAATCGGAATTTGCAATCAACGTGCTCAACGCGCCTTCACCTGCAGCGACCAGTTCCCTATCCATTGGAGGAACTGTGGCTGAAATGGTCCTCAAACGATTCTAATCAATCGTTTCGGGTTACAAATCTCTTCTGTGGTACGCTTAACTTTGAGTCAAAAATTCAAAAAGGCGACATTCCGCATAGTTGAATTCTGAATTTGGAATCGTAAATCCCGTATGTCCTCCTCGCTTAGGCATTTCTAAAAAGATTACTGAGCTTCTTTGGGCAAAAGCTTTGGGGTAGCATTCCACACCCAACAAAGGATCATTTAGAGCGTTCAAAATCAGAGTAGGTACATGGATCCCATTCAAGTGGGTATGGGGACTGGCCTGTTCGTAAAAGTCACCTGCATTGGCAAATCCGTGCAGTTTGGCCGTATAATGGGTATCAAATTCGTCAAAATTCCGTACAAGTGGTAATCGATCCAAATCAATCAATCCCGGATACTGCCTCCCTTTGGCCTCCATTTTCTTTTTCAACTTCCCTAGAAATTTCTGGTTGTAGAATAGATTGATCGGACGCCGTAGGGTGGCTGCACTGGAAGGCAAATGCACTGGAGTAGAATACACCGCCGCTTTTTTCAGGATGGAGGGTACATTCTCCCCTTTTCTGCCTAAGTAATTTAGCGTTTGCGCCCCACCCATGCTGATCCCTGCCAAGAAAAGTTCGGAATAGTGGGTTGAAGAAAGTACATGCTGAACGACGGTATCCAAATCCTCACTGGAGCCATGATGGTACAATACTGGCTGTAGATTGAGCTCACCCCCACAGGAACGGTTGTTCCACACCAACACATCGATGCCCTGTTGATTAAACAATTTGACCAAGGCGCGAGCATAATGTCGCTGAGAATCTCCTTCCAAGCCATGGGAAACGATTAAAAGCCGCTCTCCTCCGACACGTGACCAGTCCAAATTCAAAAAATCTCGATCAGAAGTATCGATTTTTTCTCGTTCATAGCTGACCCCCTCAATCTTTCTCCAAATGCTTGGAATGATCGTTTCCAAATGACCGTTCAGGTACAAAAACGGAGCCTGGGAATAGGATGAAGAAAGTATTGGCATGGGATAGGTGTAAAAACTTCAACTCAACTTCATGTTAAGGTAACCTAGAAGTTAGTGTAAACTACTAATTTTCAAATCGTTAATGTACTCATAGAGTTAAAGGGGATTAAATTTGGAAAAGAAGGCAATGCGTGTTGCCTTTTTTTTATTTCTTTTTTCTTGCTAATCTCCTTTTGCTGACCTTCCTGCTAGAAATCCTGTGGTCCAAGCCGCTTGAAAATTGAACCCTCCGGTGATTCCATCCAAATTTAGAACCTCGCCCGCAAAATAGATTCCTGGATGAAGTCTACTTTCCATGGTTTCTGGATTGATCTCATCCAAAGACACACCGCCCGCAGTGACAAACTCTTCTTTGAAGGTAGTCTTCCCATGAATGGAGATTGGGTAGCAGAATAAGCACTGCACCAACTTATTCTGCAACTTCTTGGGAAGTTGACCCAAAAGCTGGGCTTCAGAAATAGCTGCTTGTGCGCAGAAATGCTCCCAAAGGCGAACAGGTACCCCAAAAAGCGGATGGGAATACACCTTCCGGTTGGGATGAAGTTGTGCATAGTGGCTAAGCTGCTCTGAGTAGGCCTGCTCACCTAAGTCAGCATTCCATTGGATGATCGCCCGCGCCTTGTACTGCTGCTCGTACAGCCAATCTGCGCCAAAAGCCGAAAGCTTGAGCACTGCAGGCCCACTAATCCCCCAGTGGGTAATGAGAATCGGTCCTCGGTAACTGAGTTTGGTTCCTTCCAACTTTACCACTGCATCTCCCATGGATACACCCATCAGGCTTCGAATGGGTTCTTGGGGAGTGTTGAAAGTAAAAAGTGAAGGTATAGGTTTTATAAGTTTATGATTCAATAAATTAAAGTAATCATAAGCTCCCAAATTAGGGTGTCCTCCGGAAGCGATAATAACCTTGGAAACGACTACTTCTCCTTTATCGGTGCCTAAGACAAAGCCTTGATTTTTGGGAAGGATGGACTTTATTCCAGTGGAAACCTGGACCTGAACACCCCGTTTTTTGGCCTCATCTTCCAAGCAAGTAACGATGGTTTGGGAGGTATTGGATTTAGGAAAAACCCGTCCATCCTCCTCAATTTTCAAAGGGACTCCCCTCGACTCAAACCAGGAAAAAGTAGATGGAATCGAAAAATGTGCAAATGCTTTTTTCAAAAACTTTTCGCCTCTGGGGTAATTCTTCACCAGTTTGGAGATTTCCATTGGTCGATGGGTCACATTGCATCGACCCCCTCCTGAGATTTTCACCTTGGAGAGCAATTTGGGGGATTTTTCAAAAAGGAGCACCTGTATCTCAGGTCCACTGGCATGGATGGCTGCAAAAAAACCCGCAGCGCCTCCTCCAATTACAGCAATGATCACGGCGAAAAAGAGTTGTTCACCGCCAAAATTCAACATCTTTTCCTTGTTGGGAAAGGGATTGCCTCTATTTTTTAAAGAATTTGATTTCCTTTTATGTCCAGCTAAAGGAGAAAATGAAGAATTATTTTTTCAGAAGTCTTTCTTTTTTCTTGAAGGAACGATTTTCAGTTGCTTACTTGCTGAAAAATAACTTGTCTTGAAAATTTTTGCTTCTACCCTATTTCTACTTATAGCCCTACAAGGATTTCTTGTTTTGGGCGCTAGTGCACAAGTAAATCTAGGGCAAACGGACCGATGGATGAAAGGAGCCTTGGCCGCTATGGAGCGGAAGGATTACCAAACTGCCAATTCCATCTTTCGCAATCTTATTGATTCAGGCCTTCCACTACCTGAAGAGATGCCTTATTACTTTTCCGAAACTCTTTTTCAACTTGGACAATACGATAATAGTCAAAATTTTGTCAACAAATACCTGGAATTGACTGGATTTACAGGTCAAAACTACGAGTCAGCAACACGGCTAAAAGAAAAGCTTAAGGTGCCCTTGGCACAAATTCTAGAATGTGAACTTTGCGATCGACGTGGCTATCGATACGAGAGCTGTATGAATTGCCAGGGGAAAAAGCAGCTTGAGCAGGTCTGTTCCTACTGCAAAGCAAAAGGAGTAGTTGGCTGCAGCCGCTGTGGAGCCTCAGGGATGATCAAAAAGGTGAATATGTTTAATCTCATTGATTTTTACGAATGCGAGAGATGCACGGGCAAAGGCCGTTTGACTTGTCCCAATTGCAGTGGCAGCGGAAAGGAAGTGAGCTCCTGCAAAACCTGCGAAGGTAGCGGAAAAACCCCTTCTAATACACTTTGCAACCATGAATCACCTGAACATACCCTGGGGTTAAGAAAATAAGGTTTGGCCTTAGTTGCAATAGTTTGCCAAATTCTCTGCAGCCCCCGGATATTCCAAGGCAGAGGCCAATTTGAAGTCCTCACAAGCTTGCTTCTTTCGTTTTAAAGCCACTTTGAGCAACCCTCGATTTAAATAAGCCTGCCCAAAGCTTCGATCTACCTGAATGGCATTGCCATAAGCTTTAAGCGCATCTTCGGGCATACCCAACAGATGTAAGGCCCTCCCTTTCAAAAATGAAGCCATGGCTGGAGCACCCGGAATCTCCTCGGCTTTGGTCGCATAGAGCAAGGCACTAGCATAGCTTTTTTGCTCAAGCTGTAGGGTGGCCAGACTTAGAAGTACTTGAAAATTCTTGGGGTCTAGGCTGAGTGCTTTTTCAAAATCAGCTTGAGATTCAAGTAATTTACCCAATTCCTGATAAGCCCTACCTCTTCCGAAAAGCAGGTCTAGGTCAGTAGGATTGGTTTGTAAGGATTCAGTGTAGCTCACAACCGCTCCGGAATAATCACCTTTGTTGTAAGCGGTATCCCCTGGATTTACCTCAGAAGAGCCTGAACAAGAAAAAAGGGTTGCTGAGATCAGCAAGCAAATGAAGTACGCACTGCTTAGATTCATGGAATGTGTTAAACAGCTACGTTATTTTCGCGAAGCGCGTCGTTTAAGGATGTCTTGAGGTCTGTGGAGGGTTTGCGCTGCCCGATGATTAAGGCACAAGGCACCTGGTAGGTTCCAGCTGAAAATTCCTTTGGAATACTTCCTGGTATCACCACGGAGCGCGGAGGCACATAGCTTTTGTATTCTACGGGTGTAGGTCCAGTGACGTCAATTATTTTTGAGCTCGCGGTCAAGGTCACTCCTGCTCCGATTACAGCTTCTTTTCCAATCCGAACACCTTCCACCACAATCACACGGCTTCCGATAAATGCCCCATCTTCTACAATCACAGGAGCAGCTTGTACCGGCTCCAGTACCCCCCCGATTCCAACACCCCCACTCAAGTGCACGTTTTTTCCAATCTGGGCACAGGATCCCACTGTAGCCCAAGTGTCTACCATGGTTCCAGAATCCACGTACGCACCAATATTCACGTAGCTGGGCATCATCACCACTCCCGAAGCCAAGAAGGCACCATAGCGCGCCACTGCATGCGGTACCACGCGTACGCCCTGTGCGGCATAGTTCGTTTTCAAAGCCATCTTGTCGTGAAACTCAAAAGGACCTACCTCGAGGGTCTGCATTTTTTGAATGGGAAAATACAAGATCACCGCCTTTTTTATCCAGTCGTTGACGATCCATTCTCCTCCTTCTGTAGGCGTCGCTACACGAAGCTTACCGGTATCTAAGTCAGCAATACTACTTCGGATTGCCTCTTGGGTACTTGCCTCTTGCAGCAATTCTCGATTTTCCCAAGCAAGTTCGATGATAGATTTAAGGTCCATAAGGTTTGAATTTAGAAAGGCTTCCAGAGCTTACCAGAAGCGAAAGGTTTAGATTTGAGAACGCGAATCAACTAAATCCCAAGGGAAGTTCATAGGAATTTTTGTATAAAGACCCAGAAAAGGGTAGGCACTACCCTAAACCAATTCGCAGTGAACTGCCCTCCAATTTTTAAAATACCGTCCAATTTTTTGGTTGCCACTCTCAGTCATAGGAGAGCCCAACTAGGCAAGTCCCTCCGCTAAAAAGCCAAAAAAAGGAAGACACACATCCCTAGTCTTTGAAGAAAATATCAAACCCCCACCCAATGATTCCAGATGAATTTCGCATCAAAACTCCAATTTATCAGGGAGAATTTTGCCAACATCGACGAAATTTCCTTAGACTATTCCAATAGGGATGTGGACAAGTACTCTGAAACAGTTTGGGATTGTAAGAGGCATTTGGTCGATCCAAAACTAGGTTAAAAATCTATATTTCAATGCACTAGGTATATATTTAGATTTGTCTAGTTTTTTATTCAGTTAATTCTAAATTCGAATCCCCCATCAAATTGGAGTTTTCCACAACCGATTTAGTTATATTCAAATTTATTTTTAGATATATCTAATTTTATTTTTATATTTGCCTCATCATTATCGTACACCATGGAATTAACTACCGCAGAAGAGAACTACCTGAAAGCCATTTACCACCTCTCCGAAGAAGGAAAAAAAAGTGTGTCCACCAACGACATCGCTACCGCCATCCAAACCAAGCCTGCCTCTGTCAGCGACATGCTCCGCAAGCTGGGTGAAAAAGAAGTAATCCAATACCGCAAATATTATGGGCTTCAAATTACAGAGCTTGGCAAGCGACTCGCGCTCCAAACCATCCGCAAGCACCGACTCTGGGAAGTATTTTTGGTAGACAAATTGCACTTTGCCTGGGATGAGGTACATGAGGTAGCAGAGCAACTGGAACATATCCAATCCCCACTGCTCATTGAACGCCTCGACGCTTACCTCAACTATCCCAAGTTTGATCCCCACGGAGACCCCATCCCGGACGAATACGGAGACGTACGCTCCCGTCCACGAATTGCTTTGAACGAGATGAACATCGACCAAGGCGGGCAAATCGTGGCGGTCAAAGACAGTTCAGCAGCTTTTCTCCGATACCTAGACAAGGTAGGTGCCTACATCGGCGCCCGCATCAAAGTGCTCGACAAAGTAGAATTCGACGGTTCGGTCGAGATCTTAGTCGATCAAAAAAAGACCCTCTTTATGTCCAAAGATGTTGCCAGTAACATTCTCGTCCTGCAATCATGAATCGCGTAGCTACCCTAGTATTAATTTTTCTTCTTTTTTGGAGCTGTACCTCTACCTCCAAATCCACCCGTCCCAAACCCCTAATCGTGGCCACCACGAGTATTTTGGCAGACGGAATACAACAATTGGTTGGCGATAAAGCTGAGGTCCTCGCCCTGATGCCCGCCGGGGTAGACCCACACCTGTACAAGGCCTCTGTACGTGATCTCGACCTACTCACTCAGGCGGACCTGGTGGTCTACCATGGGCTGTACCTGGAGGGGAAAATGACCGAGATTTTTGAAAAGCTAGCCAAGCAACAGGCCCTCATAGATGTTTCTAAGGGCATCCCGACCGACCGACTCATTCGATCCGGTCCGGAGTCGCACAGCGTCGATCCGCATATCTGGTTTGATATTTCGCTTTGGTCGGCTGCCTTAGCCTATGCCAGCGAAGAACTTCAAACCTGGCAACCTACTTGGAAGCTACAGCTTCAAGCAAATACCCAAGCCTACTTGGATCAGCTTGAGGCGCTAGATCAACTTACCCAAGTCAAGGTGCAAGAACTGGTGCAGCGCAAACAAGTGTTGGTAACTGCACACGATGCCTTTGCCTATTTTGGCAAGGCTTATGGACTTCCAGTCTACTCCCTCCAAGGACTCTCGACCCTAAGTGAACCGGGATTGCGGGACCTGACCGAATTGATTACGATCATCCAGACCTACCAAGTGAAAGCCATTTTTGCCGAACAGACCATTTCCCCAAAAGCCCTGCAAGCAGTAGCTCGAGGCGCAGCAGCGAAAAATCTTATGGTCAAACTAGCAGGTCCCTTGTATACCGATAGCCTCGACGCACCGAATACCCCAGCAGGAACTTACCTCGGAATGTTTGAAACCAATCTCCAACTTATCTACAGCCAACTTCTCCCATGATCACACAGGTACCCCACCCCGTCTTAGAAGTGCATGACCTCACGGTAAGCTACGACCAGCATCCCGTCCTGTGGAATGTAGACTTAAGCCTTCCAGCAGGTCAATTGGTTGGCATCCTTGGCCCCAATGGCGCCGGCAAATCTACACTGATCAAATCCATCATGGGCTTGATCCAACCTACTTCTGGCTTTATCAAAATTTTTGATAAGCCGATTCAAGAAGTTCGCACCCGAATCAGCTACGTACCTCAGCGAGAATCTGTGGATTGGAATTTCCCCGCCTCCGTCCTAGATGTAGTCGTCATGGGCACTTATGGAAAACTTGGGCTTTTTCGCCGTCCTGGCAAAAAAGAGGTTCAAATCGCTCAAGATGCTTTGGAACAAGTGGGCATGTCTGCCTTTGCCAAGCGGCAGATCTCCGAGCTTTCTGGCGGTCAGCAGCAGCGCGTGTTTATTGCCCGTGCACTGGCTCAACAAGCGGACTTGTACCTCATGGACGAGCCCTTTGCAGGGGTGGATATGGCTACTGAAACGGCCATTTTCCAGTTGCTCCAGGACATGGCACGAGCCGGCAAAACAGTACTGGTGGTCCACCACGACATTCACAGCGCGATGAATTTCTTTGAATGGGTGATCATGCTCAACCTGCACCTAGTAGCCTCCGGCCCCAAGGACCAAGTGATGACGGAAGAGCTGCTTCGCAAGACCTACGGAGGGAAACTTAACCTGCTCACCCAGGTAACCGATTTGATTCGGAAGCAAGACTTCAACCCTTTGAAAAGCTGATATGGAGGATTTTCTGTACTTCTTCACCTTTCAAGATCCTTCCATCACCTGGGTGGTGTTAGGCATCGCACTACTGGGAATAGGTTCGGCTTATGTGGGGACTTTTTCCTTTTTGGATAAAAAAGCATTATTGGGTGATGCTATCTCTCATGCAGTACTCCCTGGGATTTGCCTAGGTTTTGTCTTGGCTGGAGAAAAAGACCCACGTTACATCGTCGCGGGAGCCTTCTTATCCGGTGCCCTAGCTACTTTTTTGTCTTCTTGGCTGAAGCAAAACACAAAGTTGAGTGAAGACAGCATCATCGCCAGTATCCTTTCTGTATTTTTTGGTGTAGGAATTGTAGCATTGACCGCCATTCAAAAATCTGGGAATCCTGAGGTTGCTGGCCTCAATTCCTTCATTTTCGGAAATGCCATCGGCATCGCAGAAGCCGACTTATTCCTGTATGGAGGATTATCACTGGCCATTCTCCTCGTCTTGAGCCTATTTTTGAAGGAATTTCGTTTGATGGTTTTTGATCCTGGATTTGGCAAGGCGATCGGATTCCCGATGAAAAGCATCCGCTTTGTCTTCAATGTACTCTTGATCCTTGCAGTAGTCATTGGTATCCAAGCCATAGGTGTGGTCTTAATGGCTGCCCTACTGATCACTCCTGGAGCCGCAGCACGTTTTTGGACCGACCGATTGCAACCCTTGCTCCTGCTAGCTGCTTTCTTTTCCATCCTATCGGGGATCTTGGGTACCTATATTTCCTTTGTTTTACCACAGATGCCCACAGGCCCTTGGGTGGTGGTATTTTTGTCCTTGATCGCGTTGCTGTCTTTTATCTTTTCCCCAAAAAGCGGATTGATTCGACGCTTCCTAGCCCGACGCCGTTACCTCCACAAAACCCACCGCGATCACTTGATGAAGGCACTCTTCAAAGCAAAGGAAGCCCATCGAGAACTTCTGACCTTGGAAGAAATTCGAGCGCTCTACCCTTTTCACAAAAAAGAAATTGAATACTCCCTGCAGGCACTTTCCAAGCAAGGACTCGTGATCCAGGATGCGCAGGGTGTTCGACTCAGTCCTCAAGGCACATCGAATGCGATGCGGATTGTGCGTCTGCACCGCCTGTGGGAAGTGTACCTCAACGAGTTCATGAACATTGCTCCTGACCACGTGCATGAGTCTGCTGAACAGATGGAGCACCTCCTAACTCCGGAATTGGAAGCTTTGCTTGAGCAACGCCTCAACTATCCTGCCCTCGATCCTCACCAAGAAACTATCCCCCGAGAATCCCATGACACTTGATACCAATGCCCTCTTGATTATCCTCACCGGAGCCTTGATTGCGATCTCCTGTGGGTTTTTGGGTGTATTTCTCCTACTCCGCAAAATGTCCATGACCGGTGATGCCATCTCCCATGCCGTACTTCCCGGTATTGTGATCGGCTTTTTCGTTTCTGGAAGCCAGCGAAGTTTGGAAGTCATCATCGGAGCAGGCCTACTCGGGATCCTCTCCACGCTGATGATCGATGCGCTACGCAAAAAAGCCAAGGTGCAGCTCGATGCCTCTATCGGCATCACTTTCACCCTCCTTTTTGCCATCGGCATTATCCTGATCAATCTTTTTGCGTATAAGGTAGATTTGGATCAGGAATGTGTGCTTTATGGTGAAATCGCCTACCTGCCCATCGACCTCTGGATCACCCCTAGTGGGCTCAATCTAGGCCCCCGCATCACCTGGTTGGCCGGACTCAACTTCTTCTTGGTGACCGGTTTTATCTACCTGCTGTTTAAGGAATTGTCCTTGACCAGCTTTGATGAGCACTTTAGTTCCGCCATCGGCATTCCGGCCAAGGGTGTCAACATGGCATTAATGAGTATGGTGTCCTACACGACAGTATCTAGTTTTGAATCCGTGGGAGCAATTTTGGTGGTTGCTTTACTGGTAGTTCCCCCATCCACCGCCTACCTCTGGACGAAAAGTTTAATCCCCCTACTTCGCCTCACTGCAGCCTTAGGAATTTTAATTGCCATTTTGGGATACTATCTTGCCTACTGGATCGATAGTTCCATCGCAGGCATGATGGTGACCGTAGCCGGAGTTTTATTCATTGGTAGTGCCCTGATCAAGGGAAACTGGCCATTGGGTCACCGCGGAACTTCCCACTCCAGCCCTGCGTTTGACTCTTGAAAACATCGTTATGAAAATATATTCATTTATTTTTCTCTTAGTTCTGCTCAGTCTGAACCTCCAAGCCCAAGACCAAATCGAATGGATGAAGTTTGAGGAAGCCATCGCTGCCAATGAAAAAAATCCAAAAATGATTTTGGTAGACGTGTACACCGACTGGTGTGGCTGGTGCAAAAAAATGGATAAGGATACCTTTACCGATCCTAAGGTGATAGCCCATTTTCAGAAGAATTTTTATGCCGTCAAGCTCAATGCAGAAGATACCAAGCGAAGCTTCCAATTTATGGGCAAAACCTTTACCGAAGCCCAGATGGCCGCATCCATGCGGGTCAATTCCTACCCCAACTTTGTGGTGATTGAACCAGGATTGCAACATATTGCCCAGCTTCCTGGCTATCGCGAGCCTGCAGCATTCCTTGCAGGGCTGGCCGAGCTGATTGACAAAGCCTTTAAAAAGACCCCATGACTTTCACCCTTTCGGAGCGCGAGGATACCATTATTGCCTTAGCCACCCCGCAAGGAGTAGGTGCTATTGCTGTGATCCGCATTTCAGGCAATGACGCCATTCGCGTATGCAACGAGGTGTTTTTTGGCAAAAATCTAGAGGAGCAGCCCTCCCATACCATTCACTTGGGTACAATTCGCGATGGGGAAAAGATCATCGACGAGGTGCTCGTCTCCCTATTCAAAGGCCCTCGCTCCTTTACCAAGGAAAATGTAGTGGAGATCTCCACACATGGCTCTTCCTACATTGTCAATCAGGTGCTGAAACTATTTGTACGCAAGGGGATTCGACTCGCCAAGCCAGGAGAATTTACGCAGCGGGCCTTCTTGAATGGGCAGTTTGATCTGGCCCAAGCCGAGGCCGTTGCCGACCTGATTCACTCCGACTCCGAGAGTAGCCACCAAGCTGCACTCAATCAGATGCGTGGAGGCTTTAGTTCCGAAATTCAGGAGCTACGCAACCAGCTGATTCACTTTGCTTCGATGATTGAGCTGGAACTCGACTTTTCGGAAGAAGATGTGGAGTTTGTCAGCCGAGAGGGACTGCGCTTACTTGTTGAACGCATCCTTCGGCTCGTAGAAGAACTCCTATTGAGTTTTGATTTGGGCAATGTAATCAAGAACGGAGTACCTACCGTAATTGCGGGAAAGCCCAATGCAGGCAAGTCTACCTTACTCAACGCCCTACTCAATGAGGAAAAAGCCATTGTCTCCGATATTGCGGGTACGACACGGGACTTTATTGAAGACGAACTAAGTTTGGGTGGGGTGATCTTCAGATTTATCGATACCGCAGGACTTCGAGAAACCAGCGACAAGATCGAGGCGATTGGGGTGAGCCGCACTCAGGAGAAGATGCGAACTGCCTCTCTGATTTTGTATCTTTTTGATTTGAGCAATACTGACCTGGTAGAAGTACATCGGGATTTGAATAAGTTGGACAACTTGGGGGTCCCTTACCTTAAAGTTGGAAATAAAATGGATAAAGCAAAAGATAACATTGTCAATGAATTGGAAAAAAAATATCCCGACATGTTGTTCATCTCTGCAGGCAACAAGCAGAATCTGGAATTGCTGAAATCACGCATCCTTGAGCTAGTCAATTTGGACAAGTTCCGCACAGGAAATATAGTCGTAACCAACGTAAGACATTACGACAGTTTGACCAAAACGCGCGAATCCTTACTAGAGGTTCTCGGTGGTTTGGATCAGTTGGTAACCAACGACTTTTTGGCCATGGATATCCGCCGTGCGCTGCACTACCTAGGTGAGATCACTGGGGAAGTGACCACAGATGACCTTCTGGCTACTATTTTTAGTAAGTTCTGTATTGGGAAATAAACTAACCCACCCTTTTTAAATTTTCCTGTCTATATTTTTTAAGGATAAATTCTCCGAATCGGATTGGATTTATATAGAACAATTAAGACAACACAATAATGCCACCCTTTCAGGGTTGACGTTCCATTCGATTTTGATTCTAGCAACATTACATCCCTTCGGGATAAGGTAGGAAATAGGATAAAAACCCTGGAGAGGAGAAAAATTATGGAAAAGATTTTAAATCCCCGCCCCAAACCCCAACCCCGAAGGGGTGAAATTATTCTAGAATCATGGTTTTAATTCCCAACCCCAACCCCAAAGGGGTGATATTATTGTCTAATTGTGGATTGACATAAATTCATTTCCGTTTATATTCAAGCATAGAAAATCTACTCCATGAAAAAATCCACCATTCTACTCCTCGCACTCAGCCTATTCTTAGGTTTACAGCTTCAAATCAACGCCCAATCCTTTGCATCCATTGATCAGTACCTCTCCACCGAAGTTGAGGAAGGAAGACTAGTCGGCGTACACGGCATGGTCTTTCAGGAGGGCAAACTCCTGTACGACCAAACTCACGGGCTCAGAGATCGGGAATCCAAAGATCCACTCCGCGGAGACGAACTCTACTTCATCCAATCGATGACCAAACCCATCGTCTCGGTCGCTCTAATGACCCTCTACGAGGATGGCAAGTTTCAACTCGACGATCCGGTCTCCAAGTACCTTCCCATATTCGCCAACCTTCAAGTAGCCAACGATCCCACCCAAGGATTGTCTTCCGGAACCCACCCTGCACCCAGTGCGATGACCATCCGACAAATCCTAAGCCATACTTCAGGAATGAGCCATGGCATCGCCCCCATTGCCTACGACAAGGAACTCTGGAATGGAATCATCCTCAACGGGAATCTCAAAACCTTGGCCCAACGGACCGAGGCACTTGCCAAAATACCGCTAGCCTTCGATCCCGGAAGCAAATGGAACTACTCCTTCTCCCCGGATGTAGTGGGTAGATTAGTAGAAGTACTATCGGGAAAAAGCCTAGACCAGTACCTACAGGAACGCATCTTTGGCCCATTGGAAATGAAAAATAGCGGATACAACCTCACCGAAGCCCAAAAACAGCGTGTGATGACCGTTTATTCTTACACTGCCGATACAACCCTTACCCGAGCTTTCGGACAACCCACTCCTTCGGGCAATACGCTATTTGCTGGGGTCAATGCGCTTTTCACGTCCACAGCAGATTACCTACGCTTCGGAGAAATGATGCTCAATCAGGGCGAATGGAATGGAAAGCGCATTCTCAAGCCAGAAACTGTGGCGCTGATCACTGCAGACCAAACTAGGAACATCCAACATCGACTCACAACTAATGATCCCTATGCCCTACTCGGCAATGGTATTGTCACCGATGCATTAGGCACCCTCAACCTAGAACCTGGACATGGCTTCGGGTTGGGTTTTGCCATCGTCCAAGAACCAAAACTAGCCAATCGGCCTAGTGCAGCCAAGGGTGAATTTTTCTGGGCAGGAGCCAACTCTACCCATTTTTTCATCAATCCAACAAAAAAGTTGGTGGTGGTATTCATGACCCAAGTAGCCTCCGTAGGCAGCCCAAATCCCTATGGATTCTACTTTGGGAACGAACTGCGAAATGCGGTCTACAAGGATTTGAAATAAATTGACATCAAAAAAACTATCCTCTTCTAGGTATTCGTTCAGGAAGTAGCACCTAGGAAGCAGGGAAAATTTAGCAGTGAAAAACAAAATTTTATTCGGTTTAGCCGGATGATGTACTATCTTTATGCAGCAATTTGGAAACCATTGACTCGGAGCAGAGTTAGTCCATCCGCCATAAACCAACAGCAGCCAAGCATGAATGTATTAGTCATAGACATCGGTGGTTCCAACATCAAAATCCTTGCAACAGGACAGCCTGAGCGAATCAAAATTCCATCAGGTGAAGACTTCACCCCAGGTCAATTGGTGGCCTTGGTTCAAAAAGCAACGGCTGAAGCGGGTTGGAAGTTTGAGGTGGTGACCGTGGGCTTCCCAGGCGTTGTCAAGCAGGGCAAAATTGTATCTGACCCAGTTAACCTAGGGAAGGGGTGGATGGGATTTGATTTTGAACAGGCCTTTGGATGTCCAGTCAAGGTCATCAATGATGCTGCCATGCAGGCTTTGGGAAGTTACGAAGGTGGCAAACTTTTGTTTTTGGGATTTGGTACTGGACTAGGTACCGCTTTGGTGTACGAGCACTTAATCCTTCCCTTGGAAGGTGGACACCTGCCCTTCCGAAACGGAACCTTTGAAAGTCATGTAGGAAATACCAACCTCACTCTCCTTGGAAAAAAACAGTGGAAAGAATTGGTAATCGAAACGATTGAACGCTTTCAAAACTGCTTCCAACCAGATGAGATTGTTCTTGGGGGTGGAAATTCCAAATACCTTGAAGAACTTCCGCCAAATTGTAGGTTGGGATCTAATAAAAATGCCTTTTCGGGTGGGTTTAAATTGTGGAATGGCAAGTATCGGTTTTAATACACTGCTTCTCTTATACCCTCTTTATAAAATTGCTTTCTGCACTCCAATTCCTCGATCACACCTTTTATGGCTCAAGTAAACTCAGACGCTCTCGTATTTTATGGGGCTACCGGCGACCTGGCCTTTAAAAAAATATTTCCTGCACTCTTCCTGATGATTAAGCGAGGACACCTTGATGCTCCCATCATTGGAGTCGCACGTGGGGATTACGACCTGGAAAAATTACAACAGCGGGCCAAAGATAGTATTCAACGCTACGGAAACTTTGAAGAAGAATCCTTTGCAAAATTCCTACAGCAATTGGCATTCGTTGGTGGAGATTATACCGACCCCCAAACTTTCCTTCGAGTTCGTGAAGCCTTGGGCACTGCAAAGCATCCCACACACTACTTGGCCATTCCACCTGTGCTCTTTCCCAGCATCATCGCCCAACTCGAGCAATCGGGCTGCGCAAAAGGTGCCCGCATCATCGTAGAGAAGCCCTTTGGAACAGATTACGCCACGGCTCGAGGGTTAAACAAGTTATTGCTATCCAAGTTTTCCGAAAGTTCTGTGTACCGCATCGATCATTACCTCGGCAAAAGACCCGTGAATAACCTAGTGTTTTTCCGATTTGTCAACTCCCTCCTGGAGCCGGTATGGAACAAGAAACACATCGAATCCATGCAGATCACCATGGCTGAGGATTTTGGCATCCAAAGCAGGGGAGCCTTTTACGACGTGACGGGCGCCATCAGAGACGTGATCCAAAACCACCTCTTTCAAATCCTCTGTAACCTGACTATGGAGCCTCCCCAATCCTTGGACAGTGAATCCATCCGAGATGAAAAAGTAAAAGTATTGAAAGCAATTGCCCCACTCCGAGCCCAAGACGTAGTTCGAGGTCAGTACCAGGGCTACCTGCAGGAAAAAGCCGTGCGGGAGAATTCCAAAACAGAAACCTTTGCTGCCATGCGGCTCCATATCAATTCCCCCCGCTGGGAAGGGGTTCCCTTTTTTATCCGTTCCGGCAAAAACCTCCCTGTCACCTGCACGGAGATCCTCGTCCGATTCAAACACCATCCTTCGGCCTATTCCTCCATTGCCTCCAAGCCCAACCATATTCGTTTTCGCATTAGCCCAGATGTAACCGTGGCCTTCGGCATGTTGATCATGGCTCCTGGGGAAGACATGGCTTCGGTACTTTCTGAAGTTCAAGGCAATCCCACACCTTTTCCCAATGAAAAAGATGCCTACGAGCGGGTGCTGACCGATGCGATGGCGGGAGATCCTACCCATTTTGCCCGACAAGACTACGTAGAAGAAGCCTGGAAGTTGGTAGATGATTACTTACAGGCCGACTCACCCGTATTTGAGTATGCCCCAGGTACCTGGGGACCAGAGGAAGTCAACGAGCTAATCTGCCCGCCAGGGGGCTGGAACAATCCTACCCCGCCAAAAAAATGAGCCTTAAAACTGAAATCTTTACTTCAGCGGATCAAGTTGCCGAAAAGGCGGCAGCCTATTTGGAACAACTTATTCGGGAAACCCTGACCCAGAAAAAAACTTTTTCCATGGCTATCAGCGGGGGACGAACCCCCTGGGAAATGCTGAAAATCCTTTCCAAAGCCTCCCTTCCTTGGCAGCGGATCAACTTGTTTCAAGTAGATGAGCGGGTGGCACCGGATGGACATGAAGACCGCAACCTAACTCAACTCTTTCGAGTCATTGAAGGAAGTCCACTAGTCACACGCTTGCACATTTTCCCCATGCCAGTAACGGCAGAAATTTTGGATGTGGCTTCACAAGACTATTCCCAACTCATCCACGAGATCACCGAAGACGAAGGCCTAGACCTAATCCACCTTGGCATGGGAAGCGATGGACATACCGCCTCTTTGGTGCCAGGAGATAGGGTATTGGAGATAAACGATCGAGATGTGGCCTGTACGGAGCAACTCTACCAAGGGAGAATTCGGATGACTCTTACCTACCCCCTTCTCAATTCTGCCAAGCGAATCCTCTGGATCGTGACCGGTGCAGAAAAACAAGAAATGGTGCAGCGCCTACTCAAACAAGATGCAAGCATCCCTGCAGGTGCAGTGAATCAAGCAAATGCCCTGCTTATGGTGGATCAAGCAGCTTTTGGCTACTAATCACCCAAAAATTCAAGGGTAGTTAACCTCTCCTATCAAAAGCATTCGAGGTTTTTCCCGAATGTGAATGTATGCTAGGCACCGCAAATGGATAAGGACCTAGTTTCTGACGCTGTTTTTTTTATATTTCAGAAAATTAGTTCCATGCGCACCCTTTTTAACCAAGCCCAGCGGCGTCCCGGTTCGATAGCAATCCTAGATGCCCAAGGAGCCCATACCTACGAAAGCCTTTGGTCCAAAAGCTCTCAAATCGCACTTCAACTGCTTGCAGGAAAAGCTGATTTGAACCAGGAGCGTATTGCCTTTATGGTATCTCCAGGGCTAAATTACGTGGCTACACTTTGGGGCATTTGGAAAGCGGGAGGTATCGCCGTACCGCTCTGCCTGAGTTACCCATTGCCTTCCTTGGCTTATGTAATTGAGGATACCCAAGCATCAGCCTTAGTGGTGGAGCCTTCCTTTAGTGAACTTCTCGGAGACTATGCTCAAGAAAAAGGAATTCCTTTTCACCAGGTCAAAGACCTACAGCTAGGGTTTGTAACTGCATCCTTGCCTGACATTGCTCTGAATCGAGGAGCTTTGATTTTATATACCTCCGGTACAACTAGTTTACCTAAAGGGGTGCTCACTACCCATGCCAATCTAGAAGCGCAAATCAACACCTTGATTGTCGCCTGGCAGTGGACTTCTAGCGATCACACACTCTGCCTTCTGCCCCTACACCATGTACATGGTTTGATCAATGTAGTATCCTGTGCACTTGGGGCTGGCGCCACCCTACAGTTTCTTCATCCCTTCCAAGTTTATACTGTTTTTTCTATTTTTCTAGAAGCTAAGGTCAATGTGTTTATGGCCGTGCCTACCATCTATTTCAAACTGATTTGTGAATTTGACTCGTATTCAGAAAAAAAGAAAGCATCGCTTTCTTACTGCATGAACTCCTTTCGACTGATGGTGTCCGGATCTGCAGCGCTTCCTGTGTCGGTGATGGAAAAATGGAAACAAGTATCTGGTCATACCCTTTTGGAGCGTTACGGCATGACCGAAATTGGCATGGCCATCAGCAATCCCTACCAAGGTGAACGCCGTGCAGGCTACATCGGTACTCCATTACCTGGCGTTCAAGTTCGCTTGGTTGATGAGCAAGAGCAGGAAGTCGCTCTTGGTCTTCCTGGGGAAATCCAAATTCAAGGGCCAGGAGTTTTTGCCAACTATTGGGGAAATGAAGAAGCTACCGCAAAAGCATTTACCAAATCTGGCTGGTTTAAAACAGGCGACATTGCGGTAATTGAAGCCAACTACTACCGAATTTTGGGCCGAGACTCCATCGACATCATCAAGTCAGGAGGCTACAAAATCTCCGCCTTAGAAATTGAAGAGGTATTGCGAAGCCATGCTTTGGTCAAGGACTGCGCAGTAGTTGGTATTCCCAATGAGGAATGGGGAGAGCTGGTAGCAGCTGTACTCGTCCTCGAACGAGAACTGAACCTTAGGGATTTGAAGAACTGGCTGAAGGAACGTCTACCCACCTACAAATCACCAAAGGAGTACCGGATTCTAGCAGACCTCCCCCGCAATGCGATGGGAAAAGTGGTCAAAAATGAATTAAAATCGATTTTTTCTTCCACCACCTAAACCAAAATCGAGATGATTAAAGGACTTGCCTTATTAGCCGCTTGCTTCCTGCTCGGTATGTGGTGCGGAGCAGTACTAGGCACCTGGTTGGGAATCGATGCCAATGTCGGTGGTGTGGGATTTGCGATGGTGTTTTTGCTTCTCGGCAAAGAATACGTAACAAGTAAAGGCTGGTGGAATGGGGACTTCGGATTTGGATTAGAGTTTTGGAACAAACTCTACATTCCCATTGTGATCGCCATGGCAGCAAGTTTGAATGTCAAATCTGCCGTCTCTGCTGGTCTACTGGCATTTTTGGCGGGCACCTTGCCAGTCCTCCTCGCATTTGGCGTAGTGAAAGTCTTACTCAAGCAAGTAAATCCAGAAAAATGAAGGAACTCGAAGTCATACTAGACAAAAATGGACTCATCGTCGCCTTTCTTTTTGTGGGGATCCTTACTTTGGCGTCCGATGTATTTTCAAAAAAGACCTTGAATGGACGTATTCCTGGTTCAGCCTTAGCCATTGGCTTGGCTTTGTGGTTAGGCTATTTAGGAGGTGTTTTTACCGATGGCGAACAAGGACTCGCAGACCTCTCCTATTTCAAAGGCTTGTCGACTTTGGGAGGTTCCATGTTTCGTGATTTCGCCATTGTAGCCACGGCTACTGGAGCAAGTTTCGTCCTAATCCGCAGAAGTGGAATGCTCGGCTTGGTTTCTTTGATCCTTGGAATTGGTCTATTTTTCGGGTTTGGAGTGGCCATTGGCTGGCTGATGGGTTACCGCGACGCAAGCAGCCTTTGTACGATTGGAGCAGGAGCCTGCACCTATATTGTAGGTCCTGTCACCGGAGGTGCCCTAGGTGCTTCCTCCGAAGTTATTGCCTTGAGTATCGGTACGGGAGTAGTCAAGACCATCGCAGTTACTCTATTGACCCCTGTTTTGGCCAAATGGATCGGGTTAAATTCTCCTGGAGCCGCTATGGCTTACGGGGGAATCATGGGCACTTCCAGTGGAGTTGCAGCAGGATTAGCAGCCACTGACCCTACCTTGGTTCCTTATGGTGCGGTCACCGCTACCTTTTACACCGGATTGGGTTGCCTGGTTTGTCCCTCTTTGTTTTACCTGATCCTATCCACCCTCTTGGGATAATCTAACTTACCTTGCCATGATAAAAACCAGCCCTTACTCCTACCAAATACTCCTTATTTTGTTCCTGCTACTGGGTGTGCAGGCTTGCAAAAATCCGGAACCCACTGAAAAGCAAGTGGAGGCTCCCTTGACTATCACGGAGATTGAACAAGAGATCAAAAACTACATCTCCCACACCACCCAGGAGAATGGGGGCTTTTTCCCCGTAAAAGACGAAAACCACGACTTAAAAATGAAGTTGGTCCGAGTTCATACGGAATACCTATCCAATCTGGGGCCCAACAGCCACTTCGCTTGTGTAGACTTGGTCGACGAAAGCGGGGAGGTGTACGATGTGGACTTTTTTATGGAGGGTACGCCTGGGGAGATGAACATCACCCAAACCTCCGTCCATAAATTGAATGGAAAGCCTTATTACAGTTGGAAACAAAATGCAGACAAAACCTGGTACAAAATGCCGCTAGAGCAATCCGATAACTCCCTCCTTGGAGTCAAAGAAGGTAAAGATAGTTTCGAATTTTACTACACCATTAGGCTACCTACCCTTACCGAGTCGGCAGAAATCTGGGTTCCTTTAGCCCTGTCGGATGCATTTCAAGAAGTGAAAATCTTGGAAAAGAAGTTGCCCGTTTCCAGCAAAGTCCTGAAAGACCAAGCAAATAAAAACGAAGTGCTCTACATGAGCCTAGGCCCGGAGCACAGTGGACAGCAAATTTCCATTTCCTATGCCGTGACGCGTAGCGAAAAAGGCCCTTATGCCGAGGCGCTGCCCAATCCAGCCGTTTACCTAAAAGGAAATAAACTGATGCCTGTGGGAGGACGCTTTGAAGAAATTGCGAAAGAGGCCTTGGGCGAAAAAATTAAGGAGTCCCACCTGATTCAAGCACGCAGATTATACGACTACATCATCGAAACGATGCGTTACATGAAATTTGGGGACTTTGGACGTGGGGACTCCAATTATGCCTGTGACTCCAAAACAGGGAATTGTTCTGAATTTCATTCCTACTTCATCTCTTTAGCCCGTTCGGTAGGCATTCCTGCTCGCTTTGCGATTGGAGCCTCCATTCCTTCAGACAGAAATGAAGGGGGCATGGATGGGTACCATTGCTGGGCGGAATTTTATGCAGATGGCAAGTGGTGGCCTGTGGACATCAGTGAAGCCAACAAGTACACGGCCTTGGCTACCTATTACTTTGGCAGGCATCCGGCCAATCGAATTGAGTTTACACGAGGAAGGGACCTGGAATTAAATCCTGGACCTACCACAGGGCCGATCAATTTTTTAGTCTATCCCTATTTAGAGGTAGGCGGCAAAGAAATTAAAGCCCCAACTACCTTCACCTTCCTACGGAAATCGTAAAAAAAAGAGGCTGTCTCAAAAGTCTCTTAAAATTAGAAGGCTAGTCGATTTCTCGGCTAGCCTTTCTTGTTTAACTCAAAATTGTTATTTTGAGGTGTGCAAAAACAAGACACGAATATAGTCTTTAAAGACTACACGACCAACCAGCTG
>JAMNXQ010000057.1 GCA_023653075.1 Algoriphagus sp.
ATTTTTATTTTGGCACTACGGCTAACCGTTTCCCAAGTGGAAAAAGATAGTCTATTTATCATCGTAGACGATTGTGGGAATTGGGAAGAATGGGAATCTCCATTCAACGAATCACTGCAAAAATCTTCCAAGGGACGCCGATTTAGCCTAGGAAAAAAAGACGATTCTCCCTTTTTTTTCTTAAACATTTTTGGACTGAAGAAAATGAACGTTTGGAAGAGCTGACACTATCCTATCCTGAAATTTTAGCCAAAAACCCCCTATTTTCCTCAGAGTTAACTTGGGAAGATTGGTATAAACTGAGATCTGCTAATAAAAAAATTTATTTTTTGCTGCCATCAGCTTATTGTTCTGCTAGACGATTTAAATGGAACACTGAATTTACAGTTTATGAAATGTACATTGATTTAATCTTACCAGATGATTGAATAAACTTTAGCAAAAGAATTATCTAGACCTTTTGGCAATCTTCTAAGTGCCCTAACAAAACCATGTGGAAACTAATTTTACTACTTACACTTTGGCTATATCCAACCCCTGATCCCTCAGATTCCATAATTCTGATTGCGGACGATTGCACGCAATGGAAAATGTCATTCTTTCATAAAAAAAAGGGCCATTTTGGGTTTTCCAAAGACATTCCAATTTTCCATTCCTTAGGATTAAGTCATGGTTGGATATCTCCGGAGGACAGCTTGTCGAAAATCAACATGCGCTATGCTGACATTTTGGAACAAAACCCAAGATATACCTCCGATTTAAACTCAGCGGATTGGCTGAAATTGGATAACGATAAGAGAAAAATCTATTTACTAAGACCCGACGATTATTGTACTAGAAAGCGCTTTGTCTTTAATCAAGAATTTACCCTGTATGAAGTACGTGTGGGACTATCAGGCCCCGAGTAGGGATGCGCTTTCTTAGCGAACTTGGAGCTAAAAATAAACCTTCGCTGTTTTCTGACCTTTGCGGGCCACCTTTGAGGTCTTCCAGACCTCGAAGGTCTAAATAGTAAATTAGGAAAATACAAACCTTCGCTATTAAATAAACAGCAAAGATTGACAGACCTTTGAGATCTCCAAGACCGCGAAGGTCTAACTAAGTAGAATTTAGTCTAAAACCTTCGCTGTTTTGAAAACAAAAAAGGGTGAATAGAACTTTTACAAGTGAATCATATCCTTTTACCAATCCGCCATGCGTCCCTACTTAGATTTTCTTTCCGCTTTGAGTGAAAACAACCACAAAGACTGGATGGACGCCAACAAAAAATGGTACCTGGACACCAAGGCGACCCTTGTAGCCGACACGCAGGTGCTCCTGAAAACCATGGTAGAATTGGAGCCTAGCCTAGCTTCCTTCAAGGCCAAAGATTGCCTGTTTCGACAAAATCGGGACGTACGCTTTTCGGCCAATAAAAACCCCTACAAAACCAATTTCGGGGTGTACTTTTCCCCGGGAGGAAAGAAATCCCCAGGACCAGGCTACTACCTTCAAATTCAACCTGGAAATTCATTTCTGGCAGGAGGAATTTGGATGCCTGAAGCAGATACCCTAAAAAAAATCCGAAGGGAAATCGACTTCAGTGGAGCAGATTTGGAGCGGATTGTGGAAAATCCCGACTTCAAAAAACTATTTCCTAGTCTGGAAGGAGAAAGGCTCAAAACCTGCCCTCGAGATTACGAACCCACTCACCCCTACATCGAGTACCTCAAACTAAAAAGTTTCACGGTATCCCATCCCATCTCCGACCAAGCGGTACGTACGGGTGCTTTCATTCATTTTGCGCTGGAAGGATTCCAGCAGATGAAACCCTTGATTGACTTCCTAGGCCAAGCCCTGGAAGAAGTGGAAGACGGGGCGGGTCTGCTCTAGGCCAAACAAGGATTTGCCCGATTCCTTCGCGACTCTCCGAAATCTCCCTACCTTTGCGGCATGGTAGATTTCAAACAAATCCTCTCGGTTTCCCTCATTCTATTTTCTGTCATTGATATTCTGGGATCCATTCCCATCATCATCAACTTACGAAAAAAAGTAGGTCATATTCAGTCCGGAAAAGCAACGATTGTTGCTGGTATCTTGATGATTACTTTTCTTCTGGTGGGAAAATCCATCCTCACCCTTTTTGGAATTGGCGTGGAAGACTTTGCCATCGCAGGAGCCTTGATCATTTTTGCACTTGGTGCTGAGATGATTTTGGGGATAGAGCTCTTCAAACCAGACCCCGAAGCCACAGCCAGTACCAGTGCCTCTATCGTGCCCATTGCCTTTCCACTAATCGCTGGAGCGGGTACACTTACCACCATCTTGACCTTAAAGGCTGAGTTTGAGCAGATCAACATTGCAATCGGTATCCTGCTCAACTTGATTTTTGTGTTTATCGTGCTTAAAAGCACCACCTGGCTGGAACGGAAACTCGGCAAAACAGGCGTGGACGTCCTACGTCGCATATTTGGAATTATTCTCTTGTCGATTGCTGTAAAAATCTTCAAGACCAACGCCTTTCCATTGGCTGGAGGATGAAAAAACTAGGGGTCACTTTTTTTAATTTCTCTGTCGCATGATTGTCATTTTCACTGATGGAGCAGCCAAAGGCAACCCAGGTCCAGGGGGCTACGGGGCTGTCTTAAAGTTTGCACAGCACCGAAAGGAACTTTCGGAGGGATTTCGATTGACAACCAACAACCGTATGGAACTCCTGGCAGTCATCCGTGCACTTCAAGAAATCAAGACGACAGAATACCCCGTTCAGGTCTATTCAGACAGCAAGTACGTGGTGGACGCCATTGAAAAAGGATGGCTTTGGGCCTGGCAAAAAAAGGGGTTTAAGGATAAAAAAAATCCAGACCTCTGGCTTCGGTACATCCCCCTCCACCTCAAGTTTAAGCCCAAATTCTTTTGGCTTAAAGGGCATGCAGGACACCCCGAAAACGAGCGCTGTGACCAGCTTGCAGTAGCAGCTGCCGAAGGCAAGGGCCTCCAAGCCGATACAGGCTATGAGGAGCAGGTAGGGTAATATTTTTTCCCTTACAACTGATCCATCGTCAGCAACGGAACATCCTTCCTTCCCAAGTCTTTCAGGGGCTGATGTGCACCTTGAGGGTACACCCATCCCTCCTCGGTCAATTCCCAGAGTAGCGGAGCCAAATTCTGCACGGCAGCTTTACAGCCCTGAACAATGGCTCCCATGCTGCCCGTTTGCTTGGAAAGAAGGGCTTCATTTTCAATCTCAAAAGGCCCCGTAAATCCTTTCTCTCGCACTAATCCCACAAAGGCTCTCCAATCCATGGAATCCCCTAATCCAAAGCCTGGCAGGGTAGCCTCGTAATGGTGGCGATCCCAAGGATTTTTACTAGAAGTAATTCCTAATTTCTCTGCCCAGTCGGCCCGAATTTGCTGCATGGGGTACATGTTGCCCCAATAGGGGTCGGACACGTTTCGCGTGGACTTGACATGAATTCTCAGTACTCGGGACATTTCGGTATGTTGGATCACGGCTAGTGGATCGGTATGCTGCCATACGTCGTGTGAGGGATCGTAGATTTCACCGTGGTTTTTTTCGGGAACCAGTTCATACATCAATTTGCGCGCTGCCAGCACCCCAGATAGGTTGTTGAAGGTGCCGGTAAATCCCGAACTCCTCCAGCCTTCCATAGGACAATCTTCATACACCACGGTGACCCCCAGACTGGCTGCATAGCGAATGATCGGGCCAAAAATCCGCTGGTATTCCATTAAATTTTTCTCAAAACCTCCCTCCTGATTGCCTAACTCATGGTTGTAGCCCACAAAGGTGCCCACCGTGATGTTATTTTCATCGCCACCAAGCAAGTAGGCCATACGAATCAAGCGGAGTAGATGATTTTGATTGTGGACGCGCTGGACGGGATCGCCGCCAATCAGGTTTTCAAAGGCTCCCAAAGAAAGTCGAAGAGAAGCCTGGTTGAACTGTCCGAGTAGCTGCTGGGCTTCTACTGGACCGAAATTTTGGTAATCCAAGTGAGTGGCTACAAAGTCATTGCGGGTGCCATCCTTTCGGAAAACGCAGAGATCCAAGCCTTGAACGCCAATTTGAAGTGCCTTTTCGATTGTCTCCTCCAAACTGAGTTGATCAAAGGCGGAGGTCATGATCCAAATGGGATTTGCCATAAAAAGAGATTTGAACGAAACATACGCAATCCCTCGGAAGGAAAAAAGTGACCTCTGACTTACTCGGAGCCCTCCGTTCCCGAGTAGCGTTTTCTGAGGACGATTTTTTGTTTCTGCCGGTCCCACAAGGCTTGCGCTAGATCTGAAGCAAGGAGTTCGGGGGGAGATTCAGCAAGGATTTTTTTGAGCAGATTTTCTGACAAATCTATCCGGTAGCAAATTTGAAGAAGTCGTTCCAGGTTCTGATCTAGGAGCTGGCGCACAGCCTGAGTTAGTAACAATACCGCTTTGACTTCGTCAAACCCTTCCTGAGGAGCTGGAAGTGACAGCTCCTGGGTGACTAGCGCGTAAGTTTCTTCGGTCAGGGAATTCATGATACAAGATAAAAAAAGCCCCGTAGAAACGGGGCTGTAAATTAAGCTTCTTTTTCAGTGGTAGTGCTTTCCTGAAATACCTCAGGGCAATTCTTGTGGATAAGCAGGTACCAGGCGTTGAGCTTTTTGATATCGGACACGTACACGCGGTCCTGATCAAATTCGGGTAGCACAGATTTTAAGAATGCACGCAACTCGGCATCGGAGGCATTGGCATCTACGCCTGTATCACCCTTGTAGTTAGCTTCGATTTTTTTCATCACCGACTCCAAAGGCTCTGCACCTTCTTCAGTGAGCGTGTAAATCGAAATATCACTCAATACCGAAACCCGCATAGACATGCCGGCTACCAACTTGGATTTTTTCTCATCTAATGCTTCCAAAATCACCCCTGAACGGGTCGGCTTGATGATTTTGTACAATCCTGGCTTTCCAGCAACGGATGCAATGTCTTTAAAATTCATAGGGGATTAATTCTTTCGGGAACAAATATAAACGATTCTACCGAGTTCAACGCTGGGACTCAAATTCAGCGACCAAGTCCGCTAGGTACTTGACTACTGCTTCTTTCCCCTGTCCTTTCTCGGCCGAGGTGACAAAGTAATCTGGGGTATCCCCAAAAATTTCTACCAGTTTGTTCAAAAACAGCTTGACGTTTCGGTCGGTTTGTGTCTTGGATTGCTTGTCCGCTTTGGTAAAGGCTACCACAAAAGGCACATCTTCTTCTCCACACCAGTTGAGAAATTCCAAATCGATAGTTTGAGGTTCTAGGCGGCTATCAATCAAGACAAACACCCCACACAGATTGGTACGTGTGGTGAGGTAGTCACTGATCATTTTCTCCCATTTCACCTTCTTGTCCTTGCTGACTTTGGCAAATCCATAACCTGGCAAATCCACCAGATACCAGCGATCGTCGATAGTAAAGTGATTGATCAACTGGGTCTTACCTGGTTTTTGGGAGGTCTTTGCCAGTTCCTTCACTCCAGTGAGCATGTTGATCAAGGAACTCTTTCCCACATTGGAACGCCCGATAAAGGCAATTTCTGCCCGATCCGGTTTGGGACACTTCGTGAGGTCACTGTTACTGACTAAAAAGGTTGCTTTTCGGATCATAATTCAATTCTTGGACACAAAAGTAGGCTTTTATTTTGGAAGCATCTTGGCTAAAGCGAGACAACAATTTTCGATTCCTCGGGTTTGTATTGTAATATTGCCTCACCAAAGTAAAATTCCCATGTCCGTCGTTCCCTACAAAGATAAGCAAGACCCGAAAAAGGCGCAGGTAGCTGAAATGTTTAACAGCATTAGCCCCAAATACGATTTACTGAATCATGTGCTCAGCTTGGGAATTGACATCATTTGGAGAAAAAAGGCCGTTCGCCAGTTGCGAAAAGACGCACCCAAATTGATCCTAGACATCGCAACGGGAACAGGGGATTTTGCGATTGAAGCGCTGGCTCTAAACCCAGATAAAATCATCGGGGTGGACATTTCGGAGGGCATGCTATCCGAAGGACGTAAAAAAATGGTCAAGCGAGGCCTTCAAGATAAAATTGAAATGTTGTTGGGGGACTCGGAAGGTCTCCTGTTTGAAGACAATAAATTCGATGCCGTCATCGTTTCTTTTGGAGTTAGGAACTATGAAAATCTGGAAAAAGGACTGGCAGACATGTACCGTGTGCTGAAGCCTGGAGGAAAAACCGTCATTCTTGAATTTAGTAAACCGAAGGCATTTCCAATGAAACAAGCCTACGGGTTTTATTCAAATGTAATTCTTCCACAAATCGGTAAAATTGTATCCAAAGACAATTCTGCCTATACTTACCTTCCAGAGTCCGTAGCAGCCTTCCCTGATGGGGAAGATTTTCTAGCAGTATTAAAAAAAGTAGGCTTTCAAAGCACCGTATGCAAACCACTCACTTTTGGCATCAGTTCCATCTACGTAGGGCAAAAATAATTGTCCTCAGCCTCCTGTTGGGGTGTGTAGTGGCCAAAAGCAATGCCCAAGGGTATTTTGGATTGACCAACAATTCGGGCTCGGATGATAAATTCACTTCCTACGGGTTTTTCCTAGGCATGCATACTGCGAGCTACCAGCTCCGCTATTCTCCGGAATTTTTAAATCCAGCGGTTCCTGCCAACAATGCCATCCATTCCATTTTCCCCAAGTTCACCCCAGGATTTTCTTTGGGTTTTATTGGAATCCTGCGCTTTCACGATCAGGTGAACATGATTTTTACCCCTAAAATTGGGTTTTACGAGTACAAGGTGGATGTCAACTATTTCGACGGCACTTCGGCAACCACTCCAACTGGTCCTGACAATACTGCCATTCCCAGTCTAGGCTACCGGAGCGAAGAACTGGTCAATGAAGCGACTATGGTGGAACTCCCCGTAGTCTTTAAGTACCGATCCATGCGCTTCAACAATACCCGAATGTTCTTTGTGGCTGGCGGGAGTTACC
>JAMNXQ010000020.1 GCA_023653075.1 Algoriphagus sp.
ACCAACAACATCGTAAATCAGTTTCTAATCCTAACTGAATAATAATAATGACCAAGGGTCAAAAAAATAGAGGCCGAAAATCAAAAATCGGCCTCTATTGAGTAAAATCGACTGTCTCTAACTTGAAAAACTATTTATGAGACAGCCTCATTTTATAAGTTGAGTCGGAAGGATTAATCTTCCTTCTTCGCCATTCTTGTTCTTTCGTTTTCATCCAAGTAGATTTTTCGCATACGGATGGACTTTGGTGTAATTTCCAAGTACTCATCTTTTTGGATGTATTCCATGGATTCTTCCAAAGAAAAACGCTTAGGAGGAGCAATTCGTACATTGTCATCCGAACCAGAGGCACGCATGTTGGTCAATTTCTTGCCTTTTTGTACGTTGACCACAATGTCGTTGTCACGGGAATGTTCGCCGATAACTTGACCGGTATATAAGTCATCACCCGGTTCGATAAAGAAGACCCCGCGATCCTGAAGTTTGTCAATGGCATAAGCAGTACACTGTCCGCCTTCCATGGAGATGAGGGAACCGTTGATTCTTCCTGGAATAGGCCCTTTAAAAGGTTCGTAGGCTTCAAAACGGTGATTCATGATCGCTTCACCTTGGGTAGCAGTCAGGACGTTGTTTCGCAATCCGATCAAGCCTCTGGAAGGGATTTTAAATTCCAAGTGCTGCAAGTCGCCTTTCGGTTCCATAATCAGCAATTCGCCTTTCCGTTGGGTAGCCAATTCAATTACCTTACCGGCAGTTTCCTGAGGCACATCCACCACAAGGGTTTCGATAGGCTCGCACTTCATGCCATCGATTTCCTTGAAGATTACCTGAGGTTGACCTACTTGAAGTTCGTAGCCTTCTCTTCGCATGGTCTCAATCAATACAGACAAGTGAAGGATGCCTCGGCCATACACCAAGAATCGATCTTCTGAATCCGTGGATTCTACACGAAGGGCCAAGTTCTTTTCAGTTTCCTTCATCAAACGATCTCTTAAGTGGCGGGAAGTCACAAATTTACCTTCTTTTCCAAAGAATGGAGAGTTGTTGATGGTGAAGAGCATATTCATCGTAGGCTCATCAATGGAGATACGCTTGAGTGGCTCTGGATTGTCTACATCCGCAATGGTATCTCCAATTTCAAAATCTTCGATACCGGTTACGGCGCAAATATCACCTGCTGATACCGTCTGAACTTTATTTTTTCCAAGACCTTCGAAGGTGTGCAATTCTTTGACACGCATTTTCTTAATGGAGCCATCCGCCTTGCAAAGAGCAATTTGCTGGTTTTCAGAGATAGTTCCTCGAGCGATACGCCCGATGGCAATACGGCCCACAAAATTGGAATAGTCCAAAGAAGTGATTTGCATTTGCAAGGTTCCTTCTTCAATTTTTGGTTCAGGAATGTGGTCGATGATCGCATCCAACAAAGGAAGAATAGAGTCAGTTGGGTTTTTCCAGTCAGGCCCCATCCAGTTTTGCTTGGCAGAGCCGTAAAGCGTCTGGAAGTCAAGTTGCTCCTCTGTGGCATCGAGGTTAAACATCAGTTCAAATACCGATTCGTGTACCTCATCAGGTCTACAATTTTCTTTGTCGACCTTGTTGACTACTACGATAGGAGTAAGCCCAAGGGCCAAGGCTTTGCCCAATACAAAGCGGGTTTGAGGCATGGGTCCTTCAAAGGCATCGACAAGGAGAATGACCCCGTCGGCCATTTTCAATACGCGTTCAACTTCCCCGCCAAAGTCGGCGTGACCGGGGGTGTCAATGATGTTGATCTTATGGTCCTTGTAGCGAACGGATACGTTTTTGGAAAGGATGGTGATCCCTCGCTCACGCTCAAGATCGTTGTTGTCCAGGATGAGGTCTTCAAATTGTTGGTTTTCTCTGAAGATTTTGGAAACGTGGATGATTTTATCCACAAGAGTTGTTTTACCGTGGTCAACGTGTGCGATGATCGCGATATTCCGAATTTGCTGCATGATTTGCCTTATTGAAGGCGCAAAAGTATGAATAAAAGTTGGGATTAAGGTTACCAAACTGCGAAGTTTCTGGCCTTATACTTACGGTCACTTTTCCTACAAGTCTTGATTTAGACTGTTTTAAAGAAGCCTTTTGGAATTATTCTTGGGGTTGGTTTTCCTTTTTACCCTTCCACTTGCCCGGAACTTGACTTATTTGGTAAAAAACGGAGTAAACAACTGGTTCCAAACTAGGTAGCCTTTGGCGTTCAAGTGCAACTGGTCCTGGAGGTAGAGTTCGGGTCTAGGATTGCCTTGCTCGTCAGTCAAAGCCCTCCAGGTATCGAGGTATGTCACCTGTTCTGCTTGGTCGCAATAGACGCGTAGGAGCTGGTTGAAGGTCTGGTAAGACTCTTTTTTCTCCCATCGGGATGGGCTTGGCTTTGCTCCAATGAGGACAATCTCTGTTCCCGGATCCACCAAATGGATGCGGGTCACAATTTGCTTAAGACTATTCAGAATGTCTTCCGAAGGGACGCCTGCCCAAAGGTCGTTGTCTCCTTCGTAAATAAAGACACGCTCGGGGTCAAACTTCAACACGAGGGGAAAAAGGTATCGCTCCAAATCCAAAGCCTTAGATCCTCCGAACCCCGTGTTGAGTACTTCCGTACCCACGCTGACCTCGGGAAGACTATGCCACATTCGGATCGTAGAACTTCCAGTAAAAACAGTTGCTCCAGGATTCCATCCGATACTGTCCAATCGCGCACTTAGCCTTCGTACCTCTTCTTCAAAGGGATGTTGTTGGGCAATGCTCGCACTCCAGCTGCTTAGAAAAACCAAAACTAGAAAAATGGATTTTTTCATCCCTCAAACCTACTCAAAATTAGTGAGTCAAAATCGATCATTTTTTTGATCGATAGTGAACATTTTTCAAGCTTGTATTCTTTTCCTGTTGGAGGGTTCAAAACTAGTTTTCTGCGATATTTCTTGTTTTTGGGATTTTTGCAAAATAAATGACCCTAAATATCTTTCCTTCAACTTATTGGTTGAGTTTTCGCTTCATCTAAAAAGAATTCTAACAACCTTCGACATGCAGGTACTTACCCGTTTCTTCTGGTTTTGCAGCGGCGCAAATTTCTCCATCCTCCAGAAAGCACCTACCGAATCCAATAAATACCTTGGAATCGGTGCCACAGTGTTTTTTACAGGGTTTTTTGCTGCTTTAGCTGGATTTTATGCCCTCTATACCGTTTTTCAATCCTGGTGGATAGCACTGGTTTTTGCCTTGCTTTGGGGAGCGATGATCTTCAATTTGGATCGGTTTATCGTATCCAGCATGCGAAAAAAAGAACAAGGCTGGTCGGAATGGAGGTTGGCCCTTCCTCGATTGGCCTTGGCCTTGCTTTTGGCTGTCGTGATTTCAAAGCCCTTGGAGTTGAAACTCTTTGAGCGGGAAATCAATCGAAAGTTGGATGAGCAGAAGATCGCTTTCATCAAGCAATCCAAGGATAGTCTAGCCAAGGGATTCCCAGAAATCCAGGCCTTGGAAACCGAAAAAGAAGCCCTCAAAAAAGAGGTACACCAAGCGCGTACCTTCCGAGACAAGTTGCAGCAAGAATACGACGCGGAGCGCTTTGGGGAAAAAACAGCCAGCACAAGTGGGAAAATTGGTTTGGGTACCAATGCCAAGAAAAAGGAGCAACAATTGGATGCAGCTCAGGAGGACTTGAAAGCACTTTCTGCTCGTAATGACATGAGAATGCAGAAATTGGAGGTTCAAATCGAAGAATTTAGAGCCAAGCGTCAACTGGAGTTTGAGAAGCAGGTGCCCGGCATCGATGGTTTCGATGGCTTTGCGGCACGGATGGATGGTTTGGCCAAACTTACCGAGGAAAGTGAGGCCATGGCTACTGCAGAACTGTTTTTGGTGCTGCTTTTTATAGCGATAGAAACCGCTCCGATTTTTGTTAAACTAATTTCTACCCGCGGACCTTATGACGAACTTTTGGAGTTGCATGAGGATCAGGTCAAATTGTATAAAAATGAAAAATGGCAGCGAGCAAGTGGAGAGTCTGAAGCCCGACTCAGTTACTTTAAGGCTACCCACTTTTATGCATCGGAATTGGCTGCTGCTTCCATCAATGCGGAAAACGAACAGAAATCCGAATTGAGTAAAAAAAGGGCTATTGGAAAGATGGAGAATCGCTAGTCTGTTAAATTTGATTACGCGCAATTAAACCACTTACCAGAGAAAAAAAAGGTTTGAGGTTCAATTAGGTGAGCTGTGGACCGTTGACTATGGTCAGTTAGCAAAAATTTTTTCAATCACTTAAAAAACTGCTCCAGCACATCTCCTACAAAATAGGCGACCACAGCGGCCAAAAGTCCTAAGAGTACGGTTTCGGAAATTCCTCTCAGCGCAGAAGTTTGGTTGACCGCACTTTTGAGCCAGCCTACCAAAAAGAAGGCTAGGCCGGTGAGTAAACTGGTCCAGAAAAAGAGATTGATCGGGCTAGGGAAGAAAAAATTCCAGAGGTACACCGTAAGTGGAATGAGACCTACCAAGAGAAAGGAGGCAAATGTGGCAATGCCAATTTTTAAAGGACTTTTGGAATCGCGCATCATGCCCAATTCGTCTTTCATCATCTCCTCAACCCAGAGTTTCTTGTCGGCACAGATGTGGTCTACCACTTGTTGCAAGAGTTCCCCTTTAAATCCCTTGGCTGCATAGATCTCTTCAATCTCGGCCCGTTCGATTTCGGGAAGGTTTTCTATTTCCCAATATTCAATTTTTTCGTGTTTGTCGTAGGTGTCGCGCTCACTTTTAGCAGCCAAAAAGGCGCCAACAGACATCGAAAATCCATCTGCAAGCAAGTTGGCAAAGCCTAAAATAAGGAGTATTCCCGTATCCAAATTGGCGCCAAATCCTCCAGCAACTACCGCAAAAGTGGTCACTGCTCCATCGATTCCTCCATAGACAAACTCCTTGAGGTACTCTTGCAACTTGCCGAAGCCTGAATTTTCAAGGTGTATTTGTGATTCCATGGGGTGGTTTCTATCTGTAGTAAATCAAAACTAAAGATTAAATCCAAAAGTTTGGGTAATCCAAATTGATTTGCCTTGTTTTTTGGTGCCCTTCCTAGTAGGAATGCCTGTTTGTTTAAGTGTGGGGCGGGTCATTCTCGGAATTTTTTTTGAAAATTCTTTTCCGAAATTTTGAAAACTACAATCGATTGCATAGGTTTAAAAAACTTTAATGCAAAGAATAAAAGCTCAACCCAGCCATTTGCAGAAGTTTATATGGTTTTATTCCATTAACAATAACCCCAAATCCGGAGCCAGTTTTTTAAAACTGGCTCCTTTTTTTAGACAAAAACTCTTAAAATATTGTAAATTTTAAAATTAGGGTTTAAAAATGATGGGCTAAGTTCAGAATCTATGTAAAATAGCTTCAAGTTGGTTTAGGTGTATTTTTTTACCAACCTGAAGGGGATATGAATTTTAGCAATAAATTGTTCCTTTTTCGGTACCCCCTATCTTTTTTGAAACTCCTGTTTCTCAGACGCTGTGCTTTGTTTTTAAAATACCTAGTACGTTTTTCAGAATACACCTTCCTCTCTTCAAATGTGCGGTCCTCTTGTTACTAAACAAGGGAAACTAGGAGATGCTATTTTTTAAATTTTTTAGGATAGATACAGATAAAAAAATAAAAAAAATAAAAAAAATAAAAAAAATTCTTTTATTAATAAAAATAAATTTTTAAGTTTCTCCTGTAATCACCTTCAAATCAGGCAAATTCCAGAGGCTAGCCACCTCCATTCATGACCATTTTTTAAAAATTCTTCACTTTTTAACTCAAAACACATGCAACGAAATCGATCACATTTTTTAAGTATCCTCTTGGCTGGCTCCTTACTTTTCAGCGCCTGCCTTCCCAAAGAGGAGTTACAACTGACTCAGGCAGATCCGATCTGGACGCAAACGCTTCCACTGGACGAATGGCAGCAGGTAGAAACAGCCAAAGAATTTTCGCAGCTGCTCGGCGAGGTGATGCAAAACAAAGAAGCACGGGTCACACTTAGTGCACACATTCAGCAGTACGATGACTTCGGGGATGCAGTTTCCCTAGCAACCTTGCTTGGAGAGAAGCAAACCATGCCGCCTTCGGAACTCGCCACGTTAAGTCGTGCAGGTAATATTAGTTCCTTGCGTGCAGGAGCAAACCCCTTTCGGGAAGCCCTCATTCAGCATTCTTTGGAGCATTTGGATGCCTATCCTTTTTTAGTAAGGGGGTTGGAAACCTTTCGTGCTCGGCCCGAGCGTGCGCAGCAGCGGGTATCTCTTCAGGAGGAGTTGATTTCATTTTTTGCAAGCCAAGGCTTGGTAATTCACTTTCCTTACGAGGAGCGGTTTGATTGGGAGACCTATGCGGAATCAATCACGACCACCTACGATCCCCTTATTCGGGAAGACTGGAACGAAGGGTTTTTGTACTCGCTCACTGGTGGAGGGATATCTGGTACCGAAGGCAAGCGACTTCCTTATGTAGACGATGCGTATTCACTTGATCAAGCCACACTGGTGGTGACTTACCTCGATGAGGATTTTTACGAGATGAATACTACTCCTCCAGTTCCCGAACTTCCAACACCTGCTGCTGATGCGGTAATTTTGACTTATAATGTCAATCATACCTCCATCTCCCAAGCGGATATTTTATTTACGACGATTCCGGAAGTGAAACTTACCAAAAGAGATTACATAGGCCTATTTGGTAGGATTGTTAAGGTACGGTTGTATAGAGGTTCCAGTAAGGTCAAGGTCAATTTTGATGGTACAGTTGCTGCTGGAGTGGATGGCGATACCTACCGTTACGATTTAATAAAGTTTTCGAAAGATGATATCAAATTGGAAAGATGGAAGACGGTCAATATCCAATTTGACCCAGACTGGGACATGACCGAAAACAGCCAGCAATTTTTCCTTTTTACGGAGCATAACTTGACTGGAAAGGCCAAAGCAAATGCTGGAGTCAAAGTGGGGTATGATTTTATAAAAAAGGAAGTCACTGCTGAAGCTACGGCCTCTGTCAACTTAGAAGTGGAATCTGAAAGTTCTCGATTTCGAGTCAATACGGAGTTGTCTCGAAGATCAGTTTTGGCCTATGTAGTAGGAGCTACTGACCAAGGAGTCCGTACCCGAAATGGCATCGATTACAATGTTAAAAATGTGGGACTCCTACATTTTTATTTCGAGCACCGATTTACGGACATCCCAGGCTAAAACCGCTTGACTTCTTTTTTAAAACTTTAACTCCTAATCCTATGAAAAATGCAACCTGGTTGGCCTTAATCCTATTTCTTTCCTTTCCTCCGGCGATGGCTCAAAAGCTAGATTCAATTCTATCTAAATCTAGCCTAAGCTTTAGTTATGGCCTATCCCATGATTTCTTTGCTTGCTGTGTGGATACAAACGATAAGTTACCAATCGTAAGTTTTAATAATCGAAGCGAGGTAGGAGAGGCGTTTGGTTTTGAATTCACCTACCGCCCTGAAGGAAAAAATGAGTACGGATTTGGATTTTCCAAGGATGTCAATTACAGGGACTTCACGGTAATTAAACAAACTTCTTTCGCCTTAATCAATTTTGATGACTATCGAATTCGTGGGACCAAAAACTTCCATTACCTGCTGTACAAGCGGCATTTTATTGAAGAGAAGTTGATCGGTGCAGCTGGAATTTACAACCTAAGGTACCGAGATCCTTATGTAGAAATTATAGGAAACTCAGACCAAACCATAGTCACATTAAGTGATGAAGTTGTAGTAATTGATTTCGGGATTTTTGCTGGACTTGAATACTACCACTCCCTTCGCGAAAACTTCCAAATTGGCTTACGCACGCGTCTATTCTACACGCAGGGCTACTCTGAGTCCTTCGAGAGTTTTGAATTGACTCCTGTGCTTCGGTTTAGGTTGAATTAGGGATACGTCCTGAATGCAGCGGAGAAGGTGACTCCTCCGCTGTTTTGCACAAAGTAGTTCATACTCAAAATAGAATCGACGATTATGAAAAAAGTGTGGGTTCATTGCGTTTTTATTTCGATCAACGCTTTACGGACATTCCCGACTAAGTCCGTTTCACTTCTTTTTTTAAAACTTAAATTCTATTCCTATGAAAAATGCAACCTGGTTGGCGCTCCTATTTTTCCTATCCTTTCCCAACGCGATGGCTCAAAAGCTTGATTCCATTTTGTCTAAATCTAGCTTCAGCTTTAGTTATGGACTTTCGAATGATTATAATTCTTATGATCCCATACCTATCGAAAGATATGTTGAGATGAAGGGTAGAGGGGAGGCATTTGGCTTTGAGTACTTGTATAGACCTGCTGGAAAAAATGAGTTTGGGTTTGGGTTTTCGAAGCAGGTGAATTCGGAGGATTATTCTTTTGTCGTTCAAACTCCAACAGCAGTAGTTTTCTTTGAAGATTACCGAATTCGAAAGGTAAAAAACTTTCATTAATTGGTATTCAGACGACATTTTATCGAAGACAAGTTGATTGGTTCAGCAGGGCTATTTAATCTGCGGTTTAGAAATCCATATATCCAGATAAGTGGGACAGCTTCAGGTCGAACTCAAGTTTCACTTCATGATGCTCCTATAAATTCAGACTTTGGCGCTTTTGTGGGGCTGGAATACTACCATTCCCTTCGTGAAAATTTCCAAGTGGGCCTTCGTTCGCGACTTTTTTATACGAGTGGATATTCCCATTCTTTCGAGAGTTTTGAATTGACTCCTGTGCTTCGGTTTAGGTTTTAGGTAGGGGTTCCGTACGTTTTTTAGGTTACCAACGGCTATAATGACATAGTATAGCCGTTTTTATTTTTTAGCTTAAAAAGAAATATGAGTAAAAAAAATTGGAAAAATAAAATTTCAATCTACCTTTGTATTATATCAATAGTATAATACTAATAATATGGTAGAAGAACTGTTATCCATTTGGGAAGAGACCTACAAAAAGGGACAGCTCACGTTTTGGATGTTTATTGCCTTAAAGCATGGGGAAAAATATGTGGATGAAATTAGATCCTTCATTCAAGAATTTTCCGAACAAACCATTTCTTATGATGAACAAAGTTTATACCGCAGCCTAAGAAAATTCCAGCATTTAGACATCGTGGAGTTTGTACTAAAGCCTGGCGCCTCCGGCCCAGAACGCAAATACTATCGCTTGACTAGTTCAGGAGAGCAGCTTTTGGAGAAATTCATCGAAAGGAATATTCTATTGTTGCACTCTTCTAAAATTTCTAATCTTTTAAAATCCTAAATCATGAAAATTTTAACAAACCCCATTCTACTTCGATTTATTGGAGTACTTGCCTTGTGGAATATCCTGTTCCGATTTTCCCTTTCCTATGTTCTTGAAAACGAGTATTGGATAGGAGCTGTTTTAGCACCAGTCATTTTCTTCCTTGTCATGTATCAAACTGGTCGGTATTTTGGATTAAAGCAATGGAATGACTTACCTGTGAATATGTCATTTACCTACCATCTTTCCAACTTCGCTGTGTTTTTCTTGGTGTCCTATGGATTTTATTTTGTAGGTCTTTTGTCAAAATACGAATCAATTAGTAGTGTAAACTATACCCTTGTTTTCTGGGGGATTGGGCTATTCGTTCATTTTCTTTACTACCGGAAGGAAATGAAAAACTCAATCAAAGGATTGGATCGAGATCAATTGTTTGATTGAATTTGATTGCCTTTGGCAAGAATGAAAAGTAAAAAACTTTTGAATGCAGCGGAGAAGGAAATTTCTCCGCTGTTTTTTTAGGAAGCCACCTCTATTCCTTCAACGAAAGTACTTGAAGCAGCAACTGCCGGCGATGGGCATAGGTGAAGTAACGCTCGATACGCGCTCGAGGAGAGGTTAGCTGGGTTTTTCCAGCCATCCAATCCTGAATCAACTGTTGCAAGGTGCTCAGCTCTTTCCGTTTGAGTAACAAGCCCGAATCCCCAATGATCTCTGGAATGGCACCTACCGCCGACCCAATGGGCAGACAGCCACAGGCCATGGCCTCACCCAAGGCATTGGGGAAGCCCTCCGAACTGGAAAGCTGCAAATAAAATTCATGGGTATTGTAGCGCTGCACTAAGGATGCTGGGGTCTCTTTTCCTAGTACCTGAATATTGCTGGATTGGGGTTGGTAGTTGGAATCTCCCACCAAGGTAAAGCTCCACTTGGGATTATTTGCTGCCAATTTTTCAATCAAGTCGTATCCCTTAACCCGTGCACGGGCAGGAGTGGAGGTACTCGTAGCGACAGAAATAAAGCTGTGCTTCAACCGCTTCATCCCCAAGTCCTTCCAAAAATCCACATCAAATCCATTTGGAATGACCTGAATGGGGGTCTTCAAACCGGGAATCAGTTGCAGAAGCCCCTGCTTCGGATTGATCCGGTGGTCATAATTGTAGTGTTGGCTGACCAAGGCTTCGGCTACGGGCAAGATCAAGCTGCAATGGGTAAAGGAGTAGGCAGTAGCCCAAGCCAAGGGATTCTTTCGAAAGTTGCCATAGCCAATCTCCGGCATGTTGATGCAGTCGGTGCCACCAGCTTGGATGGTGCATTTTTTACCAAAAACTCTCCCAAAAATCACCGGCAACAGGGTATGATATCCTCCAAAAAAACAGAGGTATTGACTGGTTTTTGGGAGGTACCAGAGCAATTGAAAAAATTGGAGTACCAAGTACAAGGGGAGTTTCCAAGGTGTCTGGGTAAATTCCAGCGGTACAATCTTGGCCACAGGACGGATCATTTCCAAGTCACGTTCAATAAAGGTGGTTCGTACTGGAAACAAATACAAAATCATGGGCTAGCGGACAGTTGATCGAGAAAGTTACAAAAAAAAGAGCGGGATTTCCCCGCTCTTAAATCAGTTTACAGGTGTTTAAACGACCAGATTCACAATTTTTCCAGGCACAATAATCACCTTTTTAGGGGCTTTTCCTTCCATCCATTTCTGAACCTGTGAATCCGCGAGGGCTGCTTTTTCGATCTCGGGAACAGTCAAGGTAAGCGGAAGGTCCAACTTGGCACGCAACTTTCCATTGATCATCACAGGATATTCAAAATTACTTTCGACCAAATGTGCCTCCTGAAATGCAGGGAAGCTGGCCTTGGTGATGGATTCCCCATGACCAAGTAGCGCCCAGAGTTCCTCAGCGATATGTGGTGCGTAAGGGGAAACCAAAATAGCCAAAGGCTCCAATATTTCCCGTTTGTTACAACCCAAGGAAGTCAACTCATTCACACAGATCATGAAGCTGGATACCGAAGTATTGAAAGAGAAGTTGGCCATGTCCTCTTCCATCTTTTTGATAGCCTTGTGAAGGGCTTTCAGTTCTTCCTTGCTCGCGGGTGCATCACTGATCGCAAAGGGGCCGTTTTGTGGATGGTAGAGGTTCCACAGTTTTCGCAAGAATTTGTACACCCCATCGATGCCGTTGGTATTCCATGGCTTAAACTGTTCCAAGGGCCCCAAAAACATTTCGTACAAGCGGAGGGTGTCTGCCCCATAGCGCTCGATGATGTCGTCTGGGTTGACTACATTGTACTTGGACTTAGACATTTTTTCTACTTCTGCCCCACAATGGTACTTGCCATCCTCCAGGATAAATTCCGCATTGGCCAAATCAGGTCTCCAGGCCTTGAATTTTTCCAGGTTCAACTGGTCGTTGTGCACAATATTCACATCCACATGCATCGCAGAGGTGTCGTAGGTATCCTTCAATCCAAGGGACACGAAAGAATTGCTCCCTTTGATTCGGTACACAAAATTAGATCGACCCTGTATCATGCCTTGGTTGATCATTTTCTGGAAAGGTTCATCGATGGAGACTGCCCCAATGTCGTAAAGGAACTTGGTCCAGAAACGGGAATACAACAGGTGTCCCGTGGCATGTTCCGATCCCCCGATGTAAAGATCCACCGCTCCCCAATAGTCTGTTTTGTCCTTATCCGCAAAAGAGTTGGTGTTACTTGGATCCATGTAGCGGAAAAAATACCAGCTTGAACCTGCCCAACCCGGCATGGTAGAAAGTTCCAAGGGGTAGGTGCCCGTTTCATTGGTATAAGTCCAATCTTTGGCTCTTCCTAGTGGAGGCTCGCCATCTTCTGTGGGTAAGTACTTATCAACCTCTGGGAGTACCAGGGGCAGGTCTTTTTCTTCGATCAGGTAGGGAAGCCCGTCCTTGAAATAGACCGGTAGTGGCTCACCCCAGTAGCGCTGTCTGGTAAAGATGGCATCCCGCATGCGGTACTGTACTTTTCCACGTCCGATCCCTTGCTTTTCCAAAAAGGCGATGGATTGGGTCATCGCCTCCTTCATCGTCAAGCCATTTAGGTTGCCCGAATTGATGATGATCCCTCCTTTTCCTGGAAAAGATCCATTTTCCATAGACCCTTCGATCACTTGGCGGATTTCCAATCCAAAATGTCTTGCAAAATTGTAATCCCGCTCGTCGTGTGCAGGAACGGCCATCACTGCGCCTGTTCCGTAACCGGCAAGGACATAGTCTGCTATCCAAACTGGAATTTCTTCCCCATTAAATGGGTTGATGGCATAGGAACCCGTAAAGGCACCCGAAATGGTTTTTACATCACTCATTCGGTCCCGCTCGGAACGATTTTTTGCCTGCTGAATGTAGGCTTCGGCTGTAGCTCGCTGGGCATCGGTGATCAGCTCGGCGGCCAAGTCTGACTCTGGAGCCAAGGCCAAGTAGGTTACTCCGTAAATGGTATCTACACGAGTGGTGAACACTTGGATTTTTTGGTTAGATTCTTTTACGGCAAATACTACCTCTGCGCCGATGGATTTACCAATCCAGTTGCGCTGCATCTCCTTGATGGGTTCAGACCAAGCCAGTTGATCCAGTCCTTTGAGCAATCGATCGGCATAGGCAGTGATCCGCATAGACCACTGCATCATTTTCTTACGTTCCACGGGATGTCCACCCCGCTCAGAAAATCCATCTTTTACCTCGTCGTTGGAAAGAACGGTCCCCAAGGCAGCACACCAATTGACCGTGGTCTCCGCCAGGAAGGTCAATCGGTAATGCAAGAGCATTTTTTGCTGCTCATTTGTTGAAAAGGCTTTCCACTGGGCTGCCGTGAAAGCAGGGGTATCATCGTCACAAACAGCCTTGACCTGTGCATTGCCTTCTTGTTCAAAGCGGGCAACCAAACTAGCAATCGATACCGCTTTGTCTGCTACCAAATCGTAGTAGCTCGAAAAGAGCTGCATAAAAATCCACTGGGTCCATTTGTAATAGGCTGGATCGGAAGTACGCACTTCTCGGTCCCAGTCAAAGGCAAAGCCGATATTCTTCAATTGCTCGGTGTAGCGGCTGATGTTTTGTTCGGTGGTGAGGGCAGGGTGTTGTCCCGTTTGGATGGCGTACTGCTCGGCTGGCAAGCCAAAAGAATCGTAGCCCATGGGATGGAGTACATTGAATCCCTTGAGTAACTTAAAGCGAGAGACAATGTCAGAGGCAATGTATCCCAGTGGGTGTCCTACGTGCAGGCCTGCCCCAGAGGGATAGGGAAACATGTCCAAGGAATAGAATTTGGGGCGCTTTGGATCTACCGCTGCTTTAAAAGTTCCTTTTTCCTTCCAATTCTGCTGCCATTTCTGCTCAATCTCCCGAAAGTTGTGCTCCGCCATAATTAAAATTTTAATTGCTTTTTATGGTAATGCCTGCAAAAATAGAAAAATATGAGGGTTTTGCGTAGCAAATTTCTAAAGCTGATGAATCCTTTGGTTTACCATTTGTCAATTATTTTGGAAAGAAGGCTTCCATTTTTGTAGTTTAATGTTTCAAACTAGGCATCTCATGACACCAAAAATCTTAAGTACACTTGCACTTCTGCTCGGAGTTTCCATTGTGACTGTTGCACAAAAGAAATTCACACCCAAACAAATTGAAGCACTCAAAACGGAAGTAGCCCAAGTCGTTGAGGCCAACCACAAGCAAAGCCAGGTGATGGTGGACAAGATTTTTAGTTTCGCGGAACTAGGATTTCAGGAAGTAGAATCCTCCAAGTACTTGACTGGCATTTTGGAAAAGCAAGGCTTTACGATCGAACGGGGAATCTCTGGGATTCCTACGGCCTGGTTTGCGACCTGGTCGAATGGTCCAGGTCCTGTGATTGCCTTAGGTTCTGATGTGGACAATATCCCCAAAGCCTCTCAGTATCCAGGGGTAGCATTCCACAAGCCCATGGTCGAAGGGGCTCCTGGCCATGGAGAAGGACACAATGCCGGTATTCCTCTCAATATCACCGCTGCGCTTGCGGTAAAGCAAATCATGGAGCGGGAAAAAATTGGGGGCACGCTCATTCTTTGGCCAGGCATCGCCGAGGAGCTAGTGGCAGCCAAGGCCTGGTTTGCCCGTGACGGCAAGTTTGACGGGGTAGACTTGTGTATTTTTACCCACGTGGCCAACAACCTTGGTGTGAGTTGGGGACAGGCAACAGGCACAGGCTTGATTTCAGTAGAATATTCGTTTTCAGGAGATGCAGCGCATTCGGCTGGCGCTCCTTGGAGAGGGAAAAGTGCTGCAGATGCTACGGAACTGATGAATATCGGTTGGAACTATAAACGGGAACATTTACATCCCTTGAAGCGGTCGCATTCTGTGATTACAGATGGAGGAGATCAGCCCAATGTGGTCCCATCCAAGGCCTCGATTTGGTATTATTTCCGAGACGTAAATTATACGGGCATCATGGAGATGTATGCTCAAGCAAACGATATCGCAAAGGGAGCTGCCTTGATGACGGGTACGACGATGACTTCTAAAGTATTGGGAACAGCCTGGCCGCGCCACTTCAACAAGGTGATTGCCGAAAAAATGTACCAAAACATCCAAAAGGTGGGTTTGCCTGCCTGGGATGAGAAAGATCTAACTTTGGCCAAGGCCGTTCAGCGTGAACTTGGTGCTAAAGAAGAGGGGCTAGCCACCTCCTTGGACGAACTGGGTGTGCCGCTGAAAGAACCGGTATCTGGCGGATCTGACGACATCGGAGATGTATCTTGGGTAGTTCCTACCGTGACCCTGCGCTTTCCTTCCAATATTCCGGGGCTTCCAGGTCACCACTGGAGCAATGCCATTGCTATGGCCACTCCGATTGCACACAAAGGGGTGACCGCAGGTGCGAAGGCGGAGGCGATGACCATTTTGGATTTTCTGCTTCAGCCTGAGTTGGTGGACCAAGCTTGGGATTACTTCAAGAATGTGCAAACCAAGGAGGAAACCTACAAGCCCATGATTACCAAGGAGGATGCGCCCCCGATTTATTTGAACCGAGACATCATGAATCGTTTCCGTCCTGAATTGGAGAAGTTTTACTACGACGAAACGAGGTACGGATCTTATTTGGAGCAGTTGGGGGTAACTTACCCGACGATCAAAAAAGACTAAGCCGTTTCCTACAGCGCTTTTTATTTTTTTCCATGGAAACGAATCTCCCTTTTCAGCTCCGCGAGGCCAGCCTTGCAGAGCTGTTTTGGTTACACGAACGGATAGGGGAGTTCCCCGGAAAAGCCTCGCTTTCTTTCTACGAGGAGCGCTTGCGGCATCGGGTATCACTAGCCTTGGTAGCTGTCTGGGAAGGGGACTTGGCTGGATTCAAGGTAGGTTACCAAAGCGAGCTACCTGAGACTTTTTATTCCTGGATGGGAGGGGTGAGGGCTGAGTTTCGGGGAAAAGGAATTGCTACGGCTTTGGCGGAGGAGCAGGAGCGTTGGGCCAAATCCCAGGGGTTTACCTCCGTATTTTTTAAGACGCGCAACCGCTTTCCTGGGATGATTCAGTTTGGGATCAAGCGCGGATTTAAGATCGTGGATCTTCAACCCAAAGGAGGGGTAGAGGATTACCGAATCGTGATGCAGAAATTGCTTTGATTCGTGGGACTGATTTACTTAGGAATTAGGTAGGATCTGATTTTTCGACAAGAAAACATCAGTTTTACGGGGTGGTATAGGATATTCTAGTTAACTTCATTAACTTGATTTTTTTATGAAAAAGGAAAACAGATGAAAAAGGAAAACAAACGTATGCTAGGGCTACTGCTTCTAAGTTATTTGGGAGTTTTTATTGGAGGCTATTTTAAAATCCAAGGAAACGAGAATGCAGATTTTATTCTTGCTGGTGCGATTTTGTTTAAGCTTATCGCAGTTTTTGGGCTTCTACACTTTAACAGAAGAAAAATCCTGTCGATTTTGAGTTGACTGGTTCAAAAATTAGAATCGAAGATATAGGGTTGAAGATATGCTGGGACAGTTTACCTCGGTCCTTTTTTAGAACTCTGATTTTCGATGCTGTTTTGCAAGTCAGCAACTACTTTTTAATTGTTTGCCTAGAGAAAAAAGCTTGAGGTGCTTAAGAAGTTCGACATTCAAAACTCGGAGTTCAGCGTTCGACATTAGCCTAGATCCCGTACTTCGTACTTGGTACTTAGTACTTCTTTCTTATTCTTTCAATCTTATCGCTTACCTTTGCCTTCCTACTAGCGGTCGAATCACCCGCTTTACCAAAAATTCAAATGACAACACAACAATTGGTAGCCTCAGGGTTACAGCTTCCGCTCATGGAGGCCTTTTACACCATTCAAGGAGAAGGACGATTTTCGGGTCATGCAGCCTATTTTATACGGCTAGGGGGCTGTGATGTGGGTTGCGTTTGGTGTGATGTAAAAGAGAGTTGGGAGGCGGGCAAGTGGCCGATCCTGCCCATCGAGAAAATTGTAGCTGATGCCCTTTCCTTTCCAAGCAGACTCGTAGTAATTACTGGCGGGGAGCCCCTGCTGTACGATTTAGGGCCATTGACACAGTTGCTGAAGTCCAAAGGGTTCAGTACACATTTGGAAACTTCCGGAGCGCATCCCTATTCGGGAGATTTCGATTGGGTGTGTTTTTCTCCCAAAAAATTCAAAAAGCCAGACCCCTCCATTTATTCCGTAGCGAATGAACTAAAAGTAGTGGTCAATCATCCGAGTGATTTGGACTTTGCTCAGGAGCATGGCAAGCAGGTGGGTTCGGCATGTGAACTTCGCCTTCAGCCCGAGTGGAGCAAGGCTGCAGCTCGTCTTCCTGAATTAATTGACTTTATAAAAAAAAATCCAAACTGGAAAATTTCGTTACAAACACATAAATTTATGGATATCCCCTAAGTTCATGCGTTCCCAGCTCCTGGTTCTTTTTCTATTTTTTTTGGCTTTTGGAGCCAAGGCGCAGACGTATTCAGTGACGGATGGCAGGGCGATTAAATTTTTTGAAGAGGGAGAAAATTTTCTAAACCAGAAACGGTATACCGAGGCATTACAAAAATATCAGGCCGCCTGGGAGCGTTCGGAGACTTTTTTTGAATCCTACCAAAAGGGGGTTCAAGTGCTAATTACGCAAGGAAAGCTAACTGAGGCGGAGGCCCTCATCGGCACAGCCAAATCAGCGGTGCTGCCCGTAAAAAATCAATACGCAGTCGACTTTGCCTGGATGCTTTCCACTATTTTTTTAAGACAAGGTCGATTTGAGGAGGCTTCCCAAGAATTCCTAGTGGTAGAGCAGGGAGCAACAGAAGAATTTAAGAGGGGGAGTTATTTTCTGGAAATGAAGAAGAAGGTGGGTTTTGTGCGCAAGCAACTCCCTTTGAAAATGAACATTGAAAAGGAGATTCTACCCTCTCCATTGAATGGTTATGCCTTGCAATATTTTCCAGTCTTGACCGCAGATGGAAAGCAGTTGTTCTTTACAAAAAGAGGGGGGACATCTTCCTCCGACAAGGAGGACATCTACATCTCTCAGGCGGAATCCTCAAATACCTGGACTGCTCCTCAAAGTATTTCTTCCCAAATCAATTCTTCCTACAACGAAGGAACCTGTTCGGTCACTGCAGATGGTAATTTTCTGATTTTCACCTCCTGCGATGCTCCAGATAGTCAAGGCAGTTGTGACTTGTATAGTGCGGAAAAGGTAGCAGGAGAATGGCAGGCACCCAAGAATATGGGGCCCAAAATCAATTCCTCTTTTTGGGATTCCCAACCTTCGCTCTCTGCGGATGGTAGAATCTTATTTTATTCCTCTGATCGACGAGGTGGCTTGGGAGGGAATGACATTTGGTATGCGCTCCGAAAAGCAGATGGGAGCTGGTCGGAAGCCAAGAATCTAGGCACCCCCATTAATACGGCAAAGGATGAAATTTCTCCTTTCCTTTTCTTCAATAACGAAACGCTTTTCTTTGCATCCGATGGGCATTTGGGCTTTGGGGGGATGGATATCTTTCTTTCACGGGTGTCGGAAGGCTTGTTTCAAAACCCAGAAAACTTGGGTTTACCAATCAATGATCAATTAGATCAAGTGGCGCTTTTTATTACCGCCCAAAAAGATTATGCCTACTACAGCGAATTGAGTACCTCAAAAAGTGCTGCTGACCGGGCGTATTTGTATCGGTTCAAGTTTCCTGAAGAGATTTCAATAGGGGGAAATTTGACCGTGACGGGAGGGACAGTGATTCATGCCAAGACAGGTCTGCCCATTTCTGCACAACTTTCCTTGGTTTCCCTGACCAATGACAGTACTCATTATCAGTTTCAGTCCAACAGTGCCGATGGCTCCTTTTTAATGCTGTATCCGGAGCAGAATGGAGCAGGTCTGTATGTGGAAAAAGCAGGTTTTTTACCTAAAATTTACAATGTCGACCGAGATTCAATTAAAAATGAAAAAGACTTAAAAGTGGAATTGGTCCCCATTGCCTCCGGGGAGGAATTTGTGTTTGAAAATGTGTTTTTTGATTTTGATAGCTATGATCTCAAGCAGGAGTCGTTGAGTTCGCTGCGACGCCTCCATCGCTTCTTGCACGATAATCCAAAGATTTCCATTCAAATTACTGGACATACGGACAACTTGGGCTCGGATGAGTACAACCTTCGTTTGAGTAGGCAGCGTGCACAAAGTGTCCAACGCTATCTGGAAGTAGAGGGGATACTACCCGATCGAATTCAGGTCGTGGGTAAAGGCTATCGGGAACCCATGGTTCCAAATACCAACGCTTCGAATCAAGCACTAAACCGGAGAATTACGGTAGCTATTCAGTAAAGCGATGCATATTTTAGTAAAAGGATAAATTTTATATAGTATTTTTATAAAATCGTTACATATAACTCCTGTATTCCTTTAACTATACAAGGATAGAGAACAAGCTTCAGAGGCCATTTAGCTTGATTTGGGTGGCCAAGGTTGAGCTTGTCTCTTAGGTCGATGAAAAAATCCCCCACCCACTAAAATTGTAATTTTTTTATTCACACATCCTTTATTTTTTCCAAATTGTTAAAAAATAATTCTAAAAATTAACTTTTGTTAACACTAACAAAATCCAAATAATGAGGCGTTTGGATCAGTAAGGGACTCAATAACCGTATTTTATTTGGCATACTTGAAAATTACGAATTTCACGGTCGGTGTCTTTGTTAAACTTTTCCATCTTTTTTGGTGTAGTTCAGTTGAGTTATTCCAATTTTCGGGATAATATTGAGCCTGTATAACTAAAAATTAACCAACATGAGGAAAATTTTACTTCTAGGACTCATGCTTTTCTTGGCTAATGCCGTAGCATTTGCACAAGGTCGCGTGGTCACGGGTACGGTTACATCTGTCGAAGACGGCTTGGGCGTACCTGGTGCAACAGTTCTGGTAAAGGGAACTACCATTGGTACTGCCACGGACATTGATGGCAAGTATTCAATCAATGTCCCTGCCGGAAGCAATGTATTGGTCTTCACGTTTGTGGGACTAACCTCTCAAGAGGTGAATATCGGGAACCGTTCCACGATCAACGTGGCCTTGGAGTCTGATATCACAGCTTTGAGTGAGGTAATTGTAACAGGATATGGCACGCAACCAAAGCGAGAAGTAACCGGCGCGGTTTCTTCCGTGAAAGGTGATGCGATTCAAAACCTTCCTTTACAATCCTTTGACCGTGCCTTACAAGGACGTGCGGCGGGGGTACAAGTTAGATCGTCAAACGGTCTTCCGGGTGGTGCGGTAAACATCCGTATCCGTGGGGTAGGTTCGGTTAACGCAGGTAACGAACCCCTATTCATCGTGGACGGGGTACAATTGAATAACCAATCCAACGCATCCTTTACTCAATCCAACCCTCTTGCCTTCTTGAACCCGAATGACATCGAGTCCATGGAGATCTTGAAAGATGCGGCTTCTGCTGCAATCTACGGTTCTCAGGCTGCAAACGGGGTAGTCATCATCACGACCAAAAAGGGTAAGCAAGGAAAAGCAAAATTTGAATTCAATGCTTTCTCTGGAGAAACTCAGCCGATGAAGTTTTTGGATATCCTTGGAGGTGCAGAGTGGTATGCCATGCGTAGAGATGCCTTGATCAATTCGGGCAACACTGCTCCTGAAGCCAACTCCTTGAATACCATGGGTAGATTGCCCGCCAACTGGCAAACCCTTACAAGACCCCAGCTCGATGCGCTTGGATTAGCTTTGCCTACCTACGATTGGCAGCGTGAAGTAATGGGCGCTGGTAAACTTCAAAACTACGAGATGTCTGTTTCAGGGGGTGATGAAAAGACCACCTTTTTTCTCTCTGGATCCTACAATTACCAACAGGCTTCTTTCCGTCCGGTAGACTTTGAAAGAGGAACCGTACGAATTGCCTTGACGCATCAAGCAACCAAGCGCTTGAGCATCGAGACCAACATGAACTTGTCTACTTTCCAGCAAAATGTGCCTTTTGCAGTAGAAGGGTCTTTCTTAGGTAACCCAGCCTTCTCGGCCTCTGCAGTATTGCCTCACAATGCAATCTACAATGAGGATGGTACTTACAATACGGCAATTGCGGGTGTATTGGGACAAAACGTCGTATTGGTAAACGATTACAACTCGGGTATTCAGCGTACGAATACTGCAGTGGGTAACTTGATTACCAACTACAAAATTGCAAAAAATCTTACTTTCCGTTCGTTGTTTGGATTGGATTACAGATTGCTTCAAGGAGACAACTACCGTGATCCACGTACTCCAGATGGAGCAGGTGTGGTGGGTAGAAGCTCCGTACAATCTGACTGGAGAACTCGTTTCATCACTACGCAAACCTTGAATTGGAACAAAACCTTCAATGGCGTACACAACGTGTCTGGCATCTTGGGTCTGGAATACTTATCTGAAACTCGAGAGGGGATCTCTGGAGCAGGTATTGGTTTTCCAACCTTCCAATTCAGAACAATCCAATCTGCTGCTACACCTGAATCCGTATCTGGTTTTTGGACGGGTTACAGAAGAGCGTCAGCTTTTGCTTCTGCAAACTACGATTACAAGAAGAAATACTTGTTGACTGTGACTGCGCGTTACGATGGATCATCTCGATTCGGTGCCAATAACCAATACGGTCTCTTCCCATCTGTTCGCGTAGGCTGGAGCTTGGTAGAAGAGGAATTCTTGAAGAACTCTAGCACCGTGTCAGAAATGAAGTTTAGAGCTTCTTACGGTTTGACAGGTAACGACCAAATCGGAAATTTTGATGCAAGAGGTCTGTATGGCGGTGGAGGAAACTACTCTGGAAGTGCAGGTATTGTACCTTCGTCCTTGGCTAACCTGGACTTGGGTTGGGAGACCAATAACACCACGAACTTAGGTTTGGATTTCGGTTTCTTCGAAAATAGAATCACAGGTTCCGTGGATGCCTTTGACCGAAGAACGAAGCGCTTGCTACTGAGCCAGCCTATCCTTTGGATCAACGGCTTTGGTGGGATCTCCAACAACGTAGGTGAGCTTCAAAACAGAGGTCTTGAATTTGAATTGTCTACGGTGAACATTGACAAAGGTGGTTTCCGTTGGAATACCAGCTTCAACATCACCAAAATCGACAACCAAATCCTAAGTCTCTACAGTGGATTGAAATTCCTTCCGGCAAACCCAGGAATTGCAGTGGGTCAACCCGTAGGTAGATCTGGTGAAGGAGCAATCTTCTCGGCTCAATATGCAGGGGTAAACCCTGCCACTGGACGTCCGATGTGGTTGGATATCAATGGAAACATTACTTACCTTCCTCTGGCTGCTGACAGACGCTATGTGGGTTCCAGCTTGGCAACTGTATTTGGTGGTTTGAACAACAACTTCTCCTACAAAGGGTTTGAGTTGACTTCTTTCTTCACCTACGAATACGGAGGACTGGTTTCAGACGGTCAGTACAATTTCTTGAGAGAAAACGGTACTCGCTTGGCCTTGAATGCGCTTCGAGAAGTGAACGATAGGTCTTGGAAAACTCCAGGTCAAATCACGGATATTCCTAGAAACTTGACTACCAACGCGGGTAACGAAACAAGAGGTGCAAGCAGAAATTCTGGTACTGCAGCCTTGTTGAAGTCCGATTTCCTTCGTCTTTCTCAGTTGACAGTTGCTTACAGCTTTAAGCCTAGCTTGGTCAGCAGAATTGGTCTCTCTCGTGCACGCATCTATGCACAGGGAGTGAACTTGTGGACGTATACAGATTATCCTGGCTACGATCCAGAATTTACAGGAGCGGGTACAGGTCAGGTTCCATTGACCAAGTCCTATACCCTTGGTGTACAAATCGGATTCTAATCACCAAAAGGAAAAAAAACTATGAAATTAATCAATAAAGCTTTCTTATCTCTTGCACTTACAGGCTCTTTGCTGGTGAGTTCTTGCGATAGCCTGCTTCAGGTAGATCCAAGACAGTCCATTGATGCCAATGGTGCTTTGACAACTCCTGATGCGATGAATGCAGCGCTCAATTCTGTCTATGCTAAATTGAGATCTACACGTAATTACGGTCGTGACCTATTTGCTCTCGCTGATGCATTGGCCGATGTGGGACAAACTACCTCTAACTCTGGCCGATTGATTGGTGAAAATAACAACCAACCAAACGCACACTTCCAAGCCGGTTTTTGGCAAAACTCCTACTTTGCAATCAACGAAGCCAATCTGATATTGGCTGCTTTGAGCGGTGTAGAAGGAGCTTCTGCTGCACAGCTTGCCCGTTGGGAAGGGGAAGCCAAGTTCCTAAGAGGGTTGTACTACTTTGACTTGGTGAAGGTGTATTCCTACATCCCTACTGCATTGTATCAGCCAGGTATCATCGATCAAGGTGGTATTCCATTGGTTACTGAAGGGATCATCACTTCAGGTCCTGCTTTGAGCCGTCAGTCTCCAAGAGCCACCATAGATGAGGTATATGCTCAGATTTACAAGGATTTGGAGGATGCCAAACGCTTGTTGGGTGCCGGTAGAGGGGTACAATACGGTTCGGGTGCAGCTGCTTCTGCCTTGCTTTCTCGTGTAGCTCTCTACAGAGGAGACTATGCAAAGGTGGTGACTGAATCCGGACTTGCTTTGGCAAGTAGCGTAGGTACTGTCCTTTCTGGATCAGCTTATGTGAATGGTTGGAGAGCTCCAGTGAATCCAGAGTCCATGTTTGAGGTACGTTTTGCCTTGGCAGAAGAGTCTATCGGGGTAAACGAATCCCTACAGTCTACTTACACTGCGTTGTTGAACCTAACCAACAAAAACTCCCAAGGGGGTTGGGGTGATTTCATTCCAAATGCTAGCGTTCGCGCATTGTTTGGTCTTGCTGCTTTGCAGATTGGTACTCCAGCTACAGACAACAACAACTGGGATGTGACTCGAAATGCAGATGTAAGAGCTCAATTATTTACTACCGGCAATACCGTAAGAGGTGCTGGTCGTCAAATTGAGAACACCAAGTTCATGTCTAAGTCTGGCTTTGCCTATGCGGATAACGTACCGGTGATTCGTAAGTCAGAGATGCACTTAAATCGTGCGGAAGCAAACTATCATTTGAAGAATGAATCCGCTTCTTTGACCGAACTGAATGCCTTCAAGGCATTGAGAGGTCTTCCCGCAGTGACTTTGGCTGGTAATGCACTTTTGGAAGAAATTCTTTTGGAAAGATTAAAAGAGTTTATTGGTGAAGGTCAGCGTTTCTTTGACTTGAAGCGTTACGGTAGAGGTATCGTTAAGACTACTCCTGCAGTTAACCTTTCGTTTGAGGATTTCAAAATCCTACCTCCAATTCCTCAGCGAGAAGTGGATGGTAATCCAAATCTTAAACAAAACAAAGGCTACTAAAATCAGAAATTATGAAAAAGTTATTTTCTTTAGTGACGCTGGCCTTCGTACTTGTATTCTCCTCTTGCATTGAGCAGAACTACCCCGTATGGGAAGGTCTCGTAGTTGAATTTCAGGATGCGGTAGACCGTACTCCACTATCGGGTCAAGTTTATCCTCGAATTACGGTAGCCAATACCGTGGGAACAGTTAATCTACGTGTCAACCTTGTTGGAAAACACAGACCATCTGATGAAATCATTACTTACAATGTAGTAGCTGATGGTACTACTGCTGTAGCAGGTAGAGATTACGTGGCTCCTGGCACCTTGACTATCCCTGCAGGCTCCAGCTTTGGCACCTTGACTGTAAACGTAGTGAATACGGGTAAAATCGGCGGCTCTGTTGACTTGTTACTTCAGTTAGTAGGTAACGATGAGGTAGGCAACAGCGCCAACTACAACAAGGTTCAAATTCGAATCACTCGCTAATCTTCGAATAAGACGATTATTTTCTTTTCTTAAAAGGCCGGATTTGTCCGGCCTTTTTTTTAATTTGAATCATGAAAAAATCAATCTTTTTCCTCTTGCTCTTCGTAGGGCTGCTCCCGATGAGTTCCATCGCTCAGATGACCTTACTTCGTGACAATGGGACAGGCATGCCGATTACAGCCAATCCTTTTGTTGGCGTCAAAGGCTCCCCCTATTTTGACGAGTTTAAGAAAGGTGTCATTTACCTTGCTTCTGGGCAAAAAGTAGAAGGCTTATCCATTGCCTTAAATGCCTATAGCAATACCTTGGAGTACAAATTGGAAGGGGGGCTATTTGCCTACACCACTGAAAAGGTAACTGGATTTTCTTATCCTTCAGAAGCGGGTGGTGGCGAATACACCAGTGCCTACCTGGTACCTACCCTGAAATCGAAGCGATTTTTAAAGTTTGTGGAAAAGGGCACCTATACCTTGCTTTATCATGCCTACAAGACCATGACGGATGATCCTTCGGCAACCTATGGAGCGCAGGCTTCCAAAGTTTTTCAAGATCAAGAAGAGTTCTTTGTGGTAGTGAATGAAAGAGTGATGTTGATGAAAAATAAGGAAAAGGACCTTCAGCAAATCTTTGGAACTGACCTAGCTAAAGCCATGGCCTTTATCAAATCGGAACGGATCGATTTTAAAAAATCAGGAGACCTACAGGCTTTGATTCGCCACATGAACCAGAACTAATCCCTTCAAGATGCTTTTGTAAGTCTCCCAAGGTAATTGGGAGATTTTTTTTCTCCTGGTTGAAACCAGGGGTTATGAATTCGGTCACTCCTACGGAGTTCTGGTGCTGAAATTTATTTAATCAATTAGGTTAGATCCGAAGGCACTAGTCCCGCAGGATTGCGGGATCGTTGCAATTATACCCCCAGTGCAGCCCGGGGTAGTGGTAATGGATAAGTTGGTGAACTACGAAGTGGTAAAACTATGCTTGTAGAGATAGTGTACGAATCAATCTGCGTTATTTTTCCCAATGAATCTGCGGTAAGTTTTTTTTCACGCTGATCCAATAGAGAAAAACACGCTGATTTAATAAACTGAACTTTCACATTTGAATCCAAAGAAATAAGGTTTGAAGTCCAGTTATGTTAGCCGTGGACAGTGGACCGTCAGCAGTAGACAATATGCAGTTAACTGGCATATTCAGCCATGAGTTTAATAGCATATAATCACCTATTTTTTTTACTTTTGTGCCTTAGTCCACTCATGACATGATTTACGTTTCCCGAAAGGAACATTTTAACGCTGCACATAAACTTTGGAATCCCAACTGGTCTGAAGAAAAGAACTTTGCTGTTTTCGGTCCTTGTGCCAATGTCAATTGGCATGGCCATAATTTCGAATTGATCGTGACCGTAAGGGGCATTCCTGATCCTGAAACTGGCTTTGTTGTAGACCTTAAGTCGCTCAGTGAGGTGGTACGCAAGCAGGTGATTGACCGCGTGGACCATAAAAATTTGAACTTGGATGTGGACTTTATGTTCGGGAAGTTGGCGAGCTGCGAAGTGCTCGTAATGGAATTCTGGAAGATTTTGGCGCCTGCTGTACATGAGATTGCTCCTACAGGAGAGCTTTACAAACTAACCTTGTATGAGACACCACGAAATTTTGTGGAGTACATGGGTGACTAAGGTTATTTGCAGGATAAGTTTTTGGGAAGTAGGCCGAATAGCCTACTTTTATTTTTTAGTTAAGTGGTACAGGCCTTGAAAAAGATTTACATCATTTCTGGAGAACGTTCAGGGGACATGCATGCAGGCAATCTGGTAGATTCCTTGAAATCTTTAGATTCCAAACTTCAATTTCGAGGTATGGGTGGATTGTATTCCAAGAATGCGGGTGTCGACTTGGCTTTGGACTACGCTGCCGTGTCTGTGATGGGTTTTGTAGAGGTGCTTTTGGGATTTCGAAAGGTGCTTCAAGCGCTGGCTTTGGTCAAAAAAGATGTGCTCGCCTATCAACCAGATGCAGTTATTCTGGTAGATTTTGGAGGGTTCAACATGAAAATAGCGGCATTTGCTACCGAGCAGGGGATTCCTGTGCATTATTACATTCCTCCAAAGGTTTGGGCTTGGAATCAAAAACGAGCGCTGACTCTAAAAGCAAATACGGATCAAGTTTATTCTATTTTGCCTTTTGAGCCTCCCTTCTTTGCCAAATTCGGTATGCAAGTGCAGTATGTGGGGAATCCTTTGTTGGATGAAATCAAAAAGTTTGCCCCCTGCGATTTTTTCTATCAAAAAAATGAGCTCTCCTACCGGCCCATTGTAGCCTTACTGCCAGGTAGTCGAGCCCAAGAGGTAAAGGCTATGTTGGCAAAGATGATTGCTTTGGTGCCTGATTTTCCTCAGGCGCAGTTTGTGGTGGCAGGTGTCGATAGCCTGCCTGCAGCCACCTATGCACTGGCCCTGTCTAAAGGGATCCAAGTGATTTACAATCAGACCTACGATTTGCTAGCTCACGCTACTGCTGCGGTGGTTACCTCAGGTACGGCTACCTTGGAGACGGCGCTATTTTATGTGCCACAGTTGGTGGTTTACAAGACTTCCTGGATTTCGTATCAGATTGGGAAGCGATTGATTCGAGTGCCCTACATTTCCCTACCTAACCTGATTGCAGACAAAAAAGTAGTTCGAGAATTGATTCAAGATGATTTTTCACTTGATAACCTTCGCCAAGAGCTGGGTCGACTCCTCTCTGATGCTACTTATAGACAGGAGATGAAAGTGGGGTATGACTTGATTCGTGAACGAATAGGAGAGCAGCAAGCTTCAGAGCGAGTAGCTCACTTGATCCTAGAATCTCTATGCAAGAAATAAACCCCGAAAATCTCGGGGTTTTGAATTAGGCTACTTGCAGTTGCTTGAATTTCGAGGTGTCAAATTTGGATCGTGCATAGGCCTCATCGATATGCAAGTCGGTAATGCTCTGGTCTGAAGGAATTTCGTACATCGCATCGGTTACGATGGCCTCACAGATGGAACGTAGCCCGCGAGCACCGAGATTGTATTCTACTGCTTTATCTACTATAAAGTCTAGCGCTCCCTCGTCAAAGGTCAGCGTGACACCTTCCATGGCCATTAGCTTCGCATATTGCTTCACCAAAGCATTCTTGGGTTCGGTGAGAATACGCTTCAAGGTAGATTTGTGGAGTGGATCCAAGTGAGTCAATACGGGAAGTCTTCCAATCAATTCCGGGATCAAGCCAAAAGCTTTTAGGTCTTGGGCTGTCACGTATTGCAGGAGATTTTCTCGGTTTGCAGTTGCATGTGTGGAAGCCGAATTGAATCCCATCGGTTGCGTGTTCATTCGTTTACCGATGTGTCTGGCAATCCCATCAAAAGCACCTCCGCAGATGAAGAGGATATTTTCGGTGTTGACTGCGATCATTTTTTGATCTGGGTGCTTCCTGCCTCCTTGCGGTGGAACGTTAACTACAGTACCTTCCAATAGCTTAAGCAAGGCTTGCTGTACTCCTTCACCACTGACATCACGGGTGATGGAGGGGTTGTCGGATTTACGTGCAATTTTATCCACCTCATCAATGTAAACAATGCCCCGCTCAGCTTCTTCGACCTTGTAGTCTGCAGCCTGTAAGAGGCGTGTCAAGATACTTTCTACGTCTTCTCCTACATAACCCGCTTCGGTCAAGACCGTGGCATCAGCGATGCAAAAAGGTATTTCCAATATTTTGGCTAAGGTTTTGGCAAGGTAGGTTTTTCCTGTTCCCGTGTCTCCAACTAGGATGATATTGGATTTTTCAATCTTGATTTCGTCTGCTTCTTCCTTTTGCTGCAAGCGCTTGTAGTGGTTGTAAACGGCCACGGTGAGCACTTTTTTGGCATCCTCCTGACCAATCACGTACTGATCTAAGTAGTGCGTGAGCTCTTTAGGTTTTTTTAACTTGAATGCGGGAGTGGTGGTAGTCTTCTTATTTTTCTTGTCTTCACCCACGATTTCATGGGCTTGCTCGATACAGAAGTTGCAGATGTGCGCAGAGATGCCCGACACCATCAAGTCCACGTCTTTTTTATTTCTACCACAGAAGGAGCAGGTGATTTGAGCCATTAGGTAGTTTTTTTAACCAGTACTTCATCGATCAAGCCATATTCTTTGGCTTCGGGAGCACGCAACCAGTAGTCTCTGTCGGAGTCCTTTTCAATTTCTTCAAAGGATTTGCCGGTATGGTTGGCCAGGATTTGGTACAATTCCTGACGCATAGCTAGGATCAATTTCAAGGAGATTTCCATATCCTTGGATTGACCTTGCATGCCTCCTGAAGGTTGGTGGATCATTACGCGTGCATGCTTTAATGCAGAGCGCTTGTCTTTTGCGCCTCCTGCCAGCAATACAGCTCCCATGGAAGCGGCAATCCCAGTGCAGATAGTGGCTACATCTGGTCCGATGTACTGCATCGTATCGTAAATCCCTAGACCTGCAGTCACAGATCCTCCTGGGCTGTTGATGTAAAGGAGTACATCTTTTTTGGAATCCACAGATTCCAAGAAGAGGAGCTGGGCTACGATGATATTGGCAATATGGTCGTCTACTCCAGTTCCCAAAAAGATGATGCGGTCCATGATAAGACGGGAAAACACATCAATCTCTCTGAAATTCTGTGGACGCTCCTCAATCACCGAGCGGGTCATGTTTTCAATATGGCTCGTGTATTGGTCAAAAGCCGTACCACTAACGCCTTGGTTGTGAATGGCGTATTTTCTGAATTCTTCCTTGTTGATCATTTCTTGGGTTTTTCTAGGAGACAAAACTAAAAAAGTCCTCTAAAAAAGGACTTTTCAATATAGTTTATAATTCAATTACTTGTCCAAAAGTTCCTTGAATTCCTCTATCGTTAGACTTTTCTCAGTCATTTTTATTTTCTCTTGAACCAAGGCCAATACCTTTTCATTTTGTACAGAGGTCATCAAGTTCATGTAGTTTTGACCCTCGTTGCCTTTGAGGTAGTTGTCTACAAACAAGTCCATGCTAGACTCCATTTCTGCGCCAAATCCAGAAGAAGCAAACTGCTCACGGATCATTTCTTTGGTCTTTTCGATCACATCTGCATGCTCGGCTTGAATTCCATAATCTTTGGCTACTTGGTTGGAGATCAAGGACCAAGATAATTGTTTGGCATAAATTGGATATTCCTGCTCTACTTCTGCTTCAGTTACTTTGCCTTCGTTTGCCTTGATCAACCATTCCTTTAGGAATGCATCAGGAAGAGAAAGGTTGGTTTTCTCAACCACCAACTTTTTCAATTCCTCCTCTGTAAATACCTTGGATTCTCTGTTGTAACTGCCTTGAAGTGTTTCTTTTACTTTTTCTTCAAACTCCTTCTTGGTCTTCACCTGATCTGGTCCAAAGATTTTATCAAAGAACTCCTGGTTGAGTTCTGCCTTTGCTTTCCGGTTGATATTCTTTACCGTGAATGTATAGCCTCCCTTTGCCTGATCTTCCTCTAGGTCGGATAAGCCAAAGCCTGCAGTCCACTCCTCTTTTTTAACTTCCTTGCTTTCAAATTCAACTACCGCCTCTTTCCTTAGTCCTACAAACTTACCAGCCAACTTTTTAGAAAGCTTGGTAGTGTCAGCAGAAACTGTCTTTGAGATATCTGCAGTGGTGGAGGTCAAATCCCCATAAATGAAGTCGCCTGCTTCCGATACTTCAGGGTTGGTGCTTTCGCCATACTGAGAAGTCAGGTTTTCGATGGTTTCATCGATTAGCTTTTGATCTACTTTGATGCTGTAATTGATTCCTTTGATGGATTGGTCCAACTTTACTTCAATGGATTCTACAAAGCCGATTTTGTATTCGAATTCAAAATCTTTTTGATTTTTCCAATCGATGGAATCATCCGCTTTTTCTACGGGTAAGGGCTCGCCTAATACCTTAAAAGTCTGTGCCTTGAGGTGGTTGTTAAGGGATTCGCCTAAAAGTGTATTGATTTCCTCAACTAAAAGTGTTAAGCCATACATATTTTTTACCAAGGAGATCGGTGCTTTTCCAGGGCGAAATCCACGAATCACAGCCTTTTTGGCGTAGTCTTTTAGTTTAGCGTCTACCTTAGGTTGATAATCTGCCTCAATTAACTTAATTTTAATAGAAGCTTGATTTGCGGTGTGCTTGTCTACTGTAATTTCCAAAGTATGTTCAATTAACTGGTGTTGAATTAAAAACCCCCAATCTCTTTCCTGCAGGGCAGGGGAGGGATTGAGGGCTTGTGGGGTGCGGATAGAGGGACTCGAACCCCCATGCCTCGCGGCGCTAGATCCTAAGTCTAGTGCGTCTACCAATTTCGCCACATCCGCAGGTGACCAAGGGGAAAACAAAACTCCTTTTCCAATTGTGGTTGCAAAGGTAAAGACATATTCTAATTTACCACAAGACTAAGAAAAAATATTTGTAAAAAAAGTGGAATTCTGTCCCAATACCTTTCAAATTTGAAATTCAAAATCCCCACCAATGATTCAAGTAGATGTAGCGGAAGAGCGAAGTGAAATTCTGAAACGGTACCGGAGATTGCTCCGGCAAGCCAAGCCCATCTTAAAGCCAGGGGATACCAAGCTCATTAAAAAGGCCTTTACCATTTCCTTGGAGGCGCACAAAGACATGCGTCGCAAGTCAGGGGAGCCTTACATCTACCATCCCTTGGAAGTAGCCTTAGTTTGTGTAGAAGAAATTGGCCTGGGGACCACTTCCATCATTTCTGCCTTGCTTCACGATGTAGTGGAAGACACGGATCTGGAGTTGGAGGATATTGAGCGAGATTTTGGCTACAAGGTCATGACCATTATCGATGGGCTTACCAAAATTTCCGGTGTATTTGAATACGGGAGCTCTCAGCAAGCAGAGAACTTTCGAAAAATGCTACTCACGCTTTCTGACGATGTGCGGGTGATTTTGATCAAGTTGGCGGATCGATTAAACAACATGCGAACGCTGGGCAGTATGCCCCGAAACAAGCAGTTGAAAATTGCCTCGGAGACCATGTATTTGTATGCCCCGTTGGCGCATCGCTTAGGGCTCTATGCGATCAAATCCGAGTTGGAGGATTTGTTTTTGAAATACACCGATACCGAGGCGTATCAGGATATTGTCCACAAAATCAACGAATCCAAAAGTTACCGTAATAAATTTATTAAAAATTTTATTCAGCCAGTAGAGGAGGAATTGACTCGGCAAGGTTTTCATTTTACAATCAAAGGACGCCCCAAGTCGGTTTATTCCATTTTCAATAAAATGAAGATGCAGGGCATTCCGTTTGAGGAGGTGTTTGACTTGTTTGCGGTACGGATCATTCTGGATAGTGAACTGGAGAATGAGAAAGCCGACTGTTGGCAGGCTTATTCCATTGTTACTGATTTTTACCGGCCCAATCCAAACCGTTTGCGGGATTGGATTAGTACGCCACGCTCCAACGGATACGAGTCTCTACATACCACCGTGATGAGTACTACGGGGCAGTGGGTAGAAGTGCAGATCCGAACCAGCAGGATGAATGACATTGCAGAGCGGGGCTACGCGGCGCATTGGAAATACAAGGAAAAAGATGCTTCCGGCAAGTCTGGACCAGGTTTGGACGAATGGATCAACCAGGTACGAAGCATGTTGGAAACCAACGATGGGTCTGCGATCGAATTCATGGATGATTTTCGGGGAAACCTATTTACTGATGAGGTATTTGTATTTACGCCCAAGGGTGATTTGAAAGTGCTACCTACTGGTGCTTCGGCCTTGGATTTTGCCTTTGAAATCCATACCATGGTGGGCGCCAAATGTATTGGTGCCAAGGTAAACCAGCGCTTAGTCCCCATTAGTTACAAATTGAAGAACGGGGATCAGGTAGAAATTCTGACTTCAAGCAAGCAAAAACCCACCGAAGATTGGTTGCACCAGGTAGTCACTTCTCGTGCCAAGGCAAAAATAAAAGATGCCTTGCGGGAGGAGAAAAAGTCTGCTACCCTAGATGGCCGAGAAATTGTGCAGCGCAAACTGAAATCCATGAAAATGGACTTCACATCTGAGGTAATTGAGCAATTAAGGGCCTTCTATGATTTGAAGACGGCGAATGAATTTTACTACCGCGTCGGCAGAGGAATTATTGATCCAACCTCCATCAAGTCTTTTAAGGAATTTAAAGAACAGCAAAAGCACAAATCAAAAACTGCAGAGAAGGTGAAGGATGAATCCTCCTTTACCAAAGAGATTAAGAATTTGAAAGGTCCTGAACACGATCAACTGCTGATTGGTGAGGATATGGATATCGTGGATTACAAACTTTCCGTTTGTTGCAATCCTATTCCAGGTGATGAAGTCTTTGGATTTGTGACCATCAATGAAGGCATCAAGATCCACCGAACTACCTGCCCCAATGCAGTGGAGCTGCTTTCGAACCATGGCAATCGGGTCATCAAGGCACGTTGGACCAGTCAAAAGGAAATTGCCTTTCTTGCAGGCTTACGAATTTTGGGAACAGACCGGGTAGGCATGATCAATGATTTGACCAAAGTGATTTCCAATGAATTGAAGGTGAACATGCGTTCGATTACAGTGGACTCGGATGGTGGGATTTTTGAAGGAACGATCAAGTTGTATGTCAACAACACCGAGCATTTGGATCAGCTCATTAAAAATTTAGACCAAATTGAAGGTGTACTAAAAGTTTCGCGTTTTGATTGAAAGCATCTTTTCAACAAATCATGCGTTATATTTGAAAAAAATCAACCCCAATGGCTTTGAATCCGGCTCATTTCGAAGAAGTAAAGAAGATTTTTACTGCGTACCTGGAAACGCAGAAACTGCGTAAAACTCCGGAGCGCTACGCCATTCTAGAGGAAATTTATAGCCGTGCCGGTCATTTTGATGTAGAAAGCCTCTACATCAGTATGAAAAATAAAAACTACCGAGTGAGTCGTGCCACGGTGTACAATACCTTGGATTTGTTGGTGGAATGTGATTTGGTCACCAAACATCAGTTTGGTAAAAACCTAGCCCAATTTGAAAAGTCCTACGGATTTAAACAGCACGATCACCTGATTTGCATCGACTGCAACCAAGTTTTGGAGTTTTGTGATCCTCGAATTCAAACCATTCAAACTACCGTTTCCGAAATATTGAATTTCCAGGTGGTCCATCATTCGTTGATTCTTTATGGAAATTGCAAAAAGGTAAATTGTCAAAATAAAAAGAACTAATATGAAGCTCCAGTACAGTCAAAAAAAAGATACCAAGGTTCACTACCTGTTTATGGAGGGGGACTTGATTGGAGATGAGGCAGGTCCAAGGATCGCAGAGTTAGTCAGTGATTCGGTGGAGGAAGGAATTAAGGTCTTTGTAATTGACTTAGAAAAAGTAAGATACATCAGTTCTAGTGGACTTGGGTTGTTGATCACCCTACTCACCAAAATGAAAAATGCGGGTGGGGAGCTCTTTCTGACGGCACCTTCCGAACATGTGAAAAAGTTATTGATCATCACTAAGCTCAACGGGATATTTAAGGTACTTGATTCTGTGAAGGAGTTGACTACCCAACTTTAAAGGAAGTCTCCAAAGGGGCTATTTTTATTCTCAGCGGCATCTTGAAGATTTAATGCTCGCTTTACTTGGTTTTCGTTTGCCTTATCGCAAATTTCGACCTTTCAAAAACTTACTGCCACGTATAGATATTACATCAAATGAAGATGGATGTATTGTTAGGCCTCCAATGGGGCGATGAAGGAAAAGGAAAAATAGTGGACGTGTTGGCCCCTCAGTACGAGGTAGTGGCTCGTTTTCAGGGAGGTCCTAATGCGGGACATACCTTGGAATTTGACGGACACAAGCACGTGTTACATCAAATTCCATCGGGAATTTTCCGTTCCCAAATCCTAAATATCATTGGAAATGGAGTGGTCTTGGATCCCATCATCCTTAAAAAAGAAATAGAAGCCTTGGGAAAGTTTTCCGTTGACTACCGCAAAAACCTGGTAATTTCTAAAAAGGCGACCCTCATCATTCCTACACACAAACTTTTGGATGCGGCATACGAACAAGCAAAAGGGGATAAGAAAATTGGTTCGACGCTGAAAGGAATTGGTCCTACCTATCAAGATAAAATTGGGCGTTCGGCTCTTCGGATTGGAGATGTATTGAGTTCCGATTTCAGGGAAAAATACACCACTTTACTCGATAAGCATAAGGCCATACTTTCGTTTTACAACTATCCTCTGGACGCCTTGGAAGTAATGGAACTTCAATTTTTTGAGGCCATTGAATTCGTCAAGACACTTCCTTTGATTGATAGTGAATATGTAGTCAATGAATCCTTGCAAGCCAAGAAGCGTATCTTAGCAGAAGGTGCTCAGGGATCGCTCTTGGATATTGACTTTGGGAGTTATCCATTTGTGACGAGCTCCAATACCATGACCGCAGGTGCTTGCACAGGTCTGGGGGTAGCTCCTTCCAAAATCGGAGAGGTATTTGGTATTTTTAAGGCCTATTGCACCCGGGTCGGATCTGGGCCTTTCCCAACGGAATTAATGGATCCTACAGGAGAGGCAATGCGAAAAGAGGGCAATGAATTTGGGAGTACGACAGGCCGTCCTAGACGATGTGGATGGCTGGATTTGCCAGCTTTGAAGTATTCCATCATGATCAATGGGGTTACACAGCTATTTATGATGAAGGCGGATGTACTCAATATTTTCGAAGAGATTAAGGTGTGTACAGCATATGAATTGCCTTCAGGAGAACAGATCGAGAAGTTACCTTTTGAAATCAATGAGCTGGATGCCAAGCCGGTGTACAAGACGATGAAGGGTTGGTATAGTTCTTTGGAAGGTTTGAAAACTTACGATGAGTTTCCCACACGGTTGAAAGAGTACGTTACTTTTTTGGAACAAGAACTTCAAGTACCAATCAAATTGGTGTCGGTAGGTCCAGATAGGACGCAGACCATTATGCGGTAACTAATCCTGTTCAACTTGAAAAGCTCTTGGCATTACCTTGCCAAGAGCTTTTTTTTTACAAAATGACTTGCGTTATTTAAGACTCCTTAGGACATGCAGGTGAAGCAACTATTTCGTATTCTTTTGTGGGTTTTGATGCTGCCATTTCAGGTAGTAGCACAGATTGGCTTTCCTTATTGCGAAAGTTTTCAAACTGCAGGAACACAAGCAAATACCAAATTTGGGGGAAATGCCCAACTGATTCCAGGGGTTTTGCGCCTGACTTCAAATCAGCTCAATCAACGTGGGCATGTGTATTTGGATGTCCCCTTCCCATCGACCTATGGTTTGAAGGCAGAATTTGAGTATTTTAGTTATGGAGGTGCTGGCCCGCTTCTTGCCGATGGGCTTACTGTATTCTTATTTGATGGAGATACTCCAGTGTTCAATGCGGGAGGATTTGGAGGATCTTTAGGCTATGCACCTCGCAACCAAGAGCCAGGGTTATCCAATGCCTATTTGGGGATTGGGTTTGATGAATATGGAGGATTTGGAACAAGTCAGGAGGGTAGAACAGGTGGTTTTGCGGTCTTAGATCAATCTGGAAGAGCTCCAGATGCCATTGTGTTGAGAGGGCCTTCGAGTCAGGGCTATCCTTTTGTAGTTGGAAGAAGAACAAATGAAGTGGGTCCTCTCAAAAATGGGTTAAATCCAGGGGATCAATTTACAATTAGTTCAGGTGGAGCTGGGACCACTCGAGTTACAGATCGGAACAAGCCGGGTTTTCGGAAAGTTTTTTTGGAATTACAGCCTAATTTGAGTGGGCCGGGTTTTTTTCTCAAGCTGACAATGGAGGTGACCACCGAACTTAATAAACCTCGAATGGTCACAATTTTTGATGGAGCGTATCAGTTTCCCGCCCCTAAGAATTTAAAGATCGGATTTGCTGGATCAACAGGGGGGTCTACCAACTTTCATGAAATCCGGAATTTGATTGTAGAGGTGGCAGCCGATGAAGCGCTTCAAAATCCGGAAGGAGTAGATTTTACGGATAAAGCCTCTTGCGCAGGTCAGCTTAACCAGTTTTACATCACCGATGAGGAAGTTCGCCTGCCGAATGACAACAGTTCCATTCGCTGCCTGCAGTTTTATCCCTCCCTTAGCGCTGTCAAAGCTGAAAGTGAAGACTTATGTACGCAGGCGCGATGTTTGGAGGAAAATCGGGTTCTGATTGTGCCTCAAGGAATTTTTCAAGCGAGTGACCAAGCGGGGGGCTACACCTTTCTTCCCAATGAAGCCTTTATAGACCAGGAGGTGACGGTATACTATACCATTACCGATAACTATGGAAAAACTTCTCAGCCAAATTCCATTACGCTATTGATTAAGGAGTCTCCGGATCCCATTGCATTAAAGGCAATTGGAGCATCGCAGACTCAAAATGAAGTAGTTGTTTGTGAAGGAGATTCGGTAAAACTGATAGGAGAAGGGAATGAGATCTACTTCCGATTTGAATGGAAAAAAAATGGGGTTTTGATCCCGGGTGCCACTAGTCAAGAGTTGGTAGTAGATGAGAGAGGTGTCTATGAGGTAATTGGCTACAATCGGAAAAATTGTCCTGCAGTAAGTAATAAAATTGAAGTTAAGTGGGTAGCTTATCCGGAGTTGAAGTTAACTAAGCCAATTGTGGAATGTACTCTTGGCCAGTCCCTTGATATCCGCAGTTTTATTGCAGGCTTTGATTCGCAGCTTTACGATTACCGAATGGTTGGGGAGGGTTTGGATTTAGAAAACGAGGAATTGAAGGGGGTAAGCACTTCCGGTCAATTTGAGTTACTGGTAAAACCCAAGGGTTTTGCCTGCTATTCAGATCCTTTTCCAGTAGAAGTATACATTCAAGAGAAGGCGTTAGAAGCAGCTTTTGATTTTGAAGTGTCAGGTACTGAAATCAAAGACGATGCAAGTGGAGGGATATTTCCAGACGACCTGATTCAGTTTTCAAATTTATCTGAGGATAGGCTAGTGAAGTGGCAGTGGGATTTTGGGGATGCAACGAGTTCGGCCGAAAAGGACCCAACCCATACCTATGGAAAAAAAGGAGAGTTTGAAGTCGTTTTGGTGGGGACGGATCGTTATGGTTGTCAGACAAGGTTTTCCAAAAAAGTAAGTATTACCAAGAGCTATCGTTTGATGGTTCCCAATGCATTTACTCCCCTTCAGGAAGTGAATAAAACTTTCGTTCCCAAGTTCAAGGGGATTGCAGCCTTGGAGCTTTCCATTTTCAACCAATGGGGGGAATTGATTTACCGAAGTTCCGATTTGAAAAATGGAGGTTGGGACGGTACGGTCACCGGAATACTCCAGGAGGCTGGAATTTATTTTTACAGTTTGGTAGGACAGGCAAGCGATGGGGAAAAAGTCGATTCCAGTGGCAAATTCAGATTGATACGATGAGGGTCTTGCTTGCATGGGTATTTTTTTGCGTGTTGATTCCTGGAATAGCTTGGGGACAGGATGTCCAATACAGTCAGTATTATGCAAATCCTATTTACTTAAATCCAGCTTTGGTTGGGAGCACTGGCTTGACCAGGGTAGGGGTAAATTTTAGAAATCAGTGGCCTTCCTTGGACCAGACCTTTGTTGCCTACACTGCTTATGTGGATCATTACGAGGAGCGATGGAATTCTGGATTTGGATTGATTTTGCAGGGCGCCAACGAATCATTTACAGAGACCAGTTGGAACGAAGTCGGCTTGGCCTACAGTTATCGTCTCCAGCTTTCCGCCAACAGCTTTATTCAGGCAGGGATGCAGGGAAGTTTTATTATGCGAGACGCCTATTTTGGACAGGTGGTATTGGGATCACAGTTGGATCTTGATCGTGGAAGTATTGATTATACTGGGAGTGGATTTGAAGGGGAAAGCCAAGTGCGTGATGTGGATGCGCATGCCGGCTTGATGTATTATGGAAAAAGGGCCTGGCTGGGGGTCTCTATGGCTCACTTTCTTCAACCAGACATCAGTTATGTAGTGGATGGCACAAGCCGATTACCGAGGAAACTAAGTATGCACGGAGGGTATCGATTTAATTTAGCTCCGGGAAACATCAACGACTACTTCAATAATACGGACCAAGAGCGTTCTTTTTCAGTAGGCTTTAATTACAAGCAGCAGGGTCAGTTTTCTCAGTTGGATCTTGGGACGGAGTTTTATTTTGAGCCATTGGCCTTAGGGCTTTGGTACCGAGGACTGCCTACGAAGTATGATTTGCCTAACCATGAATCCTTGGTAGCCATGATTGGTGTGGGTTTGCAATCTGGATTGGATGTTGGATATAGTTTTGATTTCCCGATCTCTTCATTTGGATTAGGCCGTTCTGGTGGTTCTCATGAGGTTTCAGTCCGTTATGTTTTTGCTTCGCAAAATCCAGGGAAGAGGCGTTTCCGTTCTTTACCTTCGTTTAGGTATTGAGTTGAAGTTGGGCTCCACAGGGTTTACTTTGAAATTTTATAGCTAAACGTATTTTTTTTGCCCAATGGAGTAATTTTTTCCGTATCATTTTCAGCGCTTTAGCTCCATTTGGTGTTTATTTTTTGGTGGTGCGTTTGTACTCAGGATTAAAAGCGGCATCTTTGCACTCCCAAAAGGCGGGTAAGCTGTCAAGAAGGAGTTGATGAGGGATGTGTTGGAGTAAAGGACAAGTGGAGATTTATTAAATTTATTTTAACAAATTTCTTGTAGTGGAGTGAAAGGGTGTTACCTTTGCGTCCCTGTTCG
>JAMNXQ010000058.1 GCA_023653075.1 Algoriphagus sp.
AAATTCTGATGAAATGTCCTTCCAAATACCAGGAAACGGACGTGCAAGCGGCTGGAATGTGATGGCGTATATCCCAAGTAAATTCGTATGATGAATACCTTTATGGGCAATTTTGGTCACCTGACTACCTTGGTGGCCTTTGTGAGTGCATTGATTACGGCTTTTGCCTACAGTCAGTATTTCAGAGCCAACGAACTGGAAAAAGGCAGTTGGCAACGGTTCAGTCGCGTGAGTTTTTACATTCATACGCTTTCTACCAGCTTGATCGCGGTTTCCTTGTTTGAAATCATTTACAACCAGCGTTACGAGTATTTTTACGCCTACTCCCACAGTTCCAAAGCACTTCCAGTCCATTACATGATCTCCAGTTTTTGGGAGGGCCAAGAAGGGGCATTTATCCTTTGGGCTTTTTGGAATGTGGTGCTTGGCTTGATTCTGGTACATACCAACAAATTCTGGGAGGCGCCTGTGATGGTAGTCTTTTCTTTGGTTCAGGCCTTTCTAATCTCCATGATTTTGGGAGTAGTGGTAGGAGATCTGAAGATTGGAAGCTCTCCCTTTATCCTACTTCGAGACGCTACCCAAGCGCCGATTTTTGATTTAAATCCGGACTTTGTGCCAGAAGACGGAACAGGCCTTAATCCCCTGTTGCAGAATATTTGGATGGTGATTCACCCACCTACGCTCTTTTTGGGCTATGCCTCCACCTTGGTTCCCTTTGCATTTTTGATTGGTGGATTGGTCACCAAAAAATATGCGGAATGGATTCGTCCAGCCTTGCCTTGGGCGATTTTTTCAGCCATGATTTTAGGAATGGGCATCATTATGGGTGCCTACTGGGCCTATGTCACTTTGAATTTCGGGGGATATTGGAACTGGGATCCGGTGGAAAATGCGGTGTATGTGCCCTGGCTCATCTTGGTAGCGGCTATTCATACCATGATCACTTTCAAGAAAAGTGCAACCGCCTTGAAGACCTCCATCATCCTAGTGATCCTCAGTTTTATCTTGGTATTGTATGCCACCTTCCTCGTTCGTTCGGGGGTCTTGGGAGATGCTTCAGTGCACTCCTTTACGGATCTAGGCTTGTCGGGGCAGCTATTGTTGTACTTGTTGTTTTTCATGGGGGTAGCGATTTTCCTTGCCGCTCGAGCATGGAAGCATCTGCCTACCTCAGAGCGTGAGGCATCCGTTTATTCCCGTGAGTTTTGGATTTTCTTGGGTGCGATGACCTTGGGACTCATGTCCTTTCAGGTGATTTTACCCACCTCCATTCCTGCCTGGAATGCCTTGGTAGAAAGCTTTGGCGGGATTTCTAACATGGCCCCTCCCGCCGATCAGGTTGGGTTCTACACCAAGTTTCAATTGTGGTTTGCGGTGGTATTGGCCTTATTAACTTCGGTGGGGCAGTTTTTCTGGTGGCAAAAAATCGATAAAAAAGCTTTGCGAGATTCCCTCGTGACGCCTTATGTGGTGTCTATCCTCTTGTCTACAGCCATCATCGTATTGGCGAAGGTGTACGACTGGAAATACATGATCATTGTACTCGCAGGGATGTTTACCATTGTGGCCAATGCGACGATTTTGATCAAACTCCTGAAAAAATCCACCTTCAAACTTGCAGGTGGATCGCTGGCCCATATCGGCTTGGGGATGATCTTGATTGGCATCATGTTCAGTTCGGGCTACTCGGAAGTGATTTCCATGAACATGTCTGGGTTGACCTACAGCAACAGTTGGGAGGATGAAATGAACAAGGAGCACGTCTTGCTTTGGATCAATAAGCCTACTCAGATGAAGGATTATACGGTGGTGTACCGAGGTAGACAAAAGAAAGTAGTGGGGGTTTCCGACTATGTGCCTGCCAAGATCTTGGCTTCTACGGGCGAGGTGAATGAGGCGATTGCGCTAGAGGATTTCCAAACTTATTTCAAAAAAGGGGATACGGTACAGTTAGTACTGGAGGAAAACGACTACTTCAAAATTGATTACCTACAAAACGAGGCATTGCAGTTTTCGCTGACGCCCATGTCCCAGTTCAACGAAGGGATGGGGGGCTTGATTTCTTCCCCTGACTCCAAGATTTACCTGAATAAGGACTTGTATACCTATGTGGCTGCAATGAATGATTTCTCCGATCCCGAGTGGAAGGAGGATGAAACCTACGAAGTAAGCAAAGGAGAACAATTCCACGTGGCAGACTTTGTGGCCTATTTTGACGGAGCAGAGGTATTGAAGGAAATAGATGGCTACACCTTGAAGGAAGGGGATGTGGCTGTGAAGGCAAAAATTCGAATCTTGGATTACGATGTGGAAAAATTGCTGGAACCGACCTTTATCATTCGAGACAATCAGGTAGGTAAGCTTCCAGTGACAGATTCCGAATTGGGAATCAAAATCAGTTTGGAAAACATACTCCCTGATCAAAATAAATTTGTCTTCAAGGTCAACCAATACCAGAAGGATTATGTGGTGCTAAAGGCCATCGTCAAGCCCTACATCAATGTGCTTTGGATTGGAACGATCGTGATGTTGCTCGGATTTACCGTGGCCATTTACCGGCGATTTGACGAGTTTGTCAAAATGCGCGACAAGGGACTTGAATAAGTGGATTAGCCACAACTTTTCTGTGGGGATAAAGCTCTTCATTGTACAAAGTACCAAGTACCAAGTACAAAGCAGGAATTTGTGTTTGGACTAGAATTCTTTTCTAGTCTTGCCTGCCGCAGGCTACTTGATACTAGCTACTTGATCTTTATTTTTTTCTAGGAAGATGCGGGCTAGGGTGCTCGCTACCCCATCCTCTTTGTGGTGCTTGGTGATCTCATTGGCCACTGCTTTTACCTCGGGAAATGCATTTTCTACGGCTACTCCCCAGCCTACTTGCTGGAGTAAGTCGATGTCGTTGTAGCCATCGCCGAAGGCCACCACTTCGTCCAGACCAATGGCATATCCCTGCTCTAGGATTTTTTTCAAGCCAGTGGCTTTGGAGATCGGTTTCGGCGCAATTTCCAGATAGGTATCCTTGGAGCGGTAAAGGTGGAGCTGTGTCCCTAGTCTTTGGAGGAGGGTTTGGTAGAGCAGTGCAATTTTTTCCGGATCTCCCATGCACATTACCTTGTGTGCGCCCAGATTGGAGGAGCTCCAATTTTCAAGGACCTCCAATGGACTTTCCCAAGTAGGTTGCACTTTGGTGTTTTGAATCTCTCGAGATGCCCAATGATCTTCTTCTGGAGTATACCAGTTTTCCCCATGGAAAAGACTCAGGTGCAGTCCTTCCGGAAGTGCAGTGTAGACGATCTCTTGAACGAGGGAAAGTGGAATGGTGATGGATTCGAGTTCCTTTCCTTCTGCATCCAAAACCAATGCACCGTTGTAAGCGATGAGGGGTTCTTTGGGACGGTTCAGATCTTGCAGGAGGTGGCGCATGGCAGCAGGCATGCGTGCGCTTGCAAGAAAAAATGGAATTTCTGGTGAAATGGAAGAGACAATGGAGATGAGATTTTGGGAAAGTGAGCGCTCTGAGTTGAGTAGTGTGCCGTCAATATCGGAGCAGATTGCTTTAAATCTCATGGAAGCTGGGGGATAGGGATTCATCGATTCGGATACTTGCAAATCTAGGGAAACTCCACTACTTCTGATTTAAAAATCCTGGGGATCGAAGGTGTATTCTTCTAAAGAAACATTCTCCGGGTTGTAGGGGTCTGTTTGCACAAACTGTATGGTAATCTTGTCGTAATCGTCTGCTTTTTCAAAGTCCCGAAGGTAGAGTTCGGCACAGTTGCGGGCCAATTGTTCCCGTTGCTCTGCCATGATTTTGGGGTCTCCATTTTCCAGACGAAGAAAAATGATGGATTCCTCTACCCCATTTTGGGATGAATTAGAAATGTTGACACTTGTATTTTGAAATTTCCCCAGGGCTCGAAGTTCTTCAGAGGGCATAAATCCATCTCCGAGCATATTCTCTAGTCCTCCGAAGGCGAATTCGGCAATTTCCTCAGGAGCGCAGGCACAGCTTGATAAAGAGACGATTAGAAAGATAGCCCAAAGTTGATTTTTCATAGACCTAAGGTAAGTGTCCTTTCAGAAGAAGTAAAGGGGGTTTAAGAATTTGAGACGGAAAAATTGGGAATTACTTCATCCTAAATGAGGTAGTCCCTTAATTTCCATTTTCAAATGTAATCTTGTAGAAGACAAACCGCTTATCTTCTGGATTTTTGATTCGCGTAATTAGCGGGAAACCATTTTTCTCCTCGTATCTTTTGTTGAGTGATTTGATGAGTCGGGAGCGTTTGATTCGTTTGGAGTCAAAGTTGGTGATCTCCTGGATACCCAGGAGTGTATCAAATTCATCAGTAGTCAGTTTTCCCCCGTTATGGAGTAACAATCGTTGAAGGATTTCAGCATTCTCCACTTCGAGATCTTCTTCCTCAATTTCCTCTTCAATGGAAGTAGGGGTACTTCCTTTTTTCTTATTTTGAAGTTGTCTTCCCATCCAAAAACCAAGAAGTAAAACAGCTGGAAATCCAATCCAAAGCGCTAGGGAAAACAAGGAAGTAGTTTCAGTTTTTGTTTGAGGATCAAGAAGGGTCAACTGACCTACCTCACGGGATTGGCTTCGGATGAGGTCCAAGTCAATCATCTTTTCTTTGCCTTCTGAAGTACTATTAAGGGTGTATTCAAAATAACGAAATTTGTTTCCAATGACTTCGAAATAGGGAGAATCAAACATTTCAGTATGTTTATTTCCCTCGTAAAAAAATAGTTTACCAGTCTCTTTTTCGATGATGATCCAGATGTACCAACCTAGTTTTGGTAATTGGGATGTAGTCACACTGAATGCGTAATCTTCAGTCTCGTACAAATAACTTTCATTGGCATGGGCAATTCCAGCAAAATCAAATTCTTCAATGTCAATTTTGAAGGGCTGCCAAGATTTTTTTTCCATATCCAGAAAAAACCCATTTGCTTCCTTTTCGAGCCTTGGAATTCGGGGATTCGTGTATTCCCCTAACCAGGTCATCATTCCTTTTGATGTTTGGTAAGCCCCTAAGGGGAAATAGTCAAGGGGTTGATTGGCGATTTGTTTGAATTCCCAAGATCCATTTAGCGTATCAAATTCCATCAAATCTGCATGGGAGCTCCAAAGGCCTCTACCACCTAGGATATAATAAGCATTATTTTTTTCAAAAAAATAAGATCCGCAGGTATAGCCTCTATTGGCAAGATTGTACTCTTTAACTAATTGGTCATCTTGGATAGAATAAAAATCAAAGGAGCAGTGAATAAAAACGGTTAAAGTCTGGCTTGATGGATCGTAATTGAAATCGTACCCAGAGGGAAGGTTTTGGTAAATACTATCTAACTGGTTTAAAATTTTCCTGCTTACTTTTTCTTCCAAGAAGGAGGATCTTTCTGTTACTTCCCATCTTTTTGTAGTGACTCTAAGCCGATAAAACTCAGGATCAGCAGCTCGAGAGGTTAAGCTGATTAGTAAAGCGATGTTAAAAAAAAGTAGTTTACACTTCATAAAGTATTTCAAAAAAGGAACTCAGAAAGTCCAGTGGTCCCTGGATTCTGTTGGGTTTATTTATTCTAAGGGAAAATATAAGCTCCAATTCGAAATAAGGCAAATTTTTCAAAGGAATTGATTTTTTAATGAGGCGTTTTAGGTTTTTACTTTTTGGATTAACCCTTCGAGATAGTTTCTGCTTTTTTCTTTTTGATTTCTAGTTCACGTTTAAGCGCGGTAGTTCTGTCGATGACTGCTTCAGTATAGCGGATCTCCCAGTTTGGCGCACCTGATTTAGTGGAGGGGGTAGAACCTGCATTATGGTGTTTGAGTATGCGGGCCAAGTCATCCGTGGAACCGATGTAGTACTTATTGGTTTTCAGGCTAAAAAGAATGTAGATGTAGTACATAGTAGAAAAAATTTAGATAAGAAAAGGGCCCCGCAATGCTGCGGGGCCCTGTGGAGGATAACGGATTCGAACCGATGACCCCTACACTGCCAGCGTAGTGCTCTAGCCAACTGAGCTAATCCCCCATTTATATTTCCAAGATTCGAACCGATGACCTTCCCGTCCCGTAATTCTTCGGGACGGGACGCTTAGCCAACTGAGCTAATCCCCCTAAAGAGTTTGCAAATATAGATTCTCCAAGTTTCCGTCCAAAGAATTTCTTTACTCCTGTGAATAATTTATTCGAGTAAGAATACTACGGCCAAGTGTCACTTCATCCGTAAACTCAAGTTCACCTCCTACAGGGATGCCTCGGGCAATACTGGTTATTTTTACTCCGAGTGGAGTCAAGATTTTTCCCAAATAAAATGAGGTCGTGTCGCCTTCCATCGTCGCAGAAAGCGCCAAAATGATTTCCTTAATTTCCCCCAACTTGACCCGGGTGACCAAACTTTCACAGGTCAATTCTTCAGGGCCAATGCCCTGCACAGGAGAGATGACTCCGCCGAGAACATGGTATACTCCCTGGTATTGATTTGTGTTTTCGATGGCCAATACATCCCCAATATCCTCTACCACACAGACTATGGAACGGTCTCTTTTGTGACTTTGACAGGTAGTGCAGAGTTCCTCGTCTGCCAATGCATGACAGGTTTTGCAGTAGGAGACCTCTGCTCGCATGCGCGTCAAGGCAAGTGATAAAGCCTCCGTATGCGCCTCATGCTGCTTAAGCAGATGCAAAGCCAAGCGAAGTGCAGTTTTTTTGCCGATGCCTGGAAGCCTGGAGATTTCCGTTACTGCGTCTTCGATTAATTTAGAGGGGAAGTTCACGTGGATTTTTTTTAAAGAATTGCAGCCTGGATGCCTTCGTCTAAAATGGCCTCACAGAGGGGCTTGAGTTCTGGCCTCGTTCCTTTCTTCACCGCACACTTTCCCTTGTAATGGATGATCAAGGTACACTGCTCCGCTTGTTCATGGGTATGCTCACAGACCTTCATGAGCACCTGAATAACATGTTCAAA
>JAMNXQ010000059.1 GCA_023653075.1 Algoriphagus sp.
CCTTTCGTCATTGAGTACAATGTACGGATGGGAGATCCAGAAACCGAGGCCGTGCTACCTCGAATTGAAAGCGATTTTGTAGATTTGTTAGTTGGCATTGCTGAAGGCACTTTGGCGAGTTACACGCTCCAAATCTCTCCAAAAACATGTACAACTGTGGTCATGGTGAGTGGGGGATATCCAGAAGTATATGCCAAGGGATTTCCTATCAGGCTACCTAAAAAGACGATAAACAGCGTGGTCTTTCATGCCGGTACAGCCCAAAACGATTCTGGCGTACTGACCAACCAAGGAGGCCGAGTACTTGCCATCACCGGGATGGCTTCCACCTTGAAAGAAGCCCTGGGTGCTGCTTATGCCACTGTGGCGGAAATCTCTTGGGAGAAGGCTTATTTCCGAAGAGACATAGGCCAAGATATTTTACGATTGGAAATTAAGTAAGTGAATAAGGAGGCGAAAGCCCTATAGATAAAAATAATATGTCGGGATGTAGTTCATGTGGAACCACCTCAGGTGGAACAGGAGGATGCCAAAATAACGGTACCTGTGGCACGAGCGATTGCAATAAAATGAATTCTTTTGATTGGCTAACCCAAATGGGTATCCCTCAGTTGGATACATTTGATATTGTGGAAGTCAAGTTTAAGGGAGGAAGAAAAGAATACTTCAGAAATGTAGATTACCAAGCCCTCAATACTGGTGATCCGGTGGTAGTGGATGTACCTAGTGGGCACCATATCGGGTACGTGTCGTTGCAGGGCGAATTGGTTCGATTACAGATGCAAAAGCGCAAAGTCAGAAACGACGATAACATCACTCGAATCTATCGTGTAGCCACGCAGAAGGATATGGAGAAATGGGAGGAAGCCAAAGCTCGTGAAATCCCAACTTTGTACCGTTGCAAGCAAATTGTAGACGAATACCGTCTCAACATGAAGATGTCCGATGTGGAGTTTCAAGCAGATAATTCCAAGGCCACCTTTTACTATTCCGCAGAGGACCGAATCGACTTTAGAGAGCTGATCAAATCCCTAGCGGGAGAATTCAAAGTAAGGGTAGAAATGCGCCAAATCAGCCTTCGCCAAGAGGCAGGAAGATTGGGTGGAATCGGGGTCTGTGGTAGGGAATTGTGCTGTTCCACCTGGCTGGTAGATTTTAAAAATGTGACAACCTCAGCGGCACGCTACCAGAATCTATCCCTCAATCCTGGCAAGCTCAGTGGACAGTGTGGGCGATTGAAATGTTGCCTCAACTACGAGTTGGATACCTACATGGAAGCCATCAAGGACATTCCACAAGTGGACAAGCCTTTGTTGACAGAACAGGGTCCTGCCAAGTTGCAGAAAACGGATATTTTTAGAAAGTTGATGTGGTTCAACTACAACCATGACAACGATTGGATTTGCATCACCTGTGATCGCGTGCGTGAAATCCAGGCTTTAAACGAGCAGGGTATAAAGGCATTTAACCTTCAGGTCGATGATTCAAACGAAGTCGAAGATTTGGCAGCTCAATCTACGCGTGAACTGGAGTTATTGGATAAGAAGTTTTCGAAGAAGAAAAAGAAAAAGAAGCGACCTACTGATGGAAATGCTCCACGTGTCAATCTGGGCCAGAGCCCAAGACCAGGTGCTAGTACTCCAAAACCTGCTGATCAGTCCACTTCAATGTCTGCTCCAGCACAAGTGAGATCTGCAGAAGGAAATCAATCCCCAAGACAGGGAGATAAGCGTCGCAAAAATAAAAATAGACCACGCCCAAACTCAAATCAGGGTTCAGCAGCAGGAGTTCCTAAAAATGATTCCCCCGCTACTAAACCAGCAGAAAAGCCACGGGAAGAGCAAAGAAGATTTCCACCACGTATCAATCAAGGCCCAAGTGGCAACTCAGGTAATGACTAAACTCTACCAAGCGGCTCTTTTTGGAATTGTTCTCCTCCTATTCTCATGCGGAAAGGATCGGATTTTTGAAGAGTACCATTCTTTTGAAACCACCACCTGGGAAGAAAGCGATTCTGTAAAGTTTGACCTCTCTTCCTTGGATTCACGAAAGGGGCAGGCAATCATCGGGGTTCGCTATACCGAAGATTATCCATTTTCAAACTGTTACCTGAAGGTCATTTATAGAGATTCCAGCAAGGTAATCTTGGTCGACAGCCTTTGGAATATCCCCATTTTTAATAGGCAAACAGGCAAGCCCACAGGAGATGGATTTGGAAATACCTTTACCACCTATGACACCCTCACTTTCCCAGTCCCCGCTAGCACTCGAGAAGTAATTTTTCTCCAATACATGCGACAACCTCAATTGGAAGGGATTAAAGCAGTAGGGTTTAAGTTAGTAAAGTCTCAACTGAATTGACTCAGTTAGGAGAATTGGAAGGAATTTCAAAATTCCAATTTTTTTCTTTTCAACGAGTGGCTTCCTGCAAAGTATAGGGTTTGATTGTCAAGGAATTACTTGGTTTTTGGTTGTACCAAGATTTGTTTATCCCCTTGCTCTTGTAAAAATCTTTTCATTTGGTTTATATTTGCATCACTTTGGTGGCAGAGAGTGATTTCTGTTGGAGCCAAATCGGATTAGAGAGTTGGGTGAGTGGCTGAAACCAACAGTTTGCTAAACTGTCGTACGGGTTATACTGTACCGGGGGTTCGAATCCCCCACTCTCTGCACAAGCAAAAGCCCCTAATTTTTTTGATTTAGGGGCTTTTTTGTTTAATAAGTAGCCTAAGATTAATTTAAAATCTTAAAGCATGCTACTCAACACTGTCCTCGCATAGTTCAAATCTTCCTCCGTATCTATCGCTATTGCCTGATGGTCGGTTTCCACCATCTGAATTGCCACTCCACGTTCAATTAGCCGAAGTTGCTCCAAGAGCTCTACCTGCTCCAGGTTACCTTTTGGCCATTGGGTAAAGGAAAGCAAGAGGTCTCTGCGGTAGGCATAGACCCCGATATGTTTCCAATAGTTGATAGCTTTTCCCTCACGGTTGTAGGGAATGGGTGATCTGGAAAAATATAGGGCACGACGCTGCTCATCAACTACCACCTTCACGAAATTTGGATTTTGTACCTGTTCAGCTGGTAACTTACACATCAAGCTGGCCACTTGAACTTCAGGTTTCGCAAATGCTGCCACAAGGTCCTGAAGGGTCTTGGCATCTTGAAAAGGTTCATCCCCTTGCACGTTGACAATGAGATCAGCATCCACTTGCCCCAGGGCCTCAGCAATCCGGTCTGAACCACTTTCATGCTTTTTGACGCTCCTCACTACTTTGCCGCCTATCGCGTGAATTTGTGCTTCAATCTGATCATGGTCGGTAACCACCCAAACCTCTTGAAACACACCTGTGGCTACCGTACTTTGGTAGGTACGCTGAATTACAGAAAGTTCGCCTAGGTCCTGAACTAATTTGGCAGGCAAACGAGTCGAAGCATAGCGGGCGGGGATTAATGCAGCAATTTTCAATGGGATAGCAACTAAGGAATTTAAATTTATCGAATAAATTAAATCGAGCTAACTCCATTTTCGATTCTTATTTCGAAAAAAAATCAGCTTAGTAAAAGCGGACTTCACATCTAGGAAAAGATTCTTTGAAGGAGTCTACGGAACGCTGGGAAAGGCGGGTATTGAAACAAGTCAGTTTCTTCAAAGTACTCATCCCCTCCAAAGCTTTCAAGGAGCGTAAATCTGTGCTGGCTACATCCAATTCTTCCAAATTGCTCAGCGACTCAATTCCTTTCAAGGACTTAATGTTGGTTCCGGAGAGATTTAATTTTTTAAGTTTGGTCAACTTGCTCAATGCTAGCAATTCTTCGATTCCAGTATTGGAGAGATCCAATTCCTCCAACGCTGTAAGTTCAGAAATAGGCAGGTAATCTACTGCGGGTAGTTGAGAAAGCTTCAGAGAAGTAAGTTTTGTCAATTCGCGCAAAGGACCTAATTCCAAAGTTGGGGCATCAAAAAGAATTAATTTTCTCAGGTTAGTAAAAATTGAAAGCGGCTCTAAACCAGTAAAGGATACTCCTTTCAGTTCAAGAGAAGCTAAAGACGTGAGTTGATGAAGTTGGTTGGTAGTAGGCTCTTCCGAAATCCTCATTTTTTCAAGTAAAACCTTTTTCCATGCCTCATCCAATCCTTCCCACCACTGAGTCAAAGATTCCGATCGGTAAATCACCATGACATCAGGTCTTTGAAGCTGAAACTCTGGTATACTTTGCTCCTCAATCAGTGAGGAATTAATATTTAAATAACTAAGTTTGGGCAGTAGGGATAGCTCTTGAATGGACCGAATTGGGCTAGACTCCATATCAATTCTTTCCAAAAGACCATTTCCCTTCAGTACAGTCAGGTCTTGAACACCCGTGTTTTTTCCAACTACTTCTTTCAATGTCTTTACTTCAGTGAGGGGAAGAAGATCAGTGAGAAATGGGTTATTAGAAAAGTTGATCAAGGACAAAGAAACAAATCGAACTACAGGGCCAAGCGTCTCAATTCCCGCTCCTTCTAGATTTAACTGAGTCAACTTGAGTGTTTGCGTCAAATTTTCAACTTTAGGTTGGGAAGTTCCTAGTGCAGGATTTTCTTTGACAAGTACTTGCTTCCAGGCAGAAGATAGGCTCTCCCACCAAGATTCCAAATCTTTAACATGATGAATGAGAAGGACATCAGGATAGTTTTGAACAAACAAGGTGGCATCCTCTTGACTCAACCTAGTTTGATCAGCACCAATTCGCTTCAATTTGGGAAGGTTGGCTACAGGTGACAAATCAGAAACTTGACTGGAGGTAATATCCAAAAAGCCCAGTTCAGTCAACGAAGCTAAGGAAGAGAGGTCACTACAATTGGTTTCAGCAAGATCCAACTCCCGAAGGGAAGTGAGTTGTGACAAGAAGGAAAAATTCAAAATGAAATTCTTGCTCAAGGACAAAACCTCCAGATTGATCAAATCTTTGATGTTTTCCATGTTATTAAACCCACTTTCCCCTAAATACAATTCCTTTAAATTTTTGAATTGATTGAGAACTGCAAAACTCTGGATTGGAGATTTCTCTGCCCGAAGAACACGGAGATTTTTCAAATTCACCAATTCACTAATGTCTTCAATTTGGGTATTCGAAATGTTCAAATCCCGAAGGCGATCCGCATACTTAATAAATTGAATAGCCGTGGTAGGCGTATTTGCTAAATTAAGCCTCTCTAAAAAAGTGATGTTGGCAATTGGAGAAAGGTCTGCAATGGCCGTATTGCTGATATCCAGGTAGTTAAGGTCTCGAAGTTCGGATAGAGGCGCTAGATGACGAATTTGGCGATTCCCAGCTAGATGGAGTGAATCAATGGCTACAAATCGGTAGAGTTGCGCCATATCCACCGTGTCAGATGCCGAAAGTTGAAAGCGAGACTTAAAATAAGATTTCCAACCCGAGTCTAGGGAAGTCCACCAGGCCATCAATTCTACATCTCGGCTTACTTTTGTGGTGTAAATACTTGCTATCATTAACTCCTGTGATTTCTCATCCAGGTTGACTTCAATAAATCGCAGTTTGGTGTTTGAAATCTTCTCTCCTTTTAGCCCAACCGCCGTGATGGTTCGATCTAGTGAAGCAAGAAAGAAAACATCCCCATTTTCTTTCTGTCCAGGTTTGATCTCACGAATTTTAAACTTGAACTCAACTTTTTTGTAAAAAAATTCAATGTCCTTGAGATAGGCAGTAACATCCTTGTTGGTCACTACTTTTCGGTCAAGTAGCAGGTCGTCTTCCACCTGAACCTTCCCATCCCGAAAAATTTTCAAATAACTTTCTCTGATGATGACGTCCTTATCCCTAGCTGAAGTTTGAGGATTTCCGACAGTATTGAGTAAGAATTCTAGAAACTGAACTTGATCCTCCACCTTTGTGGAAAGCTCAGCCAATTGATCCTTGGAATAACCCTTTATGGTTTGGCCTTCAACTGCAAACGAAAGCCAAAAAAATGTAAGGAGAAGGGCATATCTCTTAATCCTGATCATAAATATACCGAAGTAAGGTTTCTTTGTCGCCCGGGCCTAAGCGCATCAAATTAGAAATCAACCAACCTGTATTGAAACCAGGTCGATTAAACTGGTTTACCTCAAAATACCAGCCTCCAATTTGGAAGAAGTGAAACTTTACATTGTTGACAGTTTCAAATCGAAGATTGTTTTGCTTCATCTCAAATAAGAAAATAGCCAAATAATCTGGTGTAAAGGATGTTGGAGTGAAGGATTCGGGATTTTCAGAATCCTGAAATGCACGCCTCATGTTCATAAATCCCAACTCATGACTCAAGGGGTGTAGGAAGTCTTTCGCAGAGCCCACTGGCTTATTGAATAAATCCTTGAAGGGTTCAAAAATCACTTGATCAATCACCCATTCGTAACCCAAGCCTTCAGGCTGAATTTTCATAATGAAGGTGACATTTTCTTTTTTTCCCTTGTAGAAAAATACAGCATCTACTTCCGCAATCCAGCCTGGCTTATGAAAAACGAGGTACTGAGGAAAGTTAGGAGAAAGAAGGGCTGAGGTAAACTCATTCTTTAATTGGGAACTAATTCCAGAGGTTTGATTATCAAAAAGAATGGAAATAAAGCCCCTTCTTAATTTTTCATCTTGAAAAAGAGAATCTTCAGGGTAAAATCGCTTGGTTCCATCTATGGATTCCTCCCCGTTAAATCTTCTAAAAAATTGATTCATTTGTTTGGTGGAGGCGGCAAATCTGCCATCATCTTTTATTGTCCCGGGGCTGCCTAAGCCTTGCCCCGAGACAATAGAGATGTGGGTAATCAAAAAAGCAAAAATCAGTACGCTTTTTCTCATGCGGAGGTTTCAGTCACTCGTACATCACCTAGCATA
>JAMNXQ010000060.1 GCA_023653075.1 Algoriphagus sp.
ACCAACAACATCGTAAATCAGTTTCTAATCCTAACTGAATAATAATAATGACCAAGGGTCAAAAAAATAGAGGCCGAAAATCAAAAATCGGCCTCTATTGAGTAAAATCGACTGTCTCTAACTTGAAAAACTATTTATGAGACAGCCTCTTTTTTTGAAGGTACTTGGTACCTGGTCCTTGGTACTTTGTACCTTTATCAAATATCGAATGTCCAATGCTGAATAGCGAATGAAGAAGTAATTAGCAAATCCTACTTGATACTTGATACCTGCTACTTGATACTAATTTTAATGCATCCGATCCCCTCTCACCCCCAATTCCAACATCACCTGAGCCTCGAAGGCTAGCCATTCTTGCCAACGCTTTGCAACTTTTTGGGGATCCTGGTAGATCTTAGCCAGATCGATAAAGGTCACGTAGTGTCCCGCCTCAGAAATCATCAATTCGTAGTAGAATTTCTGCAACTCCACATCCGCAATGTGCTTGGACAAAAGCTTGAACCGTTCACAGCTACGTGCCTCAATCAAGGCATTCATCAGCAGGTGCTCGGTTAGCTGATCGATTCGACTTCCTCCCTTTCGTAGGAATCCCTGCAAGCGAACCACGTATTCATCTTTTCGCTGAAGCCCAAATTTCAAGCCCCGCTTTTTCAATTGCTCCATCACCCGCTCAAAATGTCCCCACTCCTCCGCTACAATGGGAGTAAGTGTGGCTACCAGTTCTTCCAACTCGTTGAAGCGCACAATCAAACTGATGCAGGAGGAGGCCGCCTTTTGCTCGCAATAGGCATGGTCTACCAAAATCTCTTCCAGATTCATCTCTGCAATACCCACCCAGCGTGGATCTGTGGGCAACTTCAAATGCAACATCTTCTGCCGGGTACTTTCTTCCCAAGAGGTGGTGGAGGAGTCCATCATGAATGCTTAGATTTTTTGGTTCAACTTCTGGCTGTGGAAATACGAGGTACGAATTTACAATTGTACAAAGTACAAAGTACGGGATTCTGCTAGCGGGAAAGTTGTTATACAATACGAGTACCTATTTTATCAAGTGAATCACTAGGTCCATTTTAAAGATACTTGGTACATAGTACTTGGTACTTTGTACTTTTCACAAATACCGAATATCCAACGCTGAATATTGAATGAAGAAGTACATGGTACATTGTACTTGGTACTTGGTACAATTCATCAATCAAACAAATACCAACTAATCCCCAAATCCAAGAAAGAACGGTATCCGGTGTAATCCGGAGTCACGAAATACCCCTCCTGAGCCATCAAACCAGCATTTAGGTGGTTGTACTTGAATAGTACGCGGGTTCGGTTGATTCGGAAATCCAGGAATAAGTCCAACACAGGATAACCCTTTATCTCGAAACTGTTTTGCAGGTGAAACTGCTGCAAGGAAGGCTGGTAGGCATCTGCAAAAAAGGAAGAACGAAACCGCACATCTACACCCATCTGTACATACACGTTGTCATCAAAAAGCGGCCCATCAAAGTACACCTTCGTATTGTTGTACCAAGAAGGAATTCGAAGCGCATCTGCCGATTCTCCGCTCACTTTGGTGTAGATCAACTCGGAATCGATTCGGAATTTCTTCCCTACAGGAATGGAAGCCTTTAGCGCTGGCATCAACAAAAATGCTTGCCCTGTGGCCTGCTGCGCCTTCATTTCCGTTCCTAGAAAGACGTAATTATTGATTCGCGTCAGCGTCAAACTAGGGCGCAATTGGATTTTTTCCAAGGGAACTTTCACGGTCCCTTTCAACTGATCTACACCGATATCACTGAAGTCATTACTCCACTCTCGGTGATTGCCGCGGTACTGCTGGTGAAACAAACTCGGTTTGTACAAAGCCTTGGTGTAGTCTACGTCCAGCCATGGAGAAATAAACAACCCATGCAATCGAAAGTTGCCCGGCAACAAATATTCCCCATCTGCCTGCAGCTGCCAGGTATCAGAAAGCTTGCCGATCAGCTCCCCTCCTAGGTAGACCTCCGTAAAGGTTCGGGTAGGATCCGCCAATTGCGGTGACCAGCGGTTGCCGTTGCGAAGCTTGACATAACTGTTGTAATAAAAACCCTTGAAGGTCCCCTTGAATCCCAACTCATTTTTCCATTCCGCAAAGTCATTCCTGTTTTGGGTGCTGTCCGGATCAATCAAGCGCTCCTTGGGGAAAAATAAACCGTCCGAGCCACTGAGCAAGGATTCAAATACGAGGGCTTGGTTTTTGCGATCGAGCACATGGTAAAACTGCAGTCCATTGCCAAGTTTGAATTCCTGGTACAGGTGGTACTCTTGGCGAAGTTCACGCGCTCGGGACTGCTGCAGCCAAACCTTGGCATCCTCGTAGGTGAAATAAAGGGAGGTAGGATCCACAGAAGGAGGAACGATTCCACCGATCTCATTCACCACATGCTTCATCCTTGAAAAGGAGCCCAAGAGCCAGTAGCGTCCATTTTCAGAGCGGTAGTTGGTATGCAGGGCATAGGCATTCTGCACCACCATATTGTCTTCCCGCTTGGCGGGATTCAAGGTCTTGCGTACCCGCTGGGTAGAAAAATCAAAACCTATATTCCAGCGTGGGTTTACATTTCTCGCGAATGACAAATCGAGCATATTTCGATGCCCACCCCCAAAAAAAGCCGCCATTTCGGTAAAGGGGGATTTGGAATCGTAATACTTTCGTGTGGAAGGGTCTTTGAAATACAGGTCGTAGGCATCGAAGCCAGAGCTCAGACCAATTTGCTCGGGCAGTCCAAAATAGACTGGCTTGGCCGCAGATCCAATATTACCTAAGTCCTGGTACTTCCATCCTGACTTGGCGACAGGGTCGTAGTTGTGGAAACTAGTAAGTAGGGTATCCACCTCATACAAGACTAGGCTGTTGCGCTTGATGGCCTGTTCGTAAAAATACAGGGTAGTTTTGGGCCCATATACCTGCTTGGTACTGTCATCCAGTAGGGTTCGGCGCTCTTCCTGATCTTCCACTGCCTTGGGATCTGCCAACTGTTTGGCTGGACGGGCAGGTGCTCCTGTCCCGCCTTGTGGAATAGGACGCTGTCCCCAAGCAACTTGCGCTACCAAGAGAAAAACTACTGCCAACAAAATGAGAAACTTTCCGATCACGGGTAAAGCAGGTTTTTTCGTAGCCTTTGAAGCAGCTGCTCTTCCTGTTTGGGGTCGAGCGCTACTTGGATAGGCAGGGCAAAAATCGAAATTTTCGACCACATTTCGGTTGCAGCGAGGGATTTAAGTTTCACCGCATCCTTTTCCGTGGTGAGCAACACTGCATTTTTCCCTTTTTCCTGTCCTAGCACTTTCAAAATTGGGGCCGCATCTTCGGATTTGTAGGCATAATGATCCGGAAAAGAAAACGCATCAATCACATCAAACTGCTGCTTGCAATACGCCAAAAACGGACCATTATCTGCCAAGCCTGCAAGGGCAATGACGGCTTTAAAACCGGTTTGACTTGGGCCTGCTACTTGGTAGGGCATCCCATAGGTAAGGGAAGAAAAGAAAAGTTCTGCCTCCGAATTCAAGTAAGGTGCCAGTTCCTCGGCCAACTTATTTTTTTCATCCTGACTCAGGTCGGCTGGACATTTGGTTACCACCACTACCTCTGCCCTATTTGCCCCTGCCCTGGACTCCCGAAGCCTACCCATGGGAAGCAGGTAATCTTTGGAGAATGGAGAACTGTAAGGAGTCAATACGATCCGGAAATCCGGATTAAGCTTCCGGTGTTGAAAGGCATCATCCAAGATGAGGAGTTGCAAGTCGGGCTGGAGTTGCTTGATCTTTTGCGTCGCACCTACCCGGTCCTCTCCTACAAAAACAGGGACTTCTTCTTTGAAATGAGTAAAATGCTGCAATGGCTCATCCCCCACTTCGGCTGCAGAGCTATTTGGAACCAAAGAAATAAATCCTTTGGTGCTGCGTCCATAACCTCGGCTCAGGGTTCCTAGAGCTACCTCATCGCGAAGCTTGCGTACTAGAAACTCTACCCAGGGAGTTTTACCTGTGCCACCTACCGAAAGGTTTCCCACCACGAGGGTCCGGATCGGAGACTTCTGACTTGGAATTAGCCCTCTGTCAAACAGCATGTTTCGTGCCGCGGTAATCCCGTGAAAAAGAAAAGCTGCCGGAGCAAACAGGTAGGCGTACCAAGGCATTGAATAGAATTGCTATTTTTGTTCAACTAATAGGATTATCCGCGATCTTACCGTTGGCTAAAATTTGTTTGAATTACTGTAGATAATCGTCGACAGGCCTCGGCCCACAGGCAGACGACTGTCCACAGACCACAGTTCACGTACTTGAACTTCAAACCTTATTTTCTTTCGGTCAGGGTGACAAAGCGTATAAACAGTTCAAATTAACAAAAAAAATGGGAACCCGCATTCAGGATATACTTTCCTTCCTCGACCAGCTTGCTCCTCCTGCCTACCAGGAGTCCTACGACAATGCCACCTTGATTTGTGGGGACCGAAACTGGGAGTTGACCGGTGTAATCTGCACCTTAGACTGCACGGAAGCCGTGGTGGAAGAAGCCATCCAACAAGGTGCCAACTTGATCGTGGCACATCATCCCATTGTCTTCAAAGGACTTAAAAGTATCACTGGCAAAACCTATGTGGAGCGGACGATTATCAAGGCCATTCAGGATAATGTGGCGATTTTTGCAATACATACCAACCTGGACCATGTGGCTGGCGGAGTCAATCGACGCATTGCCGATCGTTTGGGTTTGCAGCAGCCGCGCATCTTACAACCCAAGAAACAACTTCTCAATAACCTGGTGTTTTTCGTGCCCACAGCAGCCAAAAATCAAGTATTGGACGCGGTATTTCAGGCTGGTGCAGGACAGATTGGGGAATACAGCGATTGTGCTTTTTCCTCAGCAGGCTTGGGCCAGTTTACCCCTTCGGAAAATGCCAACCCAAGACTTGGACAGCGAGGTCAAGCCCACGAGGAACCCGAATTGCGTGTGGAAGTAATCCTGCCTGGGCACCTCAGTTCCCAAGTGCTTGCTGCCTTAAAGGCTGCCCATCCCTACGAGGAAGTGGCCTACTACCTAAGCAACTTGGAAAACGAAAACCAAAAGGTGGGTGCTGGGATGATCGGCACCCTGACGGAGTCTATGGAGGAGGAAGAGTTTTTAGATTACCTGAAACAGCGGATGAACCTATCTATCCTCAAGCATAGTCCCCTTACAGGGAAGCGAGTGGAAAAAGTGGCGGTTTGCGGAGGTGCAGGAATTTTTCTTTTGGGGGATGCAAAAAAGGCTGGAGCCGATGTTTTTGTGACTTCTGACATCAAGTACCACGAATATTTTGATGCAGAAGGGGTGCTGGTACTCTGCGACATCGGGCATTACGAGAGCGAAATTTTCACAAAAGATTTACTAGGCGACGTTTTGTCACAAAATTTTCCTAATATTGCACTCTATTTGTCAAAAGTAGTTACAAATCCCACAACTTACCGATAGTACATGGAAAGTACAGTAGCACAGAAACTCGAAGCTATCTACACCCTTCAACTTATTGATTCAAGGCTAGATGCCATCGTTAAAGTAAGAGGCGCACTCCCTGAGGAAGTGCAAGATCTTGAAGATGAGATAGCAGGCTACGAAACGCGACTTGATAAATTCACTCGAGAAATCGAAGGATTTGATGAAGAAATCAAGCGTCATAAGGACAACATCAAAGAAGCGGAGAAGTTAATTAAGAAGTACCAAGAACAGCAGATGAACGTACGTAACAACCGTGAGTACGATGCCATCACCAAGGAATTGGAGTTGCAAGATTTGGAAATTCAAGTTTCTAAGAAGAAAATCTCTGAAGCTGCTGTGAAAATCGATAATTTGAAGGCTGAATTTGAAAAAACCAGCGCTTCGAAAGTCGACCGCCAAAAAGATTTGGACCTGAAAAAGGAAGAGCTGTCTACCATTGTAGCTGAGAGCGAAGCAGAAGAGACCAAATTGCAAGGAGATCGCGACAAGTCTGCCAAGAAGGTAGAAGAGCGCTTAATCAAGTCCTACACCAAAATCAGAGCAAATGCAAAAAATGGTCTTGCTGTAGTTATGGTAAAAAGAGGTGCTTGCGGAGGTTGCTTCAACACCGTGCCCCCACAGCGTCAGGCAGATATCCGTGAAAAGAAAAAATTAATCGTTTGTGAACACTGCGGAAGAATTCTTGCAGGTGTTGAAGATGAGAACGAAGAAGAGACCACAAAAGCAAAAAGAAGAACTGCGAAAGCCTAAGCCTTCCTCTCCTAATTTAAATCTCCGAGCTCCTCGGAGATTTTTTTTTGACCAAACATTTTCATTTAGTCAACCGTCTACGGACGACAGTCGACAGCCGAGTCGTTGTGAGATAGCGTTTTGGATCCAAATTAGACTAGACTCTTGAGTAGCTATCCGAAATCGCTAATTGTGGCATCTCGGCTCTTGTTTCTTGCCTCTACCCAATTGCTGTGAACCGTGGACTGTTAGCTGTTGACTATTTTTAGTCAACCGTCTACGGACGACAGTCGACAGCCGAGTCGTTGTGAGATAGCGTTTTGGATCCAAATTAGACTAGACTCTTGAGTAGCTATCCGAAATCGCTAATTGTGGC
>JAMNXQ010000061.1 GCA_023653075.1 Algoriphagus sp.
GGAAGTCCGTAGGTTCGAATCCTGCCACCCCGACTTAGTTAAAATTAACTAAAGCCAGCAAATACTTGTTGGCTTTTTTTGTTTCTGGGGTGTAGCGTAGCCCGGTATCGCGTCCCGCAGCAGTGCGGGAAGGTCCCAAGTTCGAATCCTGCCACCCCGACTTAGTTAAAATTAACTAAAGCCAGCAAATACTTGTTGGCTTTTTTTGTTTCTGGGGTGTAGCGTAGCCCGGTATCAGGCACCGCAATTCTGCGGGAAGGTCCCAAGTTCGAATCCTGCCACCCCGACTTATTTTTTATTTACTTTTTTTGTTTGAAAATTTCTTTTGCAAGACTTTCCAGAAGTTTTCTCTCCCTTCATTTACAGGTACATCATCGCTTAGTAAATAGCCAAAAGCTTTCCAATGAGTACTTCGCTCCAGGGTAATTTTTAATACCCCCACCAAAGGAATAAACAAAACCATCCCAGAAATACCCCAAAGCCAGCCTCCTACGAGAATGGCTAAAATTACTGCCAAGGCATTGACTTTTACCTTGGATCCCACCACCAATGGGGTAATCAGATTATTTTCCAAGAGTTGGATGCCCCAAAGACTCACAAATGTAAGTAAGGGATAGCCCAAACTATCCGTAGTCAAAAACACGTAGGCTATCGCAAAAACTGAGGAAAGGAAGACTCCCACATAAGGAATCAAATTCATGATGGCGATAAATGCGGCAAATAGAATAAAAAATTTGATCCCAATAAAGTAGAAAAACACTCCAGAAAGAACAGCCACAATTGCCGTAACTCGGATCATTCCTGCCAAATAGGCTTGAATCACTAGTCCAGAATCATTCACCCAATGCAAGATAGCTTGCTGATTCTTAGACGTATACCGCACTAGAAATTCAATAAAGAAATCCTTGTAATACAACAATAAAAACGTGTACAAGGGTATAATCCCTATCAAGGTGAGGGATTTACCTGTAGCAAATAAGGTCTCATTGATATCGAAAAGCTGAAAAATAGAGCCCACATCTGTAGGAGAATGGGATTCCATCCAGCCCTCCCCCATCAGCAAATTCACCTGATCTGTATAGCGAGCCAATTTTACCTTCACGTTTTCGCCTATCTCAGGAATCTCTCGAATCAAGCCAAACACTTGATTCAAGAGCAGGTAGAAAACTCCAAATGCGAGAATTGACACCAACAAAATACTTAGCCCAACAGCAAATCCTCTTGGAAACCGCTTTCGTTCCAACCAAGAAGAAATAGGATACAAGGCAAAGGCAAAAAATACTGCCCAGAGCAAAGGGATAAAAATAAATGCCCCTTCTTTGGCCACTATAGCGCCCAATACTAAGACTAAAAGTAGGTAGGCTGCTTGTTGAACTGATTTCATTCGATCCACCTAGTGTTGTTTTTAGGTAAGTTAGGAATTAGGTACAGGAGTTGGAAACTAATTCTTATAAATTCTGCCATTTACAACCAATACAATTCTTTTCCGTCAAGTAGGGTAACCTAATTAAGTTACAGCTTAAATAAATGTTTATTTTTGAAAGCATGTCTCAACCAAAAAAGTGGGGGAGAAAGTCATTTATCCTATTGCAAAATAAGCCAAGCAAGCAACAACCTATGAAAAACTTAGCCATAGCTCTATTTCTTCTCTTACCCATTCTTACCTTTTCCCAAGCAAAGGTGGATACCATTTCGGTTTACAGCCCCTCTATGAGGAAAGCGCTCAAAGCGGCTATTACTTTCCCCTCTTCTTACCAGAAGGGTCAAAGCCGCTACCCTGTAGTCTACCTCCTTCATGGTGGCTCGGGAGCCTATTCAGATTGGCATCAAAAAGTCACCGAAAAAGGATTGGTCAACCGAATGGCAGAGGAGCATGACCTCATCATCGTCACCCCTGGTGTAGGACCAGCTAGCTACTATTACGATAGCCCCCTGTTGGATTCAGTTCGCTACGAAACCTACATGATCCAAGAGTTGATACCTTTCATCGATACGAATTACCGAACACTACCACAAAAAGAATCTCGAGCTATCACTGGCTTGTCCATGGGAGGCCATGGCGCGATTACCTTAGCTGCCAAGCACCCTACTCTATTTAGTGCAGCAGGAAGCATGAGTGGGGTCATGAACATTGATACTGACCTTTGGAAAGTTGCTGAAGACTTTAGAAGCCTAAGGAAAAAGGGCCAAAACGAAATGCTCGGAGCAATCAATTACCAAGCCCCTGAATTCAACCCTTACACCGCAGTAGGTCTGATTGACCAACTCCAAAACCAAAAAATATCCCTCATCATCGATTGTGGGGTGGAGGACTTTTTAATTGAGACCAACCGACAAATGCACGCGCTCTTGATAGAAAAGAAAGTCAACCACGAATACATTGAAAGACCTGGTGCGCATACCTGGACTTATTGGTCCGAGGCATTACCAGTGCAATTTTTCTTTTTATCCAACTACCTGAAGCGTTAACCCAGTCCAAAAGCGCGCTTTCCAAATTTAAACCCCCTTCAAAATTTAAACTAACTTTACAAGCTGAGGTTAAGCCTATTCAATCATGTCCCAATTTGATCCTATCCGCCCGTACTACGACGCAGAAGTAAATGCTGCCATCCGAGAGATTGTGGACGATAGCATGCTAGCCGCTATGATGCAGTTTACCTTTCCAGAAGATCAAAATCACACTTGGAAGGAACGAATGAAGCACACCCATTCTTTGCGGGATTTTCAAATCAACTTCATCTATCCCGCCGTTAAGAAAGTTTTGGAAATGAGTTCCGAAGGCTTGACCCTGGGAGGTTTTGAGCAATTGGAACCCAACACAGCCTACCTGTTTATTTCCAACCATCGGGATATCATCCTCGACACCTCGCTCCTGAACGCCTGTTTGTACGAAAACGGATTGGTAATGACCACTTCTGCCATTGGAGATAACTTGATCAAAAAACCTTTTCTTCACATTTTATCTAGGCTAAACCGCAATTTTGCTATTAAAAGAGGGGTGACAGGACGGGCCTTATTGGAAAGTTCCCTACTCGTATCCCAATTCATTCACAAATCACTTTTACGCGAAAATCGATCGGTGTGGACTGCACAGCGGGAAGGAAGAACCAAAGACGGAAATGACCTTACCCAAAAAGGGGTATTAAAAATGCTTACCCTATCCGAACGAGGAAGCAATCCCTTTGGCTTTTTTGAAAAAATACAGCTGGTCCCAGTATCTATCTCGTACGAATACGACCCGACTGACTCCTTAAAAATTCCTGAATTGATAGCTAAAGCCAAGGAAGAGAAATATGTAAAAGGAGAAAATGAAGACTTTATCACCCTTTTGAGTGGCATTATGGGTCCCAAAAAGCGAATTCATATCCAAGTCAACAACCTTCTGGATGAGGAAATTCGCCAACTCAAAAAAGAAGACCTTACTCAAAACGAAAAGTTGAGCAAACTTGGAGAACTCATTGACCGAGAAATTTGGAAAGGGTATAAACTTTGGCCTAGCAATTACATCGCTTACGATCTTCTTTACAGGAAAAGTCAGTTTACCGATCAATACAATTCCGTAGAAAAAGAAAGTTTTGAGAAGCGCCTTTCCCAGAAGGTCGATCCAAGCAATTCCTTGGAAGTAGAAAACTTCCTACACATGTATGCCAATCCTGTGGTAAATCACCTTGGATTTTAAGTTTTGAAGAGCCCTACTTGATTAGTGTTGGATAGACTAATTGCCTAAAGTTTTTGCCTTCTTTGGTATGGAAAAAAGAAGCTTTCCTCAAAAAGGAAATAAAATGTAGCAGAGAAATCCGTAGTTTAGGAAGTAAACTTTTTCTGCAATGAAAAAAACAGTACTCCTCTTTTGCATTTACCTTCTTCTTTGGGATGGAGGTTATGCCCAAACGAATAAAATCGCAGTAGGACACATTCAAACTCCGCTAGGAGAACTTTGGATTGAGTTGGATGACCGCACTCCTAACCACAAACGAAGCTTTATGGAACTTGCTGAAGCAGGTTACTGGGACTCCCTCACCTTCAATCGTGTCATTCCAAATTTTGTAGCGCAAGGAGGTTGCCCCGATACTCCAGCTGGATTTACTGATCCAGAATACTTATTGGAACCTGAATTTCACCCGGAATTGAAGCACGTCTACGGAGCTTTGGGAGCAGGAAGAGACGATAACCCAGGTAAACTTTCGGCACGCTGCCAATTTTACATTGTCCAAAATCCTGCTGGAATACCCCGACTGGATGGAGATTACACCATTTTTGGAAGAATTATCAAAGGGATGGATATCATTGATCGCATCGTTAACGTATCGCGGGACAAGCAGGATCAACCGCTAGAACCCATCACCCTTCAGGTAAAAATTAAATACCTCAGCAAAAAGGAATTCGCTGCGCTCCAAACCCCCACTGCACATGACTAAGCCCATTCGAATCCTTGTGGTAGGCTGCGGAAATATGGGCGCTTCCCATGCTACCGCCTACCACCACATGCCCGAATTTGAGATCTGTGGTCTTGTCTCCAGAGGTGATTCAAAATTGCGCCTCCAAGAAAAATTAGGGAGCGCCTACCCGCTTTTTGAGGATTTCGATGCCGCACTAGCAGCGAGTCAATCCGATGCCGTCTGCATTTCTACCTACCCAGACACCCATGAGGAATTTGCCTGCAAGGCCATGGAGAGGGGCTGTCATGTATTCTTAGAAAAACCCCTAGCCTTCAGCCTAACTGGTGCGGCACGAATTGTCTCCACGGCCAAGAAAACCTATAAAAAAGTAGTTGTAGGCTACATTCTCAGACACCACCCCTCTTGGGTCAGATTTATTGAAGAAGCCCAAAAACTAGGTAAGCCCCTGGTGATGCGGATGAACCTCAATCAACAAAGCCAGGGCTACATGTGGGAGGTACACCGCAATTTGATGAAGACCTTAAGCCCAATTGTGGATTGCGGAGTCCATTACATTGATGTGATGTGCCAAATGACCCGATCTAAGCCAGTTTGGGTTTCTGCCATCGGCGCCCGTCTCAGTGAGGAGGTCTCCCCAGAAAATTACAACTATGGTCAACTCCAAATTCGATTTGAGGATGGATCCGTGGGTTGGTACGAGGCAGGCTGGGGTCCGATGATCAGCGAAACAGCATTCTTTATCAAGGATGTCTTGGGTCCCAAAGGAGCGGTCTCCATCATCGCTAAAACTGCCGGTGCTTCAGGACAATCCGACCAAATCGACTCGCATACCAAAACCGAATCGCTACTCGTTCACCATGCAGACCTGAACGAGAAACAACTGTTCTCCAAAAAAGACGAATGGATAGACCTGAAGGATGAACCCAACCACCAGGAGTTATGCAACCGAGAACAACTGTATTTCCTGCAGGCAATCCGTAATGACGTGGACCTTACCGAACATTTGGAAGATGCGTTGAATAGCCTCAAAATTGCTTTTGCTTGCGATGAATCCGTAAAAACGGGAAGAGGAGTAGCCTTATGAACCGTAAAATAATGACCCTATCCAGAATCTTCAATACGTACGAAAATGGAAAATAAAACCATCCTCATCACGGGTGGAGCAAGTGGAATTGGGCTTGCACTCGTAAAAAAGTTCACAACCGAAGGAAGTAACGTTTATTTTATTGATTCCAATGGCCTACTTGGCAGACAAGTAGCAAAAGAATTTCAAGAAAAAGGAAAATCGGTTACTTATTTGGAAGTTGACATACGAGAAGAGAGCCAAGTTCAAAGTGCGATTCAATCAATCCCTAGCAAATTGGATGTATTGATCAATAATGCGGGCATCTCACATATCGGGAACCTAGCATCCACCTCCTTAGCTGATTTCGAGCGGTTATTTGCAGTCAATGTCAGCGGGATGTTTCTCTGCAGCCAAGCGGCCCTCCCCAAGTTGATCGAAGAAGGGGGTGGATCCATTCTCAATATGTGTTCGGTAGCTGCCACGATAGGAATCCCGGACCGATTCGCCTACAGCATGACCAAAGGAGCTACCCTTTCCATGACCTTGAGCATCGCACGAGATTATATCTCCCAGGGGATTCGTTGCAATTGCATCTCTCCTGGAAGGGTGCATACTCCCTTTGTGGATGGCTTTTTGGCCAAAAATTATCCTGGCAAAGAACAAGAAATGTTTGAGAAGCTGGCAGCCACACAACCCATAGGTCGAATGGGAACTCCAACTGAGATTGCAGAACTGGCCTATTTTATCTCCTCCGATGCCGGCAAGTTTATTACTGGTTCTAATTTTACCATAGATGGTGGATTTACTGGAATCAAAATGTAATCTATCCCTAATTTCCCATTGAATTTATACACCCAATAAACCTAACCAGCCCATGAAACTAATCCGATTTGGAGAGGCAGGAAAAGAACTTCCTGGCATCGAAGATCCTTCAGGCAAGCGCCTGGATTGTTCCTCTTTTGGAGAGGATTGGAA
>JAMNXQ010000021.1 GCA_023653075.1 Algoriphagus sp.
ATTATCCGCTTTTTCACCAGTAACCAAAGAAAGATAAGGTTTGAAGTTCAATTAGGTGAGCTGTGGTCTGTGGACAGTCGTCTGTCGACGATTATCCGCAGTAATTCAACTAGACTTTAAGCTACTGGTGTGATTGCGGATAATCATAATAATTTTTTAAAATTAAAAAAGAAACCACAGCCTTTGGCTAAGCCCATGTGAATTTTAGTCCTAATTTTGATTACTTACTTTGATGCTATGAAACCATTCTGCTTTGCCGACGGGAACATTATCCCAACCCAAGATGCTCGCCTTCATCCCGCTGATCTGGCCGTAATTCGTGGCTACGGGATCTTTGATTTTTTCCGAACCGAGCAGTATCAACCTGTGTTTTTAGAAGATTACTTGGATCGATTTACAGCATCTGCCGCAAAAACCTTTTTGCCTTTGCCTTATTCACGTGAAGAATTACGTGCCATCATTACCGAATTGATTGCCAAAAATGACTTGAAGCAAGGCGGAATTCGTATGGTCTTGACTGGGGGCGTCTCCGAAAATCACTTTTCTCCTGCAACCGGCACCCTGTTTATGTTTGGAGAGGAACTGAGTTTCCCATCCGAAGAAAAATACCAGCAGGGTGTCAAATTGCTAACTGTGGAACATGTACGTGCGATAGCAGACATCAAAACCACCAATTACACACTACCTGTTTGGCACAGCATGCAGTGGAAGCAGGAAGGGGCAGAAGACGTCTTGTACCACTGGGATGGTTGGGTGAGTGAGAGTTCGCGAAGTAATTTCTTCATCGTCAAAGATGGGGTCATCCATACGCCAGATAAACACATTCTGATGGGTATTACTCGAAAGAATTTGCTGGCAGTGGCGGGAGATGTAAAAATCCGACCTATTTCTTTGGAAGAAGTTTGGGAGGCAGATGAAGCCTTTATCTCAGCGACTACCAAGATTTTATTGCCAATTACGCAGATTGACGATCGAAAAATAGGTTCAGGAAAAGTGGGAAAGGTCAGTTTGGATCTACTAGAAAAGTTCCGCGAGCGCGAAAAAGCCTACCTAAGCAGATAAGGAAAGGTGATTTTTCTGAATTGCTGGGTCGAAGAAGGAGTTTGGCAGCGAATGCCACACCGATGATTTTTTAAAAACGTTACCGTATAAAAAGCCTATTATGAACAGTGATATCCTGATCTATCAAAACTCAGCAGGCAACATTAAAATTGATGTGCGCTTAGAGGAAGAAACCGTATGGTTGACGCAAGACCAAATGGCGACTTTGTTTGGCAAAGCCAAATCCACAATCAACGAGCATATTAAGAATGTTTTTGCGGAAGGTGAGCTAGATGAAAAAGTGGTAGTTCGGAAATTCCGAATAACCACTCAGCATGGTGCAATGACTGGAAAAACTCAAGAAGTTGAGGTAAATGGATACAATTTAGACGTTACCATTTCCGTTGGTTATCGCGTAAAATCAGCCCAGGGTACGCAGTTTCGAATTTGGGCTACCCAACGCCTGAAAGAACACATCATAAAAGGCTTCACATTAAATGATGATCGCTTTAAGTCGGGCACTTCAATGAACTATTTCAACGAATTGCAAGAACGCATTCGGGAAATACGGCTATCGGAACGCTTCTTTTATCAGAAAATTAAAGACATCTATACCACCAGTATTGATTATAATCCTAAAGATGAAAAGACAATTGAGTTTTTCAAAGTGATTCAAAACAAACTGCTTTGGGCTATTAGTGAGCAAACTGCAGCCGAATTGGTGTACCGAAGGGCTGATGCTACTTTACCGTTATTGGGCATGCAGTCATTCGACAAAAAAGGAAACGATTCCATCAAAAAATCGGATGTAAGCATTGCCAAAAACTACTTGAATCAAGATGAAATAAAATTGCTGGGTTTATTGGTCGAGCAATATTTGGCATTTGCAGAAACAATGGCACAGCAGCAAACCCCAATGTATATGAAAGATTGGATTGCGAGACTGGATAGCCTATTGCAACTGAATGGAAGGGAACTCCTGACACATGCAGGGAAAATAAGTCACGAAATCGCCTTGAAAAAATCAGAAACTGAATTTGAGAAATATAAAATTGGACAACGAATTATTGAAAAAGAGCAAAGTTTAAAAGAGATCGAGGAGGATATTAACAAGTTAACTAAACCAAAGCAGTAAATTTTCACTGAGGCAAGAAAAAAAAATTAGATACAGGGTGGAGAAGCTACATCAAACAACACTCGAATCTATGCAAGTAGCATTGAGGTTTAATTTTCAACCAGCACAGCCTCTTTGAGGATGTACATCAACTTTTCGGGGTCATTTGCATTGAGGGTGAGTTTGCCGCGAATCTTCACCCGCTTGGAGGTGTACTTGATGGGCTTGATGAGCATCGCTTCCATGACTGTTTCTGGTCCTCCAGATCCGCAGAAGAAGCATTCTGCAAGCGGAAGACTGGATAATATGATGTGAGTAGGCTTAAACATGCCTTCAAAAGGGATGATGTACCCATCTGCCTCAACCACCTTACCCTCTATTTTTTTAATGTTTTCAGAAAAAACAGGCACATAAAGCTCTCCAAAATTATCCTTGCTGATCTTGTAAGTCACCTCAGACAAACTTTTCCATACCCCTTGGGCATACGTCTGCTGGGAAAAAGTGGCTACAGCCAAAAGTAAACCGACAAGGAATGCTCCTTTTTTCATCTTGCTTTAAATTTTATGCTAATTACGTCTTTGTAAGTTGCTTTGCAATACTCGTTTGGTAAGCCGACCAGGCTGGTATCAAGGAAGCCAGCATTCCCACGGCCAAGGCATAGCCGAAAATCAATCCTTCTTCGGGTAAGAATACCCAAGGATCCACCAAGGTAACTACTTCCTGAGCAGTCAATTCCACTACGATCGCCAAAAAGCCATGGCCCAAAGCTATCCCCAAAAGCGCTCCCAACGTAGTGAGCGAAATCCCTTCTAGAAATACCAAAGTCACCAATTGCAATCGAGAAGCACCCAAGGTGCGTAGAATCGCCAGGTCGTATTTCCGCTCTTTCAGGGAATTGTAGAGAGCGATAAAGATACTCAATCCTGCGATGATCACTAAGGCTATGGCCAAGCCCTGCAAGAGACTAATGCCCACGCCAAGCAATTCAAAGAGTCGAGCTAGTTCAAATGCGGGTGAGGCTGCCTGCATAGAAGTAGCCGAGTTGATCATTTGGGGCAGCTGGATCGCGGCCATGGGATTGCGGTAGCGAAGCAACAAGGAAGTGACTTCTCGCTCTTGGTTTGAGGTTGGAAATCCTTGCGCAGCAACGGGAACTTTGAGTGGGTCCATGAATGCTGAATGCGCATCATGAACTTCTTCTTCATGGGAAGTGCCTTCTTCTAGTGGCATTTCCACTTCTTCCGTAGCGATCGACTCTTCACCTTGCTCATCGTGGGTATACCAGACGGATTCGATGCTGGTCAGTACGAGCCGATCGACCACCTTTCCAGTAGGCGCCAAAATGCCAGTCACTTTAAATTGCTGTTGGTCGTGGTCGTGGCTCCCCACACTAATTCCATGACTACCAGTAAAGGTATCTCCCAATTTCAAGCCAAGTGCCTGTGCAGCGCTGGCTCCAAGGGTGACTTCAAAAGGGAATTCCCAGGTCTTGCCTGCTGTAAACGACACTTCATACAAGGAGAGGTAGTCGTGGTTGGTACCTACGATTCGAAACCCTTGCATATTGTCTCCCATGGCAAGCGGAATCACCTGCTTCACCAGCCGATTTCGAGAGATGCGCTGTGCTTCTTCCATCTTGATATTCCCCGTGGGAAAATCAATGTGGTAGACTGACGCCAAGATCAATTGCAAGGGACTTCCCTTTGCGCCGACCACGAGATCAATGCCTGCAGCATCGCGGGTCATCTTCTGCTCAAACTGGTGCTGTACCAGGAGTAAAACGGTGATGATGGCCAGACCAAAAGCCAATAAAATTGCATTCAGGCCCGTAGAAAGTGGCCGAAAGCTGAGGTATTTCCAACTGAGCGTGAGGAGATTCATGCGCTTTTCACTTCTAGGACCTGAGACACTTCTGATTTGACACGCTGATCGTGTGTGACGATGACGAGAGCAGCGCCAATTTTGGCCGCTTGAGATTTTAGGAGTTGCACCACTCGCTGGGCATGCAGGTCATCCAGACTGGAGGTAGGCTCATCAGCTAGAATCAATTTGGGTGAGTTGACCAAGGCTCGTGCGATGGATACCCGCTGGGCCTCACCTTCGCTGAGTGTGCCTACGGCAGCAGTTGCTTTGGCCGCCAAGCCCAAGTCTTGAAGTAAGTCCGATGGAGCGAGCCCTTTTTTCTTGCCAAAAAATTGCGCCAATTCTAAATTTTGCTTCACCGAAAGGGCAGTAATCAAATGCGGCTTTTGGAATACAATTCCGATATGCTGCCCTCGAAATAAATCCAAGCGATGCCCTTTGAGTGCGGATAGATTTACCCCATCCAGCACCACAGACCCTTGACTCGGGGTAAGAAGTCCTGAGAGCAGGTTGAGCAGGGTCGTTTTCCCAGATCCAGATTGGCCTAAAAGAAGGAGTGCCTCCCCTCCTGCGAGGGAAATATCCGGAAAGGAAATAGGGGCTTGCCCAGGGTAGGCGAAGCGCAGTGAAGTGGTTTGTAGCAACATGAAATTCAAATTCTAGGCAGTAGAATGTTTTACAAATACATCTAAACGGCCATCCCAAAGTTAATTTTTTAGGTCTACAAATTGCTGACCTTTTTGAACGGAAACGAAGAATTATACTTTTTGTCCCCTTTCTGACACAAAAAGTAGCGGAAATCATTCCTCGAATTTGGAGAAAAGGGAAAGTGTAGGTACTCGAATCTAAGGTGCACCCAAAAATCGAGTAGAATGTTGCTTTTTTCTTTTGAAGGGGGGGTGCTTTCTTCTATTTTTGTGCGAAACAATAATCAGCGCATCATGAGTGTACTAGTCAATAAAAATTCAAAAGTTATCGTTCAGGGCTTCACAGGAACTGAAGGCTCTTTTCACGCCCAGCAAATGATCGAGTACGGCACCCAAGTTGTTGGGGGCGTGACTCCAGGCAAAGGCGGAACGCTGCATTTGGAAAGACCCGTGTTTGATTCGGTAGAAGATGCCGTCCAAAAGACTGGTGCAGATACTTCTATTATTTTTGTGCCCCCTGCATTTGCAGCGGATGCCATCATGGAAGCAGCTGATGCAGGCATCAAAGTGATCATCGCCATCACGGAAGGAATTCCAGTGGCAGACATGATGCGCGCTAAGCCTTACATGAAAGAAAGAGGATGCATCCTGATCGGCCCTAACTGTCCAGGAGTAATCACTCCAGGCGAAGCGAAGGTGGGCATCATGCCGGGTTTTGTATTCAAGCAAGGAAGAATCGGAATCGTATCCAAGTCAGGAACCTTGACTTACGAAGCAGCTGACCAAGTGGCTAAGGCAGGTCTTGGCGTATCCACTGCTATTGGAATCGGTGGTGACCCGATCATTGGTACTTCTACCAAGCAGGCTGTAGAACTTTTGATGAACGATCCAGAAACAGATGCCATCATCATGATCGGTGAGATTGGTGGAAATTACGAAGCAGAAGCAGCACGTTGGATCCGTGAAACAGGCAATAAGAAGCCAATAGTTGGCTTTATTGCTGGCCAAACAGCCCCTCCAGGCCGTAGAATGGGTCACGCAGGTGCCATCATCGGTGGTGCAGACGATACTGCAGCCGCAAAAATGCGTATCATGCGCGAAAACGGAATCTTGGTAGCTGAATCTCCAGCTGAAATTGGAGCAACCATGGCCAAAGCCCTCGGCGTAACCGCTTAAGTTAGACTTCTTCGGGTCACAAGCCCTTCTCAATGCCTCAGAGATTTTTCTGAGGCATTTTTTTTTGGCTAGCCGCGGTATTTATAACTCCAATTCATAAAAAAGAGGAGGAAATTTAAGCTAATTAGCCCGTGCAAAAAAAAGGTTACAGATTAACTATTGATATAGATTTCAGTTTATAAAATCCCCCTAACCCCCTTTTGAAGGGGGAGTCACATCTTTGCCTCCCCTACCAATTAATTCGATTATCTGCTTTTTGACTAGTGATAAAAAGATTAAATGTTTGAAATTTAGGAAAATGTGCCGTGGACCGTGGACTGTTGACTGTTGACTGTTTGACCATCAATCCCACAATGAATTCATTTTTTATATTTTTTGTTTTTAAACTAAACTTCTTTAATTTTTTTACTAAAGTATTCGGTTTTAGTTCCAAAGTTTTTTAGATTTGATTAACCCATTCACTGCTCTCTTTTCTCAAAAGAGAGCCTTTTATGGGACGTTCTCGTTTTATCCTTCAACGACTGTTCTCATGCACGTAACCCCTCAGTTTTCCGAAGTAGAAAAGGCTTTTTTGGCAGAATCTGGTGTCACCAAAATGACTACCCAGCTCCCCTACCTCTTGGTGGACAATTTCCCCAAGCTTGGCCTGCTCACCGCTTGCCGCTTTCTGGAGTGGGTAGCCGCTAATCCCGAAGGCGTGGTCAGTCTACCCACTGGCAAAACACCGGAATACTTTATCAAATGGACCCAGTTTCTACTTGAAAACTGGGATACCAAAAAGGGCAAGGAGGTTCGCGAAAAATACGGCTTAGGCAACACCAAAAAACCCAGCCTCCAGGAACTCACCTTCGTGCAAATCGATGAGTTTTACCCCATTTCTTCCAAGCAGCACAACAGTTTCTACGATTACGTCAATAAATTTTACCTCAGCGGATTTGGGCTATCCAAGGAAAAAGCTATCCTAATCAATTCGGATGAAATCCCTTTGGCAGAAGGAAAACGCTTCAACAAGATTTTCCCCGACCTAAAAGTAGACCTCAGCCTTCGCTTCAGAGATCCAGTGAATGAATTGGAGCAACTCCAGCAAACCTCCATTTACCTCATCGACCAGTGGTGTGGAGAATACGAGCAGCGCATCCGCGCAAAAGGAGGAATTGGATTTTTTCTAGGAGGAATCGGACCCGATGGGCACATCGCTTTCAATACGCGAGGATCGCATCCCTACTCGGTGACCCGACTTACCGAAACCAACTTTGAAACCCAAGCCGTGGCAGCAGGAGACTTGGGTGGCATTGAGATATCCGCCAACCGCTTGGTGATCACCATCGGTTTGGACACCATTGTCTACAATCCCAATGCGGTGGGTATCGTCATCGCTGCGGGTGAAGCCAAAGCCGGGATTGTTCGGGACTCCTTGGAGTCTAGCCCTACTACTCAATACCCTGCGACTATTCTACAAAAACTCACCCAAGGTCGGTTTTACTTGACCCGAGGCGCAGCAGTTAAACTCACCGACTCCATCGATGCCTATTATTCAACAGGTACCTGGACTTTTGAAAAAACGGAGCGTGCGGTCATCGAACTTTGCAAAAAGAAGAACACCTATGGGCACCGACTCAAGCTGGAAGATTTGAAGTCAGACCCCTATTGCAAGCAAATCCCTGGTCTATCCGAAGATACCGTCAACCAGGTGATCCAAAGCATTTCCTCCAAAATATCCAAGGGCCTGGAGCAGGAGCAAAACGAAGTACTCCTTCACACCGGACCACACCACGACGATATTTCCTTGGGGATCCTACCCCACATCACCAACCAACTGCACGACCCAAGCAACGAAGCGCACTTCTCAGTCCTTACCTCGGGTTTTACAGCTGTGACCAACCGATTTGTGATCGATACCTTGCTCCTTACCAAGAAATTATTGGATGAGGGAAAAATCCAGATGACCAATTACGAGGACTTTTTTGAGGTAGGCTATAGCCTGAAAACGGACAAGGACGTGTACCATTTCTTGACCAATGTAGCCTCGGAAAATGCCGCTGCCCGATCAAGAGGACTTTGCCATCGGGTAGTGCGGGCACTCTGTATCGTTTGGGAGATTAAGAACAAAGAGCAGCTGCGCGAAACCATCAACGAGGTGCTTAGTATTTTGAAGAATTCCTACGATGGCGAAAAAAATCCTCCCAAAATTCAAAAGTTGAAAGGGATGATTCGTGAGTTTGAAGAAGAATTGGTTTGGGCACACTTTGGCGTGCAAGTGAAAAATGTACACCACCTCCGACTTGGTTTTTATACGGGAGATATTTTCACCGAGCAGCCAGACAAAACCCGCGATGTGGAACCCATCGTGGACATGCTTCGAAAGATCAAACCTACCAAATTAAGCCTCACGCTAGATCCCGAAGGATCCGGACCAGATACGCATTACAAGGTACTTCAAGCCACTGCCGCTGCAGTCAAAAAGTGGTCAGAAGAAACCGACACCAGCAAACTTCGAATCATCGGATACCGAAATGTATGGTTCAAGTTTGAACCCCATGAAGCGAATGTCATCGTGCCTGTTTCCCTAGGTGACATGGCCGTGATGGAAGACTCCTTTGCCAACTGCTACCTCAGCCAGGTCAAGGCTTCCTTTCCGAGCTATTCCCACAATGGAAAGTTTAGCACAGTCGCCAAGCGCACCTGGGTAGGTCAGCTCAATGACATCCAATTGCTGCTCGGCAAAAATTACTTTTACCAGCACGAGCACGCCAAGGTTCGTGCAAGCCATGGCTTGATTTTCTTCCGAGACATGAATGTAGATGAGTTTTTGGCTACAGCCCGAGAACTCGAAAAATCCATTGAAGGCATGCTCTAACAAGCAGCTTTACTCATCCAATTTGACCACCTGATTTTCAAGTCCTCTGTGAGGAAGTCAGGTATTTTCAATCCAATTAATCCTTTTTTTTCGAATGGAACACGTAATTCTAGGCATAGACATTGGCGGCACCAGCATCAAGGCTGGGGTGCTGGTATCGGGTCATCTCCAAGACATCCGAAGCATACCCACGCCTGCACTAGAAAGCCAGGAAGTTATTTTGGAAGCCTTGGCTACTTTTATTGAAAGTTACCTCCCCTACTCCTTTGAAGGAATTGGAATCGGGATTCCTGGATTGGTGGACCCCAAGGAAGGCATTGTCTTGGGATTGGCCAATATTCCCTCCTTTCAGCATGTAGAATTAAGGAATTTTTTGACGGCTCGCTTTGGGAAACCTGTTTTCATCAACAATGACGCGAATTGCTTTGCACTGGGAGTACACAAATTTGGGGTTGGCAAAGGATTCCAAAATTTGGTGGGCATCACCCTAGGTACTGGTGTAGGTGGTGGGATTATCATCCACAACAAGCTTTATTCCGGCGTCAATTCTGCCGCCGGAGAATGGTGTGGCGCTTACTACTTAGATATGACCTTTGAGGATTATTGCAGTGGTAAATTTTTCAATCGCGTGTACCAAAGTCGTCCTAAGGCCCTGGCAAAACTAGCGCAGGAAGGAGATCTGGTAGCCTTGCAGGCCTTTGATGAATTTGGAACCCATGTGGGGGAACTGCTCAAAGTGATTCTTTTTTCCCTTGCACCCGAAGCCATCGTCTTGGGTGGTTCCATCCGGAAGACCTACCCTTTATTTGAAAAATCCCTGCGGGCCACTCTGCAGACTTTCCCCTATGAATCTGTCTTGTCCAAACTTCAAGTACTCGTTTCGGATCTAGATGAAACAGCCATTCACGGAGCAGTAGCCCTAGTAGATCTTCAACCTGAGGCTGTTTCTGCGGTAATGGACAAAGCCTAAAAAAAATCCAGCTTAAACTCCTCTACCTGACTCCTTCAATGGAATCGTAGTAAGGTCTTGAATCTGTATGGGTTTGCCTTGATCAATGGAGTGCCTCGCAGCAATTCCAATCAGGCAGGACATGGCTCCATCCCGGCTCCCTGCGGACTGTCGCCATGGGTCGGCCTGGTTGGGGTCAAGAAAAAGTTTGTCCTTGAGTCTCGTATCTCCTCCACCATGCCCGCCAGCTCCATGAGGAACTGGAATGAGGGTTCTTTCCCCGAAATTCTTGACCAGCATCAATTCATCCTCATTCTTTTCCTCCCAGGGCTGGCTTTCCTTGATCCAAGCTTCGAGTCTCCCTTCGGTTCCATTGAAGGCAATTCGATAGCCTTCGTAGGGAGAGTAGGTCGTCAGTGAATAGCTCACCTGCACCTTATTTTTGTAACGGATCTGAACCGCCATTTTATCAAAGCTGTCTATTTCTTCGCGAAAAACGCATCCATCCCGTAAGTAGCCATCGTATTTTTCATTGTCCACATACAGCTTAGTGAGGTATTCATTCTTCGTAATGTCCCAGTAAAAATCACAGGAAGAAGCATGGGGGCATCCTCTACAGGACTTGGATCGAAAAGGACCATTTTTTCCATAAAATTCAAGGGAGCCGTAAGCAAAAACTTCTTCCGGGTCTGAGTTTAACCACCAGTTGAGTAGGTCAAAATGATGAGAAGCTTTGTGTACCAGCAGGCTTCCACTGTGGGCCTGGATGCCATGCCAACGCCGAAAATAATCTGCTCCATGGGAGGTGTCTAGGTACCAATGAAAATCCACCGATGTCACTTTGCCAATGGCTCCTTCCTGCAGGAGTTCATAGAGTTTTTGACGGTGGGGAGAGTAGCGGTAGTTGAAAGTCACCAGGACCTGCTTGCCTGAGAGCCGCTCCGCATCCAAAATGGCTTGCACCTTTTGTTCATCGGTGGTCATCGGCTTTTCCGTGATGACATGCATGCCTGCATTCAAACCCTTGATGATGAATTCGTGATGGGTGCTATCCATCGTAGTCACGATCACCACATCTGGGGAAGTTTCGCGAAGCATTTGGTCAAAATCTAGATACAGCGGACAATCCACTTCCAAATAAGCCTTCCCTAGTTGCATGCGCCCTTCGTTTTTGTCGGACAAACCCACAAACTCGACCCGATCGCTATAGGCCTTCACCACGTCCCGTCCCCACATGCTAAGCCCACGTATGCCTGTACCCACCAAGACCAATTTCATTTTGCGGTCTAAGCCAGGAAACAAACTTAAGGCTTGAGCCAGGGGATGCACCAAAAAGGAACCTGCCAAAGCTGTTCCTGAGCGCTTGATAAAGTTTCTTCTTGAGGAATTGGTGAACGTATTCATAGTGGTATCCATCTGAATAGTCAAGTTAGGAAAAAGAAGGAAGGAATTCACGAATTCCAGGAACTAGAATTACAGAAGCAACTGTTAAAATAATCCCCAAATCATCCTTTTATTCTCTTAATTTTATGGGTAAAGTAACTCATGGAAAGAACCTTATCCCTTCGAAGCCTTTTTAGAATCAGCAGACCCATCAACTTGCTGCTGATTGCTTTCGCCCAAGTGATGACGGCACATTTTCTAGTAGAAACCAATGCACAAGGCCTTCCTGCCTTACAAGATTTTCGCCTCTACCTATTGATCATGGCCACCCTGCTGGTTACGGCTGCAGGCTACATGATCAACGATTATTACGATGTCAAGATTGACTACATCAATCGCCCCAAGGCAGTGGTGGTGGGTAAAGGCATCAAGCGAAGAATGATTTTGATGCTTCATCCTGTATTCAACTTCGTTGCTATCGGCATGGGCTGGGTGGTGGCTCCTCGGATTGCAGCGCTCATCATTTTTGCTGGCGTAATGCTCTGGTGGTACTGCAATGGACTCAAGCGAAAGCCTTTCATTGGCAACGTAGCGGTAGCCTTTTTAACCAGTCTTTCCATTTACTTGGTGGCCTATTACTTCCAAAAGAATGAATTGCTCGTTTTCACCTATGCCCTTTTTGCTTTTTTCTTAACCTTAATTCGAGAGCTGCTCAAGGACATTGAAGATCGACAAGGCGACCGCCTCCACGGGTCCAAAACCTTGCCGATAGTGCTTGGTTTTCGTAAAACCAAACAAGTAATCTACTCCATTGCCATCACGTTTGTGGGGGCAATCCTTACGGTATCCTTCCAACTCAATCATGCACATCTGTATTACTATTTTGGGAGTTTGGGACTTATTTTCTGCTGGTTTATGTGGCTCATCTACCGTGCAGACCGCAGGGAACAGTTTACGCAGCTAAGTGCCTTTGCCAAAGCCATCATGCTTGTAGGAACCTTAAGTATGGCATTTTTATAAACTTGCTAACGGTTGACGGTCCACCGTTGTCAGCCGATTCGTTGTGTGACTAGGTTTAGAATCCATACTTCGTACTTGCTTGCCTGCCGCAGGCAAGGGTACATTGTAAAACGGTCAATCGTCCACTAACGAAATCCTTCTGTGCTTTTTCTCACAAAAAGCATGTCCCGAATTTGATAATTTTGTAAAAAATTAACCGCATGAAAACCACCTTCTTTTCCGGATTACTTCTTCTCACGGGCCTCTATGCCTGTCAACCGAGTTCCAAAACAGAAAATGCTAGTACAGAAAGTACAAACCAAACAGCTAGCGCCTCCGTCATCACCTTGACTGCGCAGGAATTTGCAGCCAAGAGCCCTGCAGGTACTATCCTAGATGTGCGTACCGCGGGTGAGGTAGCCCAAGGAAAAATTGAAGGGGCAGTAGTCATCGATTTTTACAGCCCAGATTTTTTCGATCAGGTTAGCCAGATCTCGAAAGACCAAGAAGTATACCTCTACTGTGCGGTAGGGGCACGAAGTGAAGAGGCTGCCCGCATGCTAATGCAGCAAGGCTACACCAAAGTCTATCACTTACAAGGAGGTATTCAAGGCTGGAGTCAAGAGGGATTGCCAGTGGTGCAGTAAGGTAAAAAATACAATTCTTTTGAAGAGGCTGTCTAGTGTAACTAGGCAGCCTCTTTTTTTGGGCTAGGCTACCGATAAAAATAGGTAACAATAGGTACGTTCGGTATTGGTGCTTGAATTACATAATAACGATTCAATCATGAATGAAGATGACTGATATTGGTAAATAATTGAATTTGAAAATAAAGCTCAAAGATTCTCAAATTATTCCATCCTGTTTTTTAATCAAAAGTGACTAGTGAACTATGGCAAATAACCTAACTCTAAATATTAGAATGAAATTAAGTTTAATTCTTGCGCTACTATTTGTTTCAATTCAAGGGTATGCCCAACAAAAGAATCCTTCCTTAGATTCTGTAAAAAGTTCCTCCAAAACGGAAAGAATTTCAAACGGCAACAATTTTGAAAATGGAACTTCCCCAACAACTTATCGCTATTTTTTTCCAGAAGTATCTGAAAATGGATATTCGCCCGTGGTCTACAAAACGGAAGGAATGGACAATATTAGCTATTTTGGAAATAGGCTTGTTGATAGAAATTTGGATGGGAGGATTGAAATTATTCAAAGGATTAAAGAATTTATATCTGGAGATTGGGATTTTCCATCCACAGAACCGCGCGCATTTATAAGAAATGAAATAGATAAAGACTTTAATTCAAAACTTTATCGGGATACAACCCTACTATTTACTTCGGCCGATCACAAATACCATGAGGATGAATCTGGTGCCTATTTTTATAATTTTGCTTGGTTTGATCCAACATTTGTTAACGAAATTGGAATCGACAATTGGAAGGATTTTTTTTCAAAAAATGGACTAATTGAGAACGTAGATTATGGAATGGGGAGTGCTGGTGATAGGGGATTGGGTATAGAATTTATGCCTAGAATATATCGTAAAAAGAATGGAATAATTAAAGATGTGACTTCTACTCACTTAAGATTTTCTGAAAGGATTCTGGCTACAAGGGCAAGATTCCCATGGGACCAATCTTTAGGTTTAGGTGATTTGGATGGGGATAGTGATACAGATATCTTGATGTCGGGAATTCATGCATCGGTTACTGAATTATCTGGATTACCAGATTATGATCCCCGTAATAGAAGTATATTCTACTATTTTAAGAACGATGGTTCGGGTAAACTATTCGGGGAAATCTATGATTTTGATGTAGAAGGAGGATACAACTGGTTGGTACCTGAATCTACCAACCAATATGCTACACAGATGGACAATGATCCAAGTGAAGAACTTCTTTCAGAACTATGGATAGATATTGTCGGAGATCAAAATTCTGTACCCATCCGCAAATTTGGACACTTCAATTTAAATCATACAAACAAAAGGGTTGTATTTAACCCTATCTTTTCTGCAAAAGACTACTTATTGGATACAACTTGGAATATTTTCCCCAAGCATTATTTACCTATGAGCTTTTTGAATCCGCAGAAGGAATTGATCTTCTATTTTTTCACTGGGCCTTCCGGTAGCCCTTCCAAGGAATTTACAGGAGTTAACCTTGATAATTCAACAGGATCAGATTTTACCAAAGGCGTGGTTCAGCAATACTTTCGGATGTATGAAAAAATTAGAGAGGGCAATAATTATAAATTAGTAGATGTAACAAAGGATTACTTTTTTGAAGGCGAATACGAGACCTTTAGTTTGGATAACTCAGGAACTATCCATTTAATTGACGTGGACAACGATGGGAAATTGGATATTTACCCGCAAATCGGTTCTGTACCCTATACTGTAATGGGAGGGATCAACCAATTTTTAAAGTACCCAGCATGGAATGGGAAAACAAATACCCTGTATTATTTCAAACAAGTTGAAAATAATAAGTTCAAACTGACTGACCTAGCTAAAATCAATGGGTTTTATTACCCTAACAATTTAGAATCAGGCTATTCCGTTTTTAATTCAAATGGAATTCACAAAAATGGGGAAAAGGAGTTTAGACTTGAAGAATTCACCTTGCAAAACAATGCATCGTTAAACGATATTGATGGAGACGGAATTTACGAAATTATTTCGGCTGCAAATCCTGATTATTTATATGCATTTACAAAATCTAGCCTTCCTATAGATAAATTTGAAAACCTTTTAATTGATCCAAAATTAAAACTTTCTTTGAATAACTCTAATTCAGAAGGATCTTTAAAATATGATTTTTCTGTAGCCAATTTTTCAAGTGATAGTTTATTTTTTCCTCTTGATGAATCAATAAAGCAACAATTTGTAATTTTTGATTCAAAGCGCAGAATGAAAACACTTCCTAACTTTCTTGATGCATACCCAATAAATTCAACCTTTAATATAGAACCAAATTTAATACTATCCGACATACTGAATGATTATCAAAGCAATGAATATCCTATGGGATTTGGAAGATGGTCTCCTTTCGGAAAGGAAGTAAATAAAAAATACAGAGGCGCTTACTACGTTAGAATAGATAATGATTTTGCCATTAGAAAAAAGGATTTTTTCTTGACTGATAAAAACGTAGCTCCCCTTCCATTTAAAGAATTAGTAAGTAAAATCACTGAAAACTTGGCATTAAAAGGATTTGAGGTAGAAATTTCAAATTCCTTCGATATTAATCAAAATTTTCATTTTAAAAACGGGCAAAGACAGCAAGGTTTAAAATATGGATATGAAATTTACCTAGGAGATAGCTTATTGAAAAGAGAGTTATTCTCCAATGTGAATTACCAAACCTATGAAAATGGAGCCAAGACAAAAATTTATGGCTTAAATATTTTAACTGGAGATTTAGACCTAGAAAAAATTGACTACAAAATTTTTGCACTTGATTCTTTTGATGAATCAATAAAAACATACGGTACAATGCTAGATCGGAAAGGGCCTAGCCTAATTACCAAATCCAATATAACTGCCCGCTTGGATGATAAAGGAAGTTATGAGTTGAAAATAGAACAAGTAAATAACGGTTCTACTGATAACGTAGGCATTACCCAGATGACTCTCTCCAAAACCTCCTTTACCTGCTCGGACCTAGGTGTAAATAAAATCACCTTCATTGCAAAAGATGCCGCAGGGAATACTTCAACTGCCGAGGTGACCGTAAGCGTGGTGGATGAAATCAAGCCTATACTTAAGGCAAAGGCAACCTATTCACTCAGACTAGATACAGAGGGAAAAGCAGCCCTAAAGTGGGAGGATCTTGACGAGGGAAGCAGCGACAATTGCAGCATCAAAGAGAAGTTGCTCTCCAAAACCAACTTCACTTGTGCGGATCTGGGAACGAACAAAATCACCTTCACCACAAAAGATGCGGCAGGGAATACTTCGTCTGCCGAGGTGACGGTGACCGTAGTTGACGAAATCAAGCCAACACTAAAGGCAAAGGCTGCCTACACCATTAACCTCGATGCAGAAGGTAAGGCAGCTCTGAAGTGGGAAGACCTCGATGAGGGAAGCAGCGACAATTGCAGCATCAAAGAGAAGTTGCTATCCAAAACCAACTTCACTTGTGCTGATCTGGGAACCAGCAAAGTCACCTTTACTGCAAAGGACGCCTCAGGAAATACTTCGGCTGCCGAGGTGACTGTGACTGTGGTGGATGAAATCAAACCTTTAGCCAAGGTTAAGAGTGGCTACGTGATCAAGCTCGACGTCGAAGGAAAGGCTACCCTGAAGTGGGAAGATATTGACGATAGTAGTACGGACAACTGCAGCATCAAGGAACGAAAGCTTTCCAAAACTGACTTCACCCGCACCGATGGTGGTGACAACAAGATCACTTACACGATCACCGATGCTAGCGGCAATACCAGCAGCATTGAAACTACCGTTCGCGTAGACATCGTGCTTTCGGCTCCTGAGCGTACCAACCAAGGCAATTCTATAAAAGCTTACCCCAACCCTGTCAACGACTACCTGTACCTAGAGTTTGCGGAAGGCATCAGTACCAGCGCTATTCGCGGATCTTCCTTGGTGGATGCTTCGGGTAGAGTACTTGGAGAGATTGGACTGGAAGAGGGAGCTGCTGGTCAACTCGGATTCTCCACCAGAGACCTAAAGCAAGGGATGTATTTCCTTCGCCTGAGCACGCGCGACACCCTCCACCTCATCAAATTCAACGTCATCCACTAAGCCATGAAAAAGCTATTTCCCCTCCTACTCCTTTGCCTCGGATTACTCGCTTCCTGTGGAGAAGATCCCAAAACCCCTGAAGAGCTTGCCTTAGAAAAGATCAGTGGAGCCCAAGGCTTTACTTATACACTCGGATCAACTGGTTATGTCAAACGAAATCAGGTTGACGAAAGCAAGTTTTACACAGGGCTTAGTCTCCGATTGCAAGGAACTACCAAGTCCTATACTTCTTCTGGGGCTTCGGACTTATTTGATGCAAGTGGCAATTGGGAGTTTGTAGGAACCAACTTTGATAAGATTCGACTAACAGGAAGTAAGCCCGCCTCCCAAGTGGACATCTCTTACACCAAAAATGGGCAGGAACTAGTCTTGGTATTTTCTGTGCCCACCCCTCCTGGAGGAAGAGTTGCCTCACTCACGGGAAACTATGAAATCAAACTGACAGGCAATTAATTTAACCAGCTTCAATCCTTCCAAACAGGATTAAAAAAACAAAGCCCTTAATTCATTGAATTAAGGGCTTTTTTGTGTGCAGAGAGGAAGGGATTCGAACCCTCGATACCCTTTTGGAGTATACACACTTTCCAGGCGTGCTCCTTCAACCACTCGGACACCTCTCTGTTTGTGGTTTGACTCGGTAGCCGAATCGGAGTGCAAAGAAAAAAATTATTCACGCCGATTCCAAACCCCTTTCTGAAATAAACGAAAATTAGGTGCTGATCTCGCCAGCAATAGACTGCGTCAGTTGCAGACAAATCTCTTCCCGACTCAACTTTTGCCCCAGCAAGAACATTAACTTGGTGACCGCAGCTTCGGTAGTCATGTCGGCTCCACTCACCACCCCTACCGCTAGTAGTTCCTTGCTGGTTTCGTAGCGACCTTGGATTACACGCCCCCCGTTGCATTGCGACACATTTAATAAGATCAAGCCTCGCTTGATTGCTCCTTCAAGCGATTTCATAAACCAATCCAAGGATGGGCTATTCCCAGAACCATAAGTCTCTAGGACCACGCCTCGAAGGCCAGAAATGGCAAAGCAGGCATCCAAAATCTTATCGGTAATTCCTGGAAACAACTTCACAATCATCACCCCGTTGTCCAAATTATTGCGATTGACCAACTTTCGATTGGCTTCGTAAGGTCGAATCGCTGTAGTGTTGTAGTCGATCACAATACCTGCCTCTGCCAAAATGGGGTAATTCTCCGATTCAAAAGCATCGAAGTGCACGCTCTGCACCTTTTTGGAGCGGTTGCCCCGCAGCAACATGTGGTTGAAGAAAATACACACTTCGGGTACAATGGGTTTTCCTTTGGATTTGGCCGTAGCAATCTCCAGGGAAGTCATCAAGTTTTCCCGCGCATCGGAACGCATCGCCGAGATGGGCAACTGTGCTCCTGTAAAAATCACTGGTTTATTCAAGCCCTCCAGCATGTAACTGAGCATGGAAGCGGAATAGGCCATGGTATCTGTTCCGTGGAGGACCACAAAGCCATCGTAGCTGTCGTAGTTTTCGGTAATGATATAGGCCATGTCTATCCAATGACTCATGGTCACGTTGGACGAATCTATAGGCTCGGGAAATGAAATTACCGTAATCGCAATGTTCATGTTGGAAAGGATGGGAATCTTTTCCAAAATCTGCCCAAAATTGAAGGGCACTAAAGCACCGGACTCGTCATAGGACATCCCCAAGGTTCCTCCTGTATAGATAATCAGGACTGAGGAAGCCTTACTTGTTTTGATTCCGGTATTGAGACGAACGATCTTGTAATTCATTTTTCAATCTTTGTAAACAGTTGAAGTGCTTGTGCACTAGTGGCTTCCGCCACCACAGCTGCAGGTACTTGAAGGAGGTCCCCCACTCGCTCCGCCACAAAGGGCAAATAAGCAGGAGAATTCCGCTTCCCACGATGTGGAACCGGTGCTAAATAGGGAGCGTCTGTTTCCAACACCAAATGCTCTAGTCCAATATACGGAATCACTTGGTCCAAACCTCCATTTTTAAAGGTAACTACTCCACCAATTCCAAGCAAAAAACCCATCTCCGTAATTCGTTTGGCTTGGTCCAGGTTTCCCGTAAAGCAATGGAATATACCTCTCAACTTGCCATCGTGCATTTTTTCAATAAAGTCAATCGTCAGATCGATGGACTCTCTGCAGTGCAAGACGATGGGCAATTCGCGCTCCTTGGCCCAGCCCACTTGAATCTCCAAGGCAGCCAGTTGACGGTCCAAGTTGGTTTTATCCCAATAAAGATCTGTTCCAATCTCACCTACTGCAGCAAAAGGCCGAGTATGTAGCCAATTCTCCATCACTTGGAGCTGCGCTTCAAAATCATCTCCCACATCACAGGGATGCAAACCCATCATGGGCACACAGAGGTCCCCATAGCGACTCTCGCAGTCCAGCATGGCGTCAATGGTATGCACATCCACATTGGGCATGAAAACCTTGGTAATGCCTGCAGCGCGGATTTCTTCGATCACCTGATCCCGATCCGAATCAAACTTGCTGGAATAAATATGGGCGTGGGTATCGATTAACTGCATGAAAGCGAACCAGGTGTTGGATTAAAATTCTTTCCCAAAAATAAGAAAGTATCCATGCAATCCCCTGAAGAAAAGGCCTCGCATTGAAAATTAGTAGACAAAATTCAAACTGGAAATTAGCCTTGGAGGGGTTGTGTGGCAAACCCTTCTCCTACCAAAAAATCTAGGTAGTTGGGCAACACCTTCTTGAGTTGCTCCTTGGTCTTTTCCTGATCATGAAAAACAAGGATGGATCCAGGGGAAGTTTGAGAAGTACAGACTTGAATTATCTTCTCAGCCGATAAACTCGAATCGAAGTCGTAACTCAATAGGCTCCACATGACTATTTTTTTGTCCTTAGCCACGGCGCGTGCCTGAAGTGGTTTCATCCAACCATAGGGGGGTCGAAACAAACTGGTATTTAAACCCAAGGTATCCTCCAACATCGCATCGCATGCCGCCACATCTTCCAAATAGGTAGCCGTACTTGTTTTCCAACCCGAAAGATGGTGGTAGGTATGATTTCCTACCTGATGCCCAGCAGCTATCACTTCATTCGCTAAGGAAGGATGCTTGCGCACATTATCGCCAACCATAAAAAATGTCGCGCTCAAACCACGTTTTGCTAATTCGCCCAAAACCCAATCCGTCACTCCAGGCACAGGACCATCGTCAAAGGTGAGGGTCACCTTACGCTCGAGTTCCGGCCCCTTCCAAAGGCGGTCGGGATACAGTGAGGTCAGGAAATAAGGAAGTTGAACTAGGCTCATGCTTTTGAAAACCGAAGGCTCAACAGCGTTAAATCATCATGAAAAGGTACTTTTTTGGCAAATCGATCAATCGCCAAGCGGAACTCTTGATGAAACTCAGCAGGGTTTTGTTCCTTGTTTTTCTCCGCCAACTCCTTGAAGCGCTGCTCTCCATACTCTTCCTCCTCGGGATTCATGGCCTCCGTCAAGCCATCCGTAAACAAATGAAGGGTAAATCCCTTCAATCCTTCCCGTTTGCCCACTTCCATAAAAGGTAAGGCTTCAAAAGCGCCCAAAATGGTGGTCCCTGCCTCCAAGAATTCGGTTGCCTTAGCTTCTGAACTGCAGAGCACTGGGGGGTTATGCCCGGCATTCACATAGCGCAGGTTGCCGCTTGCAAACTCATATTCTCCCAGAAAAAAAGTAATGAATCGTTCCCCCTTCGTAAGGTCAAAGAGTGTGAAATTAAGTTGGTGGATTAAGGTTTCCAGGTCCGCATTACTTCGCAACAAGGTGCGAAGGGCAGCTTGAAAATTGGACATCAACAAGGCGGCGGCCATTCCTTTGCCGGATACATCCGCAATACAGAAGTAGACTTTTTCTTCCCCGCTCGCAATCAAATCGTAATAATCTCCCCCTACTCGGCTGTGCGGCACATAGGTCACTTCGGCCTTGAGCCGATCTGTATTGGGTAAGGTAGCGGGAAACAACAATTGCTGCACCTGCGAAGCAATCTCCATCTCTCGCTTCATGACTTCTTGCTCGAGTTGTCTCCTTGCAAAGCGCTTATTCTCCAAGGCCACCACCAAGATATTGGCTAAGGCTTGTGTGAAATCCAGATCAAGTTCTAAGTCCTTATTTTTTCGCTTCAAAAACAAAATCGCCAGCAGTTTCTCCTTGTGGTAGACCGGCAGGTAGGTTTCGAGCTCCCCAAAGGAATAGCCATTTTCCAATTGAATAGATAGGCTTCCTGATTTTTTATCCTCCTTAACGGCTTCCTTTGAAAGCAAAAGCGGTGTTTTTGACTTTACCCCATGTGAAATTCGCTGTGCAAAGTCTTCTTCCTTGGCTACATAAAGTATGAGAGAACTGATCTCCAGATGGACCAAACAGGTAAACTTGAAGATGGTGACCAGCACCTCTTCCGATTGGTTTTCATTGATGGCCTGGGTGATTTCCAACAGGGCCTTCAACTCCAATTCTTTCCGTTGGTATTTGTAGCTTTCCGATTGCACCTTAGAGTGTGGTATGGGCCATTAATCCCTTTTTTGTGGCTAAATAAAGGAGTCCCTTCCCTATTTCCTGCAGATCGATGGCCTCAAAGCATTCTTGATCAGGTTCTGTAAAGCATTTGACCCAACCCTTTTCTACAAGTGAGGTGAGGGTATCCAGCAATTGCTTATCCTCCCATCCCAAGGTTTCTTGAAGGAATGCATAGGGCTGAACAAAATACAATTCGTCCAATAAATCAAATTCTTGGTCACTCATAATTCCTGCGCTAATCCCTAAAATTAAGTAATCTTCTTGTAAATGTAGGCCGAAACTTCAAGGGTTACCTGTGTACTTCTACTTTGGTCAATCCATCTGATGTTTCCCCATTGTAGTCCTAAATTTCCACCTTAAAACTTGTAACTTGGGTTCGTGAAAGACACTGACAAGAAACTCCCTTCAGAAAAAATCATATTAGGTATCGACCCAGGTACGACTGTAATGGGCTATGGTTTGATAGTAACGGAAGGGAAAAAATACAAAATCTTGCAGTACGGGGTAATTCATCTGAAGAAGTATGAGACCCACGAGTTGAAGTTAAAGAAGATTTTTGAACGGATAAGTGGCATTTTGGATGAGTTTGCACCCGAATCAGTAGCCTTGGAAGCGCCATTTTATGGAGTAAACGTACAATCCATGCTGAAGCTGGGCCGTGCCCAGGGAGTAGCCATGGCTGCTGCACTTTCCAAAGAAATACCCATTACTGAATACTCACCCAAGAAGGTAAAGCAGTCAGTAACGGGCAATGGAAATGCCTCCAAAGAGCAGGTTGCCGCGATGCTCCAAACCTTGCTTGGGATTGAAGAGCTGCCCAAACTTTTGGATGCTACGGACGCATTAGCAGTAGCACTTTGCCATCACTTTCACGAAGGAAGGATGCAAACCCGCGGGAGAAATGAGGGATGGAAATCCTTTATTCAGGACAATCCAGATAGATTGAAAAAATAAGCAAGGAACTATTGCTCCTTCTCCGCTTTTTCTTTTGCCACCTTGGAAGGAAGCGTATATCCTACTGAAAGTTTAAACACCGTGTTATTTACGTCTGCTTGAAAGTATTTAAAAGGTGCAATCCCAAAATCATAGCTTGCTTGAAGGTTGATTCCAGAGGTCAATTTATAGCCCGCACCAAAAACACCTCCAATTTCATAACCTCCAACAGGCGCGGTGTCGGTGATTTTTACACTTCCTTCGGTATACGTTCTTGCAATTAGAAATCCTGCCTGAGGCCCCGCAAAGACATTGAAGTCTTCATTCACCGCATAGCGTACCAAAACAGGAATATCCAAGTAACTCAAACTTTCTTTGAATTCTTTGTTAGTAACCTTACTTGTGGTGCTAATCCCTTTCCCTGAAAAAAACATACCCGGCTCCACGGTTAACTTTTCGGTTACTTCCAACCCATAGTAGGCGCCAAGGTGCGGTCTGATTAAGGAGGAAAAACCACGTTGGACATCTCCATTGGAGAAGTTAGAGGAGCCTATACCTGCACGAACACCAATTTGGGCTTGAACGGCAACAGCAAACGTTAAAAATGTGAGTAGCAAAAGACCTTTTTTCATGTTAGGGGCGATAATTAGTTTCTTAAAACTAAAACAAGAAATGTAAAATTCTAAACAGGTGGCGGATTTTTATTCGGCGAAACTTGAAGCAATAGCTCTTTAAATTAAGGTCTCAAGGAATCCCCTGAAAATCTTGCATTTGGAATCCCTCCCAATTTTTCTCAAATTTCCTTCCTTAACTAAAAACCCAAACCCACCTTGGTTTGCCCGGAGATCCTTTGACATCTGAAAAGAAATTTCAGTGAAGTCAATACTTGACGGAGGCCAAGCGGATTCACCCCGTATTCGAAATGATTCGATCCCTTCTTCTCTTTTCTTTCGCACTCCTGTTTTTTAGTTGCAGCACCCAATCCGACGAACAGACTTATGACAGTTCCGGGTTGCGTCGTGCCACGCCTGAAGAAGTGGAAGCCTTGGTCGAAGCCTTTATTCTTGCGGAAGACTCCAGCACCATTCGGATTCCTGAGGGCTTTTACGAACTCAAAACCCAACTTATTTTAGACAATAAAACCGCCATTCGTATTCAAGGAGATGGGATGGACAAAACAGTGCTTTCCTTTCGAGAGTTGAAATCTGGTGGTGAAGGGGTGAAAATCGTGGGCAAGGACATTACGATTGAAGAACTGAGCATTGAGGATGCTCCAGGGGATGGTATCAAAGCCCAACATACGGATGGAATCACCTTTCGAAAGATTAATGTGACTTGGACACACGGCGACAAGTCCAAAAATGGAACCTACGCCATCTATCCCGTGCAATGTAAAAATGTGGTCATCGACAGCTGCATTGCCTCCCATTCCAAAGATGCGGGCATCTATGTAGGTCAATCCGAAGACATTGTGGTCAAAAACTCCCTAGCCTTTGGCAATGTGGCAGGAATTGAAATCGAAAACTGTGACCGCGCCGAAGTCTATGGAAACACGGCTCGAGACAATGCCGGAGGCATCTTGGTATTCAACCTTCCAGGTCTACCCAAAGGAGATGGCCGGCAAACCCGCATTTACGACAACGACATTGTAGACAACAACCACGAGAATTTTGCTATTCCTCTCGGGGATGATCCCAACGGCAATACAGTTACTATGATCCCTCCTGGATCGGGCATTGTCTTGCTGGCAGCCAAAGAGGTAGAGATTTTCAACAACCGTATCCTTCGCAACAAGACCTACGGGGTAGCGATTGCCAGCTACCAAGTGACCGGATTTCCAGCGGAAGCACCCAACTGGTCTCCCTATACTTCAGATATCTTTGTCCACGACAATAGCTACGACAGGGGATCCTTACTAAGCCTTCCTGACCTGAGTCGAGAACTAGGTCAACTAGTCAGCCTGTACAATGCACATGGGTGGCTTAAAACCCAGGACATCATCTACGACGGTATCTGGGATGAGTCCGTAAGCGCTTCCATTGATAGCAATCCCATGCGGATCTGCATCCAGGAGCCCACTATGGAGTCGCTCCGCTTTACCCGCTTCTACCTGATGGAAGGTGAGGACAACATCGACTCCTTTAGCGATTACAGTCCCTTCCAGCAGTGCAAAGGCCCTTCAGGGGACAAACTTTCACTAGCCACTCCTAAAAAATACAACTGAGGATGAGCCTGGCGTTTGAACGTTTTGTAAAAAAGGGTTTTTCCTTCTTTCTGCTGCTAGGGCTGATGGCTTCCTGTGCGCCACAAGCGAGCGAGGAGGTAAGTTCAGAATCAGTAGAAGAGGTCCTAGCACCTGAAGAAGCGGATGGTGAATTTCCGTACCGTAGACTCTCCACTTATGGTTTTTTTGCCGGGGAAATGGCAAATCTAAGTCCTAACTCTAGCATTCTCCCCTACCAACCTGCGTCCTCCTTATTTACAGATTATGCATTAAAAAGTCGATTTGTCTCCCTTCCTGAAGGTACGCAAGCCAGTCTCGAGGGCGAAGAATTGAATTTGCCCCAAGGAACGATCTTGATCAAGAATTTCTACTACCCTGCAGATTTTAGAAAGCCGGAGGGAGAGCGAAGAATCATCGAAACTCGTTTGATGATTCACGAGGAAGGCGGCTGGGAGGCCTATCCTTACCTTTGGAATGAATCGCTAACGGACGCGGTTCTGAAAGTAGTGGGCGCAGAAAAAGAGGTTCGCTTCATCAACCAAGCGGGTGAAGAGCAGGTGATCAATTATTTGGTCCCCAACAAAAATCAATGCAAAAGTTGCCACAACAAAAATGAAACCCTAGCTCCACTAGGCGTACAAACCAGGTACCTCAACCATGATTATGCCTACGAAAGCGGAACTGAAAACCAGTTAGCACATTGGACCGCACAAGGCAAGCTAGTCGGCTTTAATGGCCAAGCTGCACATCCGACTCTGGTCAACTACGAGGACCAAAGTCAAACCTTAGACGATCGGGCGATGGCCTACTTAGACATCAACTGCTCCCATTGCCATCGCGCAGAAGGTCCTGCAAGCACATCCGGACTATTTCTTACCTATGGACAAAAAGATCCTTTGAAGTTGGGGGTCTATAAAACTCCCGTAGCTGCGGGAAAAGGTTCCGGCTCACATACCTACGACATTGTCCCTGGGGATGGAGATGCTTCCATTCTCCTGCACCGAATGAATTCTACCGAAGTAGGAGTCGCCATGCCCGAGTTGGGACGAACCAGTATTCATGCGGAGGGTGTGGCCCTCATCCGAGCGTGGATCAATCAGATGGAGAAAAAATAAAAAAGGGCAAGTTTTCACCTGCCCTTTTTAGTTGTCATAAATAAGATTACATGTTATCGCTGCTCACTACCGCTGAGAAGTATTCACGATTCATGCGTGCGATATTGGTGATGGAAATGCCTTTAGGACATTCTGCCTCACATGCTCCAGTATTGGTGCAAGCACCGAAACCTTCTGCATCCATCTGAGCAACCATCTTTTCTGCTCTTGTCTTGCGCTCTACCTGTCCTTGTGGCAATAGGGCCAACTGGGAAACTTTGGCAGAGGTAAATAGCATGGCCGAAGCATTTTTACAAGCCGCCACACAAGCACCACAACCGATACACTGGGCTGCATCCATGGCAAGATCAGCCACGGTTTTTGGGATTGGAATCTCGTTGGCATCAGGAACACCACCGGTATTGACAGACACATAGCCTCCAGCCTGAATGATGCGATCAAAGGCAGAGCGATTGACTACCAAGTCCTTTACTACAGGGAAGGCTTTTGCTCTCCAAGGCTCGATCGTGATGGTCTCTCCGTCTGAGAAGGAACGCATGTGCAACTGACAAGTAGTAGTCTGTTGCGGACCATGTGGTTTGCCATTGATATACAAGGAGCACATTCCGCAGATTCCCTCGCGGCAGTCGTGATCAAAATGGACCGGATCTTCTCCTTTTTCGGTCAGTTGGTCATTCAAGACGTCCAACATTTCCAAGAAAGACATGTCCTTAGACACATGGTCTGCTACGTAGGTAGCAAATCCCCCTTTGTCCGTCGCATTTTTCTGTCTCCAGATTTTTAAAGTCAATTTCATCTTTCTACGCTAGTTTTATTTTGGGTCAAGGACTTTGGCTTTTCTAGTTTCTACGAAAGAAAAAGCCAATGGCACCTCGACTTGAAGTGATTGTCTACAACTTATTTATAAGAACGCTGGGTGAGTTTCACATTTTCAAAGACCAATTCTTCTTTGACCAACTCTTCTTCTTTTCCTTCACCGAGGTATTTCCAAGCAGCCACGTAAGCGAAATTCTCATCGTCACGCAAGGCTTCCCCATCCGGTGTTTGGTATTCTTCACGGAAGTGACCTCCACAGGATTCGTTTCTGTTCAAGGCATCATCTACCATCAATTCTCCAAGCTCTAAGAAGTCCGCCACACGGTTTGCTTTCTCGAGGGTCTGGTTGAGTTCCTCATTGGTACCCAATACCTTCACATTTGTCCAAAACTCCTTTTTCAAGGCTTGAATGTCTGCTTTGGCTTCCTTCAATCCAACCTCTGTTCTGGCCATTCCGCACTTATCCCACATGATCTTGCCCAATCTTTTGTGGAAGTAATCCACTGGCTTGTTGCCATTGATTTTCAAAAGACGCTCAATTCCCTGCTTCACTTCTTCTTTTGCACGAGCAAATTCAGGATGATTTTCATCGACTTTGGTTGGGGCTAGCTGCGCCAAATAATCACCCACAGTGTAAGGAATTACAAAGTACCCATCTGCAAGACCCTGCATCAAAGCTGAGGCACCGAGACGGTTGGCTCCATGCTCGGAGAAGTTGGCTTCACCCAAGGCATACAAGCCTGGTACGGTAGTCATCAAATTGTAATCCACCCAAAGTCCACCCATGGTGTAGTGCACCGCTGGATAGATCATCATCGGCATTTCGTAAGGATCCTCTCCAGTGATCTGCTTGTACATATCGAAGAGGTTGCCATACTTCTGTTCAATGATCTTGCGCGTATCGCGCTTGATTGCATCGCGGAAGTCTAGGAATACTGCCTCTCCTGTTTCGTTTACACCACGACCTTCATCGCACACGTATTTGGCATTACGAGAAGCCACGTCACGAGGCACTAGGTTACCGAAAGAAGGATACTTGCGCTCCAAGAAATAGTCGCGGTCTTCTTCTTTGATATCGTTCGCTTTGATTTGTCCTTTTCTAAGTTTTTCCGCTGTCTCTTGCGTAGCAGGTACCCATACACGTCCATCGTTACGAAGGGATTCAGACATCAAGGTCAACTTGGATTGATGGTCTCCCGATACTGGAATACAGGTTGGGTGAATCTGTGTAAAGCAAGGGTTGGCAAAAAACGCCCCACGCTTGTGCGCTCTCCATGCCGCAGTCACGTTGGATCCCATGGCATTGGTCGAAAGGAAAAATACGTTGCCATAACCACCAGTACACAAGAGCACAGCGTGTGCTGCATGCGTTTCCACTGCTCCAGTGATGAGGTTGCGGGTCACAATTCCTTTGGCTTGGCCATCGATGACCACCACGTCCATCATCTCTGTACGTGGAAATAATTTTACTTTTCCATTGGCTACCTGACGGCTCAAAGCGGAATAGGCACCCAATAAGAGTTGCTGTCCTGTTTGACCACGGGCGTAGAAGGTACGAGACACTTGAGCACCACCAAAGGAACGGTTGGCCAAAAGTCCTCCATATTCTCGAGCGAAAGGAACCCCTTGCGCCACGCATTGATCAATGATTTTTACAGACACCTCTGCCAAGCGGTACACGTTGCCCTCGCGCGCACGGTAATCTCCACCCTTGATGGTATCGTAGAAAAGTCTGTAAATGGAGTCCCCGTCGTTTTGATAGTTCTTGGCTGCGTTGATCCCTCCTTGAGCTGCGATAGAGTGCGCTCTTCTTGGGCTATCCTGGAAGCAAAATGCCTTCACATTGTAACCCAATTCTGCTAGGGAAGCTGCGGCAGATGCACCTGCCAAACCAGTACCTACGACGATCACATCGTACTTACGCTTGTTGGCTGGGTTGACGAGCTTGCTTGAAAACTTATGCTTAGTCCATTTTTCTGCCAAAGGACCAGCAGGTATTTTGGAATCTAGTATCATAGGGGACTTTTAATTAGCTAGTGAAATAAATATAAAGTGGCATCGACGCAAATAAGGTAGGCACCACAATACAATATACTTGGCCGATGGCCTTGATTGCAGGAGAATATTTTTTATGGTTCAAACCCAAGGTTTGAAAAGCTGAGGCAAACCCATGGGAAAGGTGAAAAGCCAAAAAAACCATGGCAAGTACATAACCGCCTACAAGTAATTCATTTTGGAATGCAAAGGAAACGATCTCAAAAAGATTCTTGTAGGTTTCCCCTTCGTACTCAACGGTGGGCACAGCACCCCAATGCATTTGGTACCAAAATCCTTGCAAGTGGACTACCAAGAAAATAAGAATGATCGTTCCCAAGACACCCATGTTTCGAGAAGACCAAGCAGAATTGCTGCTCCCATTGGAAGTAGAATAAGATACAGGTCTTGCAGACTTGTTGTGCTGCGTCAAGAAGATGGAATAGACGATGTGTCCAATCACTGAAATGTAAGTCAGGTAAGACAAGAGTTTCACCGCCGGATTGGTGGTCATAAACTTGGCATACATGTTAAATGCCTGCCCTCCGTCTCCTTTAAATAGAAGCAAATTTCCAGACACGTGACCTGTCAAAAACAGGATAAGGAAGAGGCCAGTGAGGGCCATAATTAATTTTCTTCCTAGGGTGCTATTCAAGGTTTTGGTAACCCAAGTCATAAATGATAACGATTAGTTTAAAACGAAGTGGTTTTGCTATTCAGGTGGCCAAATTTACATCTGAGAAGACTAGTATCCAATGTATGCAAGACCCACTTTATTATTTTAAATGATTCTAAATAAGACGAGCAAACCTAGTTGTAAAACTTAATTTTTCTTCCGATCCAACAGTCTGTTCAATTTTATTGTTTTAATTTTTGACGGTTTTTCTCCTTACTTCCATTTACTTCGTATACATAGATTAATTTGAGGGAATTCGCCAAGTCAACAGCATACCTCAACTTGCGTTTTTAACGAATAGATTAGTCACCTTGACCGATATGAAGCTTAGAATTTATTTTATCCTTTTTTGCATCTCGTTTTTTTCAGCCTTTACCGACGCATGGGCTACCCACATTCGTGCAGGGGAAATTATTGCAGAACGGATTTCGGTGCAGACGCTCACCTACCGGATCACCGTAGTAGGCTACACGGATACCCGCTCTTCCGTGGTGTTTGGTCCTGGACGAATCAATTTTGGAGATGGTCGGGAAGAGCAGCTCAATACAAAAAGTGATTTTTCGCTGGTGGAAGATCTAGGGGACATGATCGAGAAAAACACCTTTGTCATCACACACACCTTTCAAGGTCCGGGTAAGTACAAGATTCGATTCCTTGAATTCAACCGAAACGACCTGACGCTCAACATGGACAATTCGGTGGATACACCCTTTTATGTAGAGACCGAAATCACGATTGATCCTTTCATCGGAGTCAACAATTCACCTGTACTGACCATTCCTCCAGTGGACAATGGAGCGGTCAACATTCGGTACATCCATAATCCAGGGGCTTATGATCCCGATGGGGATAGCCTTTCGTACAAACTTGAAATCCCCAAGCAGGGATTTGAGCGAGTTGTCAATAACTACCGCGATCCCTCCAATGCAGAGTTTAGCAAAAGACGTGAAGATGGATCGGTACCGGCCTTTTTACGGGTTGACCCGCTTTTTGGAGATTTGGTATGGGATGCTCCTGGCACAGCAGGGCAGTTTAACGTGGCCATGCGCATCACGGAATGGCGCAAAATCGAAGGGAAATTTGTAGAAATCGGGTATGTGGTTCGGGACATGCAGATCATCATCGAAAACTCCAACAACAAACGCCCCAAGCTCATCCTTCCCCCTGACCTTTGTGTAGTGGCAGGTACACGAATTAAGGAAATCATCCAAGGAGAAGACCCGAATGGAGACCCAATCAAAATCGAAGTTTTTGGTGAGCCCATGGAGATCAATACTTCTCCAGCCACCTACAAACCAGAAAACGAGTTTCAGGTTCAGCCAGGAATTGTAAATTTTGATTGGCAAACGATCTGCAATCATGTGCGAGAACGGGAGTATGAGGTACGTGTACGTATCACCGACAAACCACTCTCTGGACCTAAATTGGTGGATATTCAGACTTGGAAAATTAAGGTCATTGGCCCCCCACCTGTTTGGGATGAACTAGAGCAACTTCCGGGGAGAACAGTGAAAGTAAGTTGGGACCCCTACACCTGCGCTAATTCTGCCCAAGAAATGCAAGTATGGCGGAGAATCAATTCGGATCCATACAAGCCAGACTCCTGCGAAACAGGAATCCGAGCAGGCTATGAATTAGTTGGCACCACCAACTTGACCACGTATTCCTTCACGGACACCAATGGAGGCCTAGGATTGGCCCCAGGCAATACTTATTGCTACAGACTTGTAGCTGCATTCCCTACGCCTAGACTCGGAGAAAGCATTGTTTCGGAAGAAATTTGTATCACCATTGATGTGGATGTACCTCTTTTGACCAATGTAGACATCACTACTACAGATGATCAAAATGGAGAAATTTTTGTCAAATGGACTCCTCCCTACGATCTGGACAAAACCCAATTCCCAGGCCCTTATTCCTACGAATTGATCCGAAGTGAAGGATTCACGGGATCCCAAAACCGAATTTCTCTTGGAAAAACGGCAGATACCTTATTCACGGATAAAAAGTTGAATACCAAAAACCTGGTGTATAATTACAAGGTGGTCCTATGGGATGGAACCACCAAAGTAGATACCTCCTCAAAGGCTTCGTCTGTTCGGCTTGAACCTACAATTATCAACGAAGCCATCGAATTGAAGTGGTCCTTTAACGTCCCATGGAACAATTCCATCGCCCAATCCAAGCATGAGATTTACCGAAACCGCGCAGATGCTGCCACATCAGATGTGGCTAATTTTATAAAAATTGCGGAGGTGGATGTAACACAGAAAGGATTTCTTTACCTCGATGATGGAAGCTTCAATGGGGTAAAATTGAAGAAGGATCTGGAGTATTGCTACTATGTCATAACCAAAGGTGCTTACAATGTAGCAGGCTTGGTGTACCCTCTGATAAACCGCTCCCAAATCACCTGTGCCAAGCCCGATGACAATCGCCTTCCATGTGCCCCAGTGTTGACCTTTGAAGGCCCAGATTGTACGGAATATGTCTCGGAAGAATCTTGTGGTAATATCACCTACATGCATGAATTAAGCTGGAAACCCAATTTCAGCGGCAACTGCGATGACGAGCTAAGCGGATACAGATTGTATTTCAATCCAGAAGGGACTCCAGACGGAACCTTTACCCGAATAGGACAATTTACCGCACAACAACTCCGTGCTACGCTTCGCAACCTACCAAACTACAAGGGCTGCTATTACCTGACTGCCGTTGATCGCTCTGGAAATGAAAGTCCAAAAAGCAATATAGTTTGCGTGGACAACTGCCCCAATTACCTCCTGCCGAACGCATTTTCTCCAAATAGCGATGGACTCAACGATACCTTCATGGCTTTTGACAATCCTTTTTCAAAATGTCCAAGATTTGTCACGCAAGTGGAGCTCTTTATTGTGAATCGCTGGGGAGCAGAAGTATTCAGCTATGCAAGCCAAAGCGCTGGAGAGAATGATCCATTTATTCGTTGGGATGGAAAAGATAAGGGCGGAAATGAGCTGCCAGCAGGCACGTACTACTACTCAGGCACGGTATTCTTTGATGTGGTGGACCCAAGTAAAAAACAACAAACTCTGAAAGGAACCATTCAACTCATCCGCTGATGGAATCTCCCTCCATCCTGCTTTTTGATGGACATTGTAGTCTCTGCAATGCTTCAGTAGATTTTGTATGGAAGCGAGACGCGAAGAAAAAACTGCTTTTTGCAGCCATCCAAAGTCCTGCAGGGCAGCGGGTGCTGAAGCACCATGGCTTACCTTCAACCTATTTGGATACGCTAGTTTTAGTTGAGAAGGGGGAAATCTACCTTGGGAGTACTGCCGCCTTACGGGTAGCGCGTAAGCTGCGGAGAGGTTGGCCGCTACTTTATGCGTTGATCATTGTTCCAAAAGGCATTCGGGATGTAATTTACCGCTGGATCGGAAGCAATCGCTATGCCTGGTTTGGCCGAAAAGAAACTTGCAGAATGCCTAGTGCTGCTGAAAAAGCTCGATTTTTATCCCTGGACCATCCACTTTAAGCAGCCTGAATAATCATCCAATAGATGGGCATCCCTAAGGTCAAGTTGAAAGGAAAAGTAACTGCTAATGCCATGGGAACATAAAGCCCCTCGTCAGCCTCAGGATTGGATAGTTTCATCGCTGCAGGGACGGCAATGTAGGAAGCAGAAGCAGCCAGAATAGCAAAAATTAGTCGGTCACCGGCCTCCGGGCTGATCCATTGGCTGACATAGGCAACAACTACCCCATTTATTAACGGAACCAAAATCGCAAACAGGGAAGAAAAATATCCGGTTTTAATAAATGCTTTCAGCTTTCTCCCACTTGTGATCCCCATATCCAGTAAGAAAACCGCCAAAAATCCTTTAAAAATATCCGTTACAAAGGGTTTAATGCCTTCGGCTTGCTTTTCATCGGCAATCAAGCCAATCACAAGACTTCCCAAAATCAAAAGCACCGATCCGTTGGTCAAGGCGTGAATGACGATTTGCTTCAGTCCCCCTTCGGTCTTCGTGGGTGTGAATTTGCGCAGCAAGATCATCCCTGAAATAATCGCAGGGGCTTCCATCAAGGCCATGACGGCTACCATGTATCCCCCAAAAGACACACCTTGCCCTTCCAAGAAAGCAGCAGCCGCCACAAAGGTAACCGCTGAAATAGATCCGTAAGCCGCGGCGATGGCAGCGGCATTGGGAACGCCCAGTTTCCGCTTGAGAAGAAAAAAAGTGTAAAAAGGAATGGAAGCAGAGAGAAAAACTCCAAAACCTAGGGACCAAAGAATGGTATCGCTGAAGGCGCTATGGGAAAGCTCCTGCCCCCCCTTAAAGCCGATGGAGATCATCAAGTAGAGCGCAATGAACTTGGCGCTGGTGGCAGGAATCTCTAAATCACTTTTCAACCTAACTGCTAAGATCCCAAGTACAAAAAAGAGCAAACTTGGGTTGGTAAGGTTATTCAGAAGAATTTGAAAATCCATGGCACAAATATCACCCTTGCTGCTTTTCAAAAAAAATAAAACATAATATTTTTTTATTCGTTATGCTTTTTGAATTAATTTACTTTATGAATATCACCCTACACCAATTGAAGGCTTTTCAAGCCATTGCCAAGTTTCAAAGCATCACCAAGGCAGCTGAGGCAATGAGCATGACCCAACCCGCGGTCTCCATCCAATTGAAAAACTTACAAGAGCAGTTTGAAGTACCCCTGACCGAAATCATTGGGAAGCGAATTCACATCACCGAGTTTGGCCAGGAGTTGGTGGATACAGCAGATCGAATTTTTGGAGAGTTGGGGCAGATCGAAGAAAAAATGCTGGAGCTCAAAGGCCTACTTGGTGGGAAGATTCGAATTTCAGCTGTTTCCACAGGAAAATACATCATCCCCTACTTGATGGCTGATTTTATGAAAATCCACCCCCACGTCGAAATCAGCCTAGAAGTTTCCAATCGATACAACGTGCTAACCCACCTACAGGAAAACTCTACAGATTTGGCTTTGGTCTCCATTTGGCCAGACGAGCTGGATTTAGAAAGCATCCAATTGGCTGAAAATAAATGGTTTTTGGCTTGTTCCCCTGAAAAAAAAGCAAGCTATACTGCAGCCATTAAAGAGGGGAAATGGGAATTGGTCCCCTTCGTTCTTCGTGAAAAAGGGTCAGGAACCAGAACCACAATGGAAAATTTTTTTCAAGAACGCGATATCCATGTAGGAAGTAAGCTGGAACTTTCCACCAATGAAGCGGTAAAGCAGGCAGTCATGGCAGGCTTGGGCGCCTCTTTACTCTCCAATTTTTCCATGGCACAAGAACTAAAGGAAGGGCGAATTGCCCTTTTGGAATTGCCAGACCTTCCAATAAAAGCAGATTGGAACCTGATCTGGTTGAAGCAAAAAAAGCACTCTCCTGCAGTCAAAGCTTTTATCCGATGGCTTTCCGAAAATCGAAAAAAGGCACTTTCTACCCACTTCCCTACCCTAGATAGCTTGTAAGGAACTATCCTTCAGCTACCAAAAAATCCTATATTTGAGGCTTCAAAATCAGCATCAACCTATATGAAAGCGATTGTATTTCCGGGCCAGGGAGCCCAATTTCCAGGCATGGGCAAGTCCCTCTACGAAGAAAATCCAGAGGCCAAAGCCTTGTTTGAAAAAGCAAATGAGATCCTAGGTTTCCGAATCACAGATATTCTATTTGAAGGTTCCGAAGAAGAACTCAAGCAAACCAAAGTAACGCAGCCTGCCATCTTCTTACACTCGGTGATTTTGGCAAAAACTACACCTGACTTTGCTCCTGACATGGTTGCAGGACATTCCTTGGGCGAATTTTCTGCGCTAGTGGCCAATGGCGTCTTGAGCTTTGAGGATGGACTAGCCTTGGTATTCCAGCGCGCCTTAGCGATGCAGGAAGCCTGTGAGATCAACCCTTCTTCCATGGCAGCAATCCTTGGCTTAGAAGACCAGGTGGTCGAAGATATCTGTGCTGGAATCTCTGGAGAAATCGTGGTGGCAGCCAACTACAACTGTCCAGGACAATTGGTGATCTCTGGATCCACCAAAGGTATTGAAATTGCCTGTGAACTTCTCAAAGCTGCGGGAGCAAAAAGAGCCTTACCCTTACCCGTAGGAGGTGCCTTCCACTCCCCATTGATGGAGCCCGCTCGAGAAAAACTTCAAAAAGCCATCGAGGAAACTCAGTTTCACACCCCAATCTGCCCTATTTACCAAAACGTTAGCACCACGGCAGTGACTGATGTAGTTGCAATCAAAGCAAACTTAATCGCTCAACTGACTGCCCCTGTAAAATGGACCCAATCTGTGCAACAGATGGTAGCTGATGGTGCTACTGAATTTGTGGAATGTGGACCTGGAAAAGTGCTCCAAGGGTTGGTCAAAAAAATCCATCCCGAAGCCATCGTATCAGGTCTTTAAGTACAACGTCCCACCTTTAGCAGGTGGGATTTTTTATTCTTCCTGTTTCCAAACAGAAACTCGAC
>JAMNXQ010000022.1 GCA_023653075.1 Algoriphagus sp.
TATCCGCAATCACACCAGTATCTTAAAGTCTAGTTGAATTTCTGCGGATAATCGTCGACAGACGACTGTCCACAGACCACAGCTCACCTAATTGAACTTCAAACCTTATCTTTCTTTGGTTACTGGTAACAAAGCGGATAATCAGAAAAAATTAAAAGATAAAGGTTGGAAGCAAAATAGCGGATATGCTCAGCTGGGTAATCCAAGGGTTTTAGAGAGGAATAAGGTTAGGATTAGTATAATTAAACCTATTAAAATAGACCCATTTAAACAATTAGGACCCGAGATTGATAAATTTTTTCGATCATTAATCAAAATCATCGAAAAAAATAGAATTAAAGATGTTTTTTACCCAAGCGGAGGAACAATTCCTTTACCTCAATTCTTTTTAGATTATTGCAGAGAAAATGGCATAAATATCCACGGGGTTACGCTTGACACTTTAGATCAAGCTGAAAACAGGGTAGATTAATAGAAATTGATTTTTTGGTTACTTTCTCAAAAGTCTGAAATAATTAAGAAATAGTTTCAATTATGATTTTGCGGCTTTGCAGCTTTGCGAGACTTATTCTTTTTCTCTTGAAAGGAGCCTGCCTGTCCGTTGCGACGGATAGGCAAGCTACAGATAAGGCAGATCTGCGGGAGTTTTCTTTGCAGATCTGCGTGAAAACCCCTTCTATTTCAGACTAATCAAACCTCCACCCCCAGCTCACCGAGTAGCTGCTCGAGGGCCTCACCTTGGAAAGAAAGTCCTCCATAACCTGGATTGACTGCCTCCTTAAAGGCACGAATCGCCGCCAAAAATCCCCCAGGCAGACGACTCTGAGAGGAGTCAATCTTTAGGAATTGGTACAGCTCATCGCTCCAAAATAGGGAATGATGCATCCCACTCAAGGGCGAACCGGAGAGACAGACCAAATACAAGTCGTTATACCCTGCAAACTCCTCAAAATACACCCCTGGAGCTTTTTCCTCCATCGCCTCCAGCAATGCTCCCAAGGTATACCGAAATCCGCCCATGTAGGCTCCTCCACTCCTCAAGGAATCCGGACTCAAAAAGTAATATTCCCCCCGACTGAGCACTCGCGCTCGATTCCGAAACAGTAGCTCTCTATGGGCCATAAACAATTCCTGAAGCCTATTTTGGGATTGGTATACTCGAGGCAACGTAATCCAGTTCGCATACACGCCCGCGCTGAGCGTGACCTCATCGCCTACAATCTCGTAGGCATTGTCTCGGATCGTGGCCTTGGGCACCCAGGTCACTAGGGTATTTGCATCGAGCAGCAAGTAATCGGCTTCCCGCTCTCCTACGATTTGACAGGTATAGTTGTCGGTACGAAGGCTCCAGCGCTGTTCGTCGAAAGGTAATTTTCTCCCGTATCGGGTAGTTAATGTTTTCATGGATTCCTCCTGGTTTTGGTGATGAATAAAACAGTTGAGCCCTTGAACGAAATTCAGGAGCTGGGTAAGCACACCAAGAAAAGTGAAGGTTTTGCAGGGTAACGTTTTTGGTCTGCAGGACCCACATCGTTTGACCACCGTGGCGTTTGACTCGGTTGGTACCAGTATTTTGGTTCTTGATGGTAAGGCAAAGGTAATCCATTTGAAAAAATATAGCAAAGGAAAATTGGTTAGGTCTAGACAAAAAACCTCTTGCCATGCCAGTACCCAGTAGATTTAGCTAATCTCTTAATCAAACGAACAGCCTTACCCATTCTCCTCAATATACCCAATCAGCAACTTTCGCAAAAGCCTACGCTCTTCGGCAATGGTTTCCACATTGGACTCCATATTGCTGAGCATGCCCTGCAAGTGGGCCACTGCATTGGCTACCTTGCGAAGCTGCTTGGGATCTAGGGGTAGTAAATGGGGTTCTGGCTTATTCCCCTGTAGCTTGTCCATGCCCAACCGAGGCATGTCATATACCTCTTCCATCAGTTCTAAAAGTTCAATCCGCTTCTCCCGATAGCGTGTCTGGTTGCCCATAAAAATCTGCTCCTTGCGTGCATACACCGATAGGTGTCGCACAATGCTATCCGAACGGATCAAACGCATGTTGCCTGACTTCAGCTCGTCCCGAGTAGCCAAGTTTTCCACAAAACTTATTCCTGTTACCAAGGAATTCGCCCCAGGTAGTGTAAAATAGGCAAACAAGCTGTCTAAAAATGGCTTTTCCTCAAGCCCTGCCTGCATCAAGGGAATCAAGGTATTGATCTGCTGCTCCTTGATGGCATAATTGACCTTCACCTCTTCCATCCGAATGCTGTCCAAGTCCAGATCTTCTACCAAGCGCTGCGCATACTGAACTCCACGCGTATTTTCTCCCCATTTTTCTCGCTGGTTGTCAGCAAAAAAACCCAAGGAAATCGCTGCAAATACCATCAAAAATTCCATGGCATACTTTTTCCAATTTGATTTTTTTGACTTATTCGTAGAGTCTTGGAGGTCCTTTTTCATGGCCTTGCGTTTTTGAAACCTATCCTAATTCAATAAAAAAAGAAGAAGAAAAATAGAGCAGCGTTGGTGATCCGTACCCCCTCGTAATAGCCGATAGTCCTACGCGAACCATCCATCACCCGGCCATTTTCAATGTATCCTATCGTCCGGCGGGACTGATCCATCGCCCGGCCGTTGTCAAGATACCCAATGGTGGACATAGATCCATTCATCACGCGGCCATCTTCCACATAGCCAATGGTACGCCGGGATCCATCCATCACCCGATTCCCATCCAAGTAGCCAATCGTCGATCGAGAGCCATTGGTCACGCGCTCCCCTTCGATGTAGCCCACCGTGCGGCGGCTCCCATCCATCAGACGCTGGGCGAGACTAGGCGTGGCTCCAAGAGCCAAATAAACAAGTAGGATAAGTAGAAATGGTCTCATTAGATGTAAAAGAATAGGATTATCCGCAATTATGCCACTAGATCAAGAGAAATGTTTGCCCAGCGGGAATTTTTTGGTCAACAGCTAACAGACCATAGTCCACCGTCAATCGTGGTTATAGTACGCTTTGCCTCAACAATTACAAGCTGCAGTCGTCAGTGGTCGGTGAACCATTGACAATTTTGGTTATAAGCTAACGGTCGACAGACCACAGTCGATTGTGGTCTACTACCTAAAACGCACTAAAATTTATAATCTAAATCGGGTTACACAACGAGCCGGCTGTGGACTGTGGTCCGTCAACAGTTGACAATACAATCAAGGGGATATCCTATACAAGATCATCCGCTTATCCACTTCCGATTTAGTTCGGGAGATCAACTCTTTATCGTGATGGGTTTGGTAATACTGATTGACCGCCTTGATGTACCTGGACCTACGCACCCTTCGGTAGTCCAAGCTTTCTAGTGCAGCCGTTCCAAATAAGTCATCCAACTGATGTACATCTACCAGCAAGCCAGGTTGGGCGAGTAGCTTAGCCACAAGTCGTTGGATATCTTCCACACCATCTACAGTCCACTGCACCTCAACAGGAGGTAGCGGTTCTGCAGGATTGGATCTTTTGGAAAGATGATTTTTTCTCCACCAAAGCCCTCCACCTACTGCCATCAAGCCCACTAATGCCGCAAGAATGGAAAAAGACCAATCCTCTATCCCAAAGGACGAGGTCTGCTGATTCAATCGAATGTCTCCTACTTTCGTGAATTTTTCCAAAGGAGCTGTAGGTGGCAATAGAAAAGTGGGATCTCCGTATCTGTCAAAAAACACGGCATTGTTTTCCAAGGCAACCGCCACCGAGAAATCCTTAAACCTCCCGAAGTCATTGTCTTTGGCAAAATACAAGGTGTTATCCTTCTTTTGCAACAACAACAGTCCAAGATGGGCTTCCAATTGATACAGTTGAATCCCATAGTCCTTCAAGTCGAAGGAGGGCAGGATCCATGAACTCAGATTTTTTTGATTTGGAAAGTCCAATTCTATCGAACTCCAGGCTTTGCTCTTAAAGTCAAATACATACCCGTTTTTATCTGGATAAAAGACATTGGAAGGCTGGTGGATATTTTCCCCCAAAATGGAAATGACTCGGTCACCGTCTACAAAGATTCCCACACCCCCATAGTTCATGGGAGGAGAAGAGACCGGAACAAATTCCCAATACCCCGTATCAAAATCAAACTCGAGTAATTCGCTGTGCGCTCGCCAAAATCCATACCGCCCCATGGAATACAATTTCCCCTCTCGCACAAAAAAATGCGCATGACAGTTGAACCCGGAGCCCGTGCCCTTGTACAAGTTTTCCCAACTTTCACCCGCCCAGCGCAAGACCTCAAATCTGCAGGGAATGACCGCTAAAAGTTTTTCCTGAACATAAAAAAGGGTGATAGGATCATCGGTAGTGAGGTAAGGCGATGCGAGCAATGAGTCTACCATCACCTGGGTGATTCCTTGAGGAAGGGATTCCCAAGCAAAGCGATCGAATGATTCCTGAGGATTAATTTTTATCCAATCAAAGGATGCGTTGGCTTGCTTTTCCGTTTGGGCGGAAAGGACAAGACCAGAGAAAAAAAGTAGCACAAAAAAAGTGGCTGCTTTCATAATTAAAAATTTTTCTTCTATTGAAAAAGCCCGGAAAACCGGAGACAAATTATCAATTAAATATAGTTAAAAACTAGAAAAGTGCAAATCATCCTCAAATACTGGAAATCCCTTCCTTAAGAAAAGATCCCCTCTGCAGTAAAAAAACCACAAAGGGGACCCTATTTAGCTTCGAAAAAGCGCTTGGAACCTTCCCTTACTTCAAGCCTCCAATCATGTCTTCTGGCTTCACCCACTCGTCAAATTGGGCTGAGGTAAGCAAGCCCAAGCTTAGCGCTGCTTCTTGCAAGCTCGTTCCTTCCTTGTGAGCCTTCTTGGCGATGGCTGCGGCATTTTCGTAGCCAATGTAAGGATTCAATGCCGTCACCAGCATCAGAGAGTTTTCCAAGTGCCGCTGGATCATCGGTGTGTTTGGTTCTATTCCCACCGCACAGTTGACATCAAAGGAAACGCAGGCATCTCCTAGCAATCGAGCTGACTGCAGGAAGTTGGCGGCTATCAGTGGCTTAAATACATTCAGTTCAAAATGTCCATTCGAGCCCCCAATGGTAATGGCTACATCGTTGCCCATCACCTGAGCGGCCACCATGGTCATCGCTTCCACCTGAGTAGGATTCACCTTGCCCGGCATGATGGAGGATCCCGGTTCATTTTCTGGAATTAAGATTTCTCCAATGCCCGAACGAGGACCTGAGGAGAGCATGCGAATGTCGTTGGCAATCTTCATCAAGGACACGGCCACTTGCTTCAAAGCTCCATGGGTTTCGACCATGCCGTCGTGCGCGGCGAGTGCCTCAAACTTGTTGGGTGCCGTCACAAATGGAAGGCCTGTCAGTTCTGCGATTTTTTTCGCCACCAACTCGGAGTAGCCCTGCGGGGTATTCAAACCGGTGCCCACTGCCGTGCCGCCCAAGGCCAATTCGGATAGGTGCGCAAGGGTATTGTTGAGCGCGCGCAAACCGTGATCGAGCTGGGCCACATAGCCGCTAAATTCCTGTCCCAGGGTGAGGGGTGTCGCGTCCATAAAGTGCGTTCGGCCGATTTTGACCACCTTCTTGAAGGCTTCTGCCTTCGCCGCAAGCGTATCGCGAAGCTGCTTCAGTCCCGGAATGGTCGTTTCCGCAACCATCTTGTAGGCCGCAATGTGCATGGCCGTAGGGTAGGTATCGTTGGAGGATTGAGACTTGTTGACGTCGTCGTTGGGGTGGATTTTTTTCTTGGCATCGTCCAAAGACCCTCCCAAAAGTACATGTGCACGGTAGGCAATCACCTCATTCGCATTCATGTTGGATTGAGTCCCCGAACCCGTCTGCCAAACCACCAAAGGAAACTGGCTGTCGTGCTGCCCTGTCACTATTTCATCACAAACTTGGGCGATAATTTCCGCCTTGGCGGGTTCCAAAACCCCTAATTCTGCATTGGTCAATGCTGCCGCTTTCTTCAAGATGGCAAAAGCATGGATGATCTCGATCGGCATGCGGTTTTTCTCTCCGCCAATCTTAAAATTATTGATTGAACGCTGCGTCTGCGCTCCCCAGTAAGCCGATGCTGGAACCTCTACGGCTCCCATGGTATCTTTTTCTATACGGATGGACATGGTAGTCTAAATAAAAGGGTGAAGATTAGGCCACAAAGGTACATCCAAAGTCGCTTTTTGCCTACAGCTTGCGTGAGGATTCCACGCTGCTGGGCGGAAAATTGATCACTTCCTGGAAAAGTTTTTTACTGGGTACCAACTGTCGATGGAAGAAAAACACCGCCAAGACATAGTTGAGCCCCATCAGGGAAAGGCATACTCCCCCTTGAAGGAATTGCTGAGATCCCAAAAAGAAAAAAAGCGAAAAGCCCAACAGGATCCCTGTCCAAAACCAAAGGAAAAATCGAGTAGTCGAAAAGAGTTGGTAGCGGACAAAAAGTATGCTTCCTCTCGGCGTCGCCTCCACCTTCCCTAAGAGTAGTGGAAGAAAATTGTCCCCCTTATCAATCACTCGGGAAATGCGAAATCCATGTTCCCCCACTTGCCCATAAAATAGAGGCCGGAGCTCGGGGAGTCCTTCGGCCCGAGTCCCTCGGGTAACTGTAGCCAAGCGCTCTAGTAGCTCCTCCTTGGACAAGGCGCTGACGAGGGTTTCCCGACCAAAAGGCAGCCAGTTCATGGGTTATTTAACTGCGATGCAGGAAATTTCTACCTGCACATTTTTGGGAAGCTTGCTGACCTCCACCGTCTCCCGTGCAGGGGAATCGGCCTTGAAGTACTGCCCATAGGCCTCGTTGATGGCTCCAAACTGGCCCATGTCGCGGATAAAGATGGTGCATTTGGCCACATTGGCAAAGCCAAAACCTGCTGCTCGCAGGACCGCTTCCATGTTTTTCATAACCGCATGAGTCTCTTCGGTGATGTTTTCATTGATTAGCTCGCCCGACTCAGGATCGAGGGCGATTTGACCGGATACATAGAGGGTGTCTCCCACTTGAACCGCTTGAGAATAGGGCCCGATCGGCGCCGGTGCTTCTGGAGTGAAAATGATTTTTCTAGACATAGTATTTAGTTTTTTAGTATCAAGTAGCTAGTATCAAGTATCAAGAAGCTTGAAATTGTACGCAGTACCGGGATTCTGAAGTATCAAGTATCAAGTAACTAGTATCAAGTAATTGTACGAAGTACCATGAATTGTACGAAGTACCAAGTACAATGTACCAAGATTCTTACCGATTAGAATTTCGTAATTAATTCGAATCCGCACTTCGAAATTCTTAAATCAGCGTTCGGTATTCGACATTAGTTTTTAGTCCGTATTTCGTAATTCGTAATTGAAAGTACTTGATACTTACTACTTGATACTTGCTACTTTCTTCGCTTCCTCCCAGTACACATCCATTTCCGCCAAACTCATCTCGCTTAGATTTTTGCCTGCCGCTTTGGCTGCTCGCTCCAAGTACTGAAACCGGGAGATGAACTTGATGTTGGTGCGCTCCAAGGCCTCCTCTGGGTTGATGTCGATAAATCGGGCATAGTTGATCAGGGAAAAAAGCAGGTCCCCAAACTCCCCAGCAGCCTTTTCTTGGTCGATTTTGGATCCAGCGCCGACGCGAAACTCCGCCTCAAATTCCCCCATTTCCTCCTTCACCTTCTCCCATACCTGCTCGGGCTCCTCCCAGTCAAAGCCCACACCTCGGGCCTTTTCCTGGATTCGCATAGACTTGATGAGGGCGGGCAAACTTTTAGGCACCCCACCAAGAACAGAAACATTTCCCTTTTCGGTCAACTTGATTTTCTCCCAATTTTGCTTGACGGTCTCCTCATCCTGCGCTACCGTATCCCCGTAGATGTGGGGGTGACGGCGGATCAGTTTCTCACACAAGGAATCAATCACAGTGGCAATGTCGTAACTGCCCTGCTCCGAACCGATTTTGGCATAAAAAACCAAGTGCAAGAGCAGGTCTCCCACCTCTTTCTTGATTTCCTCCGGATTGCCTTCCAAGATGGCATCCGAAAGTTCAAAGGTCTCCTCAATGGTCAGGTGGCGCAAACTTTCGGTGGTCTGCTTTTTGTCCCAGGGACATTGCGCACGCAACTCATCCATGATGGTCAATAAGCGGTCAAAGGCAGCCAATTGCTCGGCTCGAGAACTCAAGTTGGACATGTTGTAGGAAACTATGCTTGACGTGTAAACGTTTTCAAAGTAAAGCATTAAATTTGCGCAAATTTCTCCGGTATGGCAACTTTCTTCATCACACTAGGTTTCATCGCCCTTTTCTTCGTTTTGATGTCCGTAAGGCTGATTTTTCTAAAAAATGGAGAGTTCAAAGGGACCTGTGCATCACAAAGTCCTTTCCTCAACAAGGAGGGGATCACCTGCAACCTCTGTGGGAAAACCGTAGATGCTACAAGCAACTGCGCCAACCCGGACAATGAGGTGGACAAGGTGATGGCCAAATTCAAGTAATCTTTTCTCGCGTAGCCAACTATTTTTAACATACAAAACTATTATTCGTGTCACTAATTAAATCAATCTCTGGTATACGAGGCACTATCGGCGGCAAGCCAGGCGAAGGCCTCACCCCCATTGATGTGGTCAAATTTACCGCTGCTTATGGTGCTTGGGTACTCGAGCAAACCGGCAACCCCAAGGTAGTCATCGGCAGAGATGCACGCCTTTCTGGGGACATGGTTTCCCGATTGGTAGCTGCCACCCTTCAAGGCTTGGGCATTTCGGTCATCGACCTAGGCCTCAGCACTACCCCCACGGTAGAGTTTGCAGTACCAAGAGAAAATGCCGGCGGAGGCATCATCCTCACCGCGAGCCATAACCCTGCCCAGTGGAATGCCCTCAAACTACTCAATGCAGTAGGTGAATTTATTTCAGATGCAGAAGGCAAAGCCATTTTGGCCAAAGCCGAAACAGAGGACTTTACCTTTGCTGAAGTACGCAAACTTGGAAAATACACCGAAATCACGGACTACATGGACCGACACATCCAGCATGTGCTCGACCTAGAGCTCGTCGATGTCGCGGCTATCAAAGCCCGTAACTTCAAGGTGGTCGTGGATGCAGTCAACTCCACCGGAGGCATTGTGGTTCCTAAACTTTTACGCGCACTGGGCGTCAGTGAAGTGGAGGAAATGTTCTGTACCCCTGACGGCAACTTCCCCCACAATCCAGAGCCGCTCCCTGAAAACCTACGTGACATTGCCAATAAACTTGAAAAAGGACATTACGACCTCGGTATCGTCGTCGATCCAGATGTAGACCGCTTGGCGCTTGTCAATGAGGACGGGTCCATGTTTGGCGAAGAATACACCCTGGTAGCTGTCGCTGACTACGTACTTTCTCAGACCCCTGGCAATACCGTGTCCAACCTTTCTTCTACACGAGCGCTACGCGATGTGACCGAAAAGCGAGGCGGAAACTACACGGCATCTGCGGTGGGTGAAGTCAATGTGGTCAACCAGATGAAGGCCGTGCAGGCAGTCATCGGTGGAGAAGGCAATGGAGGCATCATCTATCCAACTTCCCATTATGGACGAGATGCTTTGGTGGGCATTGGGTTGTTTTTGACCCACTTGGCCAAGTACGGCAAGTCCATCTCCATGCTTCGCGCTACCTACCCGAGTTATTTTATTTCCAAAAATAAGATCGAACTTACCCCCAACTTGGACGTGGATGACATCCTGCTCAAGATCAAGGCTCAATACAAAAACCATCCTATCAACGATTCCGATGGAGTGAAAATTGAATTTGAAAAGGAATGGGTGCACCTTCGAAAGTCTAATACCGAACCGATTATCCGGATTTATTCGGAGTCTGACTCTGAAGCCAAAGCGGAACACCTTGCCAAAAAAATCATCCAAGACATCAAAGAGGTGGTGAATGCCACCTTGAGTTAAAGCAGGTCTTACTTTGCCCAAAAGCACACTATGAAGCACGTGTACCTCGATAATGCCGCCACCACACCGATGGACGATCGCGTGATCGAGGCTATGCTTCCCTTTATGCGTGGCCACTTTGGCAATCCTTCCTCAGTACATAGCCATGGAAGAGAGGTTCGTACAGCAATCGAAAAGGCACGAAAAAAAGTAGCCGAACTCCTGCATGCCAGCCCATCGGAGATTTTCTTTACCTCCGGAGGCACGGAGGCAGACAATACTGCTCTAGTGTGTGGAGTGGAATCTCACGACATCAGCCATGCCATTACCTCTCCCTTGGAGCACCATGCAGTACTCCATACGTTGGAGATGCTCGCCAAAAAAGGCAAAATCCAACTGAGCCTTTTGGACGTGAATGATAAAGGGGAGATCAATTTGCAGCAATTGGAGTCCCTGCTCCAAGCCAATCCCAAAAGTTTGGTTTCCCTCATGCAGGGCAACAATGAGATTGGCAACCTGAATGACCTGGAGCGAATAGGAACCCTTGCGCGTACCTACGATGCCTTCTTCCACTCGGACACAGTACAGACAATGGGGCATTATGCCCATGACTTGTCTCAGCTTCCTGTGGACGCCTTGGTGGCCGGTGCACATAAGTTTCACGGCCCCAAAGGAGTCGGATTCCTCTACGTCCGGAAAGACAAAAAAATTCACCCTTTCATCCACGGTGGTGCGCAGGAGCGCAACATGCGAGGTGGAACAGAAAATGTAATTGGCATCATCGGGCTAGCCAAAGCGCTCGAAATTTCCCTCGAGGAGCTGGAGGCACACCGCAGTCATATCGAGAAGATTAAGGGCTACTTCGTAGAAAAACTCAAGCAGGACATCCCAGGAGTCGCCTTCAATGGCTGCTCAGCAGATTTGGATAAAAGTTTGTATACCGTACTCAACGTCAGCCTTCCTCCATCCGAGTCCAATCGGGGCATGCTCCTTTTCCACTTGGATTTAGAAGGCATTTCTGCCTCGGGAGGCTCCGCCTGCAGCTCGGGCGCTACCGTGGGATCCCATGTATTGCGAGCTCTACAGCACCCAGCAGAACGCGACGCGGTACGCTTTTCCTTCAGCCGCTTTACGACACAAGAAGAGGTGGATTACACCTTAGGGAAGCTGAAAGCGCTTTATATCTACTAGTCGATAATCAACTACCGTTTATTTATTGTTGAATTTTTTGCCCGAGAGCAGCCTGCCCGACGCGGCGGGTAGGCCGCAAAGCAATCCGACTTTTCCCATTTTACGCGAAAGGTTGACAAGCCTCAACAAATTCTTTGCGCCTTATGCGGCTTTGCGAGAAAAACCAAACCCTTAATCCGCTGCGGCGGACTGCGGGGCGAAATAAAAAATTAGAGAGGATATTCCCGGTCCGTTTATTTTCCCGGTTTATACCCCAGTGCATAGGGTGTCCAAATCTCGTAGATGGGTTGCCCTTGGGAGCTCAAGCCACTGTGGTGCCATTCTCCATCGATGACCTGGTAGTCGAAGCCAAGGCTTGCGCCCACGCGGGAATTGTCTCTCGAGAAAAAGGTGATGGTTTCCACGTATTTTCCTCCTTGAGCGCTATAAGTTCCTCCTCCTGTGCCCGAAAACTCCCGAGTTTCGGAGTTGAAGGCCACCCACTGGAATCTGCCTCCACTGAGAATTTTGATGGTACGTCTTGCCCCAGGGGTGGAGCGTTGAATCTGATCCTCTCGTTTTCTTCCCGTAATCACCCAGTTGCGCGTAAGATCATCTTTGCTATCCGAAATTCGCTCCCAGGTTTCCACCAGAGGACCCTTGGGGGTGGTGGCTGATACCGTCAGCCGGTTGCCGGTCAGGGTTACTTCAAATGTAGTGACCATCCCTACGATTTCTGGATTGAGCGTAAAAAACTCCAAGGTTTCCTGAAGCTTGCCGGAAGTCATTGAAAATGGTCCTCCACCTGCACCTACAAAGGAGTTGTCCGCCAGATTTTTGATTCCAAAAGCAAAGTAATTGTCTTGATAGATTTTGATAAACTCTTGGCCGGTGACGTGGACTTGATTTTGGCTCACCAATTTCCAGGCCCCTTCCACCTGTTGAGCGCTGAGGGAAAAGGCAAAAAACAAAAGGGGTAGCAGGAGGAATTTTTTCATAGTAGGTTAGGGAATTGGCGATAGAAGATGGAAATTGAAAAAGATTCCACGAAAAACCAAGCACTCTTTTAGTAGCAAAAGAACCTTCCCTTTCCTCCCATGCATACTTTCCAGTTTGGCAGCAGCAAAGAAGACGTACTCCAGGCCATCCCCGAACGCAAAATCAAAAAATTGACGGCAGGTGAAAAGCGCCTAGCGGTCCTGCGCATCGGGGAGCTCATCCATGTCTTTGATGCCCAATGCCCCCATCGCGGGGCAGACTTAAGCCAGGCCAATATCAATGGGGCAGGGGAAATCATCTGCCCTCTGCACCAGTACCGCTTTGACTTGAAGACGGGAGATGTGCGGTCAGGCTATTGTACTTCGCTACCTGTGTACCGCAACGAATTGACCGAAGCAGGTCTCTGCATCTACCTCCCTTAATGCAAGGGAGCACCATTGGGAACGGGCTGGTCCGCAGTGGCAATCCAGATGCCCCCTTCGGAACTAGAAAATCCCGTAATGAGCACCTCCGACATGAAGTCTGCTACCTGACGAGGGGCCAAGTTGCAGACACAAAGTACCTGCTTTCCCAGTAAGTTTTCGGGTTGGTAATGGACCGTAAGCTGGGCGGAAGATTTTTTGATTCCGAGTTCTGGACCCAGATCCACCCATACCTGATAGGCGGGTTTTCGAGCTTTTTCAAAAGGCTCCACCCGCAGAACAGTTCCTACCCGAAAGTCTATTTTTTTGAAATCTTCTAGGTCAATCGTTTGCATTGCCGATATATTTTCTATTTTTAAGGACGTTTTTCGAAAGCTAACCCGTATTTCAATAAATTATGTGGAACTGTTCAAGAATATTTGCTGGTAAAGTTGCCCTGCTGAGCATGGCTGCTTTCGGCTACTTGCTCCTCCCATCTGAAGCAAGGGCTCAGGAGGAAAACACGAAAAAACCCTTCGAAAAACCCATTTCAGAGGAGTCTAGCATCCTTCCGGAAGCTGGAACGGCTACTCCACTAACCGTTCAAAAGACGGCAACAGTGAAGCCAGGCGTACCGCTACCCTTGCCTAGAAAAGAGGTACACACGACCACCCATCTCCAGGAAAGAGAATCCAAAAAGAACGAATCCCCTTCCACCTTATCCTTTAATATTTTTTTATACATCGTGGATAAATTTAAACAGGATCAGGATTAGAATCGTCAACGGATAACGGTCCACGGTTCACAGCCCATTGAATCGAACTTCAACCTAAATTTCCTTTGGAAACATTCAAAAAAACAGCTGTTCGCTAAGAATTAAATCAGCGTGTTTTTCTTATTCAATCAGCGTGAAAAAAGTCTTACGCAGATTCTTTGGAAAAATTCCGCAGATCAAAGGTCAAATTGTCAACGGACAACAGTCCACGGTTGACAGCCCTCTCTCTTGAACTCCAAACCTTAATTTCTTTGCTAACTGGGAAGAAAGCAGCTCTTCGCTACAAATAAAATCAGCGTATTTTTCTGATTCGATCAGCGTCAAAAAATCTCCCGCAGATTTAGTTAACCTCTTTCTTTTACAAAAAAACAGAGATTTACAAATAGGGGCTCATGCCTGAATCCTTTATTTTCTGTAACTTTAGTAAGTACTATGAATATTTCTCCGGTCATACATAAAGCCTCCATGAAGTCATTTGACGAAAAGTTGAATGACCTTAACTATTGGCTAGCCCAGCCTGTGGTAAAAAGACTTGAAGCAGTCACTTTTTTAGTTTCTCAATCGGTTGATTTGTCGGTTACCCGCATCGATAAGACACACGTAGTACGGAGAAAACTAAAACCATGACCCTCCTCAAAAGTAGTGAATCCAGAAAATAAAGCTTGAAATTTAGAAAAATCAGCCGTCGGCTGTGGACAGTGGTCTGTTGACGATTATCCTTTACTCACGAAGTCTTCGAGATCCTTCAAACTGATTTTTCCTTCGTAATAGGCTCGACCAAAAACGGCTGCCTGAAGACCCAAGTCACGCAATTTTTTGAAATCATCGATGCCGCGTACCCCACCTGAGGCGGCAATGTATAGATTGGGAAAGCGGTCCACTACTTCTTTGTACAGGTCAAAATTGGGACCTTCCATGACTCCATCACGGGTGACATCGGAGCACTTGACATGTTTGAGCCCGCGCTCGTAAAAAAATTCAATATGTTCAAATAGGTCTAGTTCTGTTTTGGTGAGCCAGCCCTTGATCTTGATTTTGTAATCGTTCGGGTTGGTATCTGCCGCCAAGTAAATTTTTTCACGGCCATAAGAAAGAATGAATTGGGCGAAGCGCTCCGGGAATCTAGCAGCCGCAGAAGCGATGGTCACTGTTTTGGCACCAAACTCAAAGCACTTGATCACATCTCCGTCGGTGGAAATACCTCCAGTGAAGTCTACTTCTAAGTCGGTGTAGCCCGCAATGGCTTCTAGGATATTGTAATTTTTGGGCTCCCCTCTTCGAGCTCCATCCAAGTCCACCAAATGTACACGCTTGATGCCAATCCCTTCGAAGGCCTGCGCAATCTCAAGGGGGTTGTGGGAGATGACTTCTTCGGTAGCAAAATCGCCCCGCTTAAGCCGCACACACTTGCCGTTGATCAGCCAAATGGAAGGAATAATTTCAAACATGGTGGTAGGATGTGGAAGAATACGCGTGAAAAATTGAACTCAGTGATTTAAATATACAATCCTCCGTGTTTTTTGAAAGCAGAAACCCCGAAAAAATTGCAATTATTTTTACAAACCCCCTCTAAAAATGACGCCCTTTTAATAATTCGTGTCAATTTTCATCAATACACTAATTTTCCAAGACGTCCTTGGCCTCCTGAAGCCCAAAGTGCTTTTCCTCCTGGCGACGCCTTGACGGCATGGTAACCCGTGGTCGAAAAAGGCTGCCAACTGTGGGCTCCATTGGAAGAGAAGTCCGAACCACCTGGACCTACTGCCACTACCCAGCCTTTGTCTTGAAGATGAGCAACTCCAGAACGGTAGCCACTAGGACCCTCGCTGGTAGAAATGGTCACCTCCCCAAGAACGAGTAATGCATTGGCAATTCGATTTTCAGGCTTCAAATAATCCCCACCTACCAACACCAATCCTCCTTCTCCAGGTAGTGAGGTGGCGGCAAATACTCCCTGAGAAGGTTCGCCTTGGAGCATGTCTGTCAATTCGCGCACTGCCCAAGATTGGGAGGCAAACGCATACCGATGCAAACGCGACACGGCGCCGCCGGTGGCAAATACCAGTCCCTCCGAATCAGCAAGCATAGAGGAAGAACTTGCCGCAAATGCCGCTTCTCCTGACACAGCATCCGGTAGATTGGCTAGGGAATGCCAACTTCGGCCTCCATCGAGCGTCTCCAAGATCATCCACTTCCCACCAATGGGATCGCCCAAGACATAGCCACGCTGAGCATCGATAAATTGGATTGCATCAAAAAATGCTTCGGTACCTTCCTGATGTACTTTTCCCCAAGTCTTTCCCCCATCTTCGGTTCGGTAGATTACCGCAGGTTGCCCTGCAGAAGCCACCACCGCCGTCTGGGCATCAAAGGCATGGATGGATCGAAAGTCTACCGTATCCAAACCGGCAACTTTCCCCATCTGCCAGCTCCCTCCTCCATCCTCGGTTTTCAGCCAAGTGCCCCCAGAGCCACTTGCCCAGCAGACCTGATCCGAAATGGGGGATAAGCCTCTCAAAGAGGCTTTCCCCGGAGTTTGAAAGGAGTTCCATGCTGGAACTTGGGCAAAACTTACCGTGACACAAAGGAAGGCCCCAAGTAGGAAGAGGAGCTGCTTCATTTCACATCTACTTTCCGGTAGGCATCGATCAAGGCCAACTCCCCTGCTTTGCCTGGAAGGGCGTTGCCATGCTCCATGCCCAAGATTCCCGTAAAGCCTTTTTTGTGGATGTACTGAAATACATTGGCATAGTTGACCTCACCAGTTCCCGGCTCTTTTCTGCCAGGATTGTCTCCAATTTGGATGTAGGCAATTTCCGACCAGGTTTTTTCCATGGTCGCGATCAGATTGCCCTCGTTGCGCTGCATGTGGTAGGCATCGTAGAGCAACTTGCAGGCTGGACTACCCACGGCACGGCAGATCATGTAGGTTTGATCTGCATGGCGGAGAAAAAGGTCCGGATTGTCACTTAGTGGTTCCAAGACCATCGCCATACCATGGGGCTCAAAAATCTCCGCACCCCGCTTGAGCGCATCAATGACATTTCCAGTCTGCACCCCAAGCTGTAGATTGCGCTCAAAGTAGCCGGGCACCACGGTCATCCACTTCGCGTTGACCCGCTTGGCAGCTTCTACTGAGGCACGGCAAGTAGCCAGAAAGTTATCCAAAAACTCAGGCTTGCCACTGGCCAAGGAAACCTTCCAGTTGTCGCCTCCATCCACCACAAATACTCCCATGCGCATGCCTAAGTCGGCAAGGGTCTTACCGATTAATTCCTGCTCGGCTATTGGGCGCTTGAGAAGTCCATTGTCTTCCAAAGAACGAAAACCTTGATCGGCCATAAAGCGCAATTCGTCCACAATCCCTCCCGGCGCATGTTGCTTAAACATGCCAAAGTGGGGAGCAAAATCTAGTTTAAATGGTGCTCCTGCCATTTTTTCCTTGGCAAAAGAAGGGATAGAAAGCATTCCCACCCCACTCATTACCGCTGTTCCGAGGCCTAGCCTCTTGATAAATCCTCTTCGTTGCATGACTTAGATTGCTTTAGTTTTTCCAGGTATCGCATGTGGGTAGAAGCCGTCCGCATTCGGCAAGATCTTGGGTAGCGCATCCCAGGCAAGTGTATCTGGGAAAAGGTCCACTTGCCCATTCAGGGATTCCTCCCAGGTCATCACCTTGCCTGAGTAGGTGGCGTAGCGACCCATGATGGCTGTCATGGTAGACTTGGCTGCATTTTCTGCATCTGCAAATTTGTACTCTCCCTTGACCAATGCTGCCCAAAGCTCATCGTGCTCTTGCTGGTAAGGATTGGGTTGATTTTTACGATCGTGGTCGTAAATCACATTTCCCTTCCAGTCGGTGAGCAGGCCGTGATTACCCGCACTGAGGTAGGCTTTTCCTTTGGTGCCTTGGAAAGACTCGTCGACCCGATTGGCAGCCCCTGGGAAATGTCGACATTCGGAGTGGATGACGCTGCCATCGGCATAGGTAAAGGTCAAGATGTGGTGGTCAAAAATCTCCCCATGCTCCTTTCCGGTACGCACGGCACGACCTCCCGTACCCTCAGCTTTGACAGGATAGCCATTTTTGGCCCAGTTGGCCACGTCAATGTTGTGCACATGTTGCTCTACGATATGATCCCCACAGAGCCAGTTGAAGTAGTACCAATTGCGCATCTGGTACTCCATCTCTGTTTGATTGGGAGTCCTTGGCTTCACCCAAACACCCCCGTCGTTCCAGTATACTTGACCGCCGACAATATCGCCCAGGGCGCCGTCCTGAATACGCTTCATGGATTCCCGGTAGTTATTTTGGTAGTGACGTTGTAGGCCCACGACCACATTCAATTTTTTGGCTTTAGCCTCTTCTGCCGCAGCCAACACCTTGCGAATTCCAGCGGCATCTGTGGCTACTGGTTTTTCCATAAAAATCTGCTTGCCTTGACGCACAGCCTCCTCAAAATGGGAGGGACGAAAGCCTGGAGGAGAGGCCAGAATCACCACATCCGCTTCGGCGATCGCCTTCTTGAAGGCATCAAACCCAACAAAACGCCGCTCCTGAGGCACATCTACTTTGTCCTTGCCATACTTTTCAAAAATGGGTTTGTAACTGCCCTCAAGCCGATCGCCAAAGGCATCTGCCATCGCCACCAACTTAATTGGATGGCCTGTATCAAAGGCCTGAAATACCGCACCAGTGCCACGGCCACCACAGCCAATCAAGGCCAGCTTGAGCGTGTTTTGTGGAGCAGCATAGGCTCCTGGAACCAAAAAGGAAGGAGCGAGTAAACCTCCCGTCAGCAAGGCGGAGGTCTTCATGAATTCTCTACGGTTGGGATTTTTTTTCATGGGAGGAGAGTTTGGGTTCAATAATCGACAAGAGGTGCCTGGGTATAATAGGCGAAAATTTCTTCAGGGGAGGGTGGAATCAAGGGACGAACAAGCCGCATGCCCACAAAAGGGGCTTCTGGAAACCACCACTGGCTTTTTGGAATTTGGGGATCAATTCGTTTCCAAACGGGATCTGAATATTCCCGAAAAGAGGATCCCAAACTGGCTTCAGAAGTTGCAAAATTTCCCCCTCTCAGGGAGTGTGGGTAGAGTTTAGTGCCTCGATTGACGGGATTGCTCGCTGTAGATTTGCTGTAAAAATCAGGATCATAGTGGTCAATCACCCATTCGCTCACATTGCCATACATGTCGTGCAGCCCCCAAGGGTTGGGGTTTTTGGTTCCTACCACCTGGGTAGTTTGGTTGCTGTTGCCTGCATACCAGGCATAGTCGCCTAAGGCAGCAGGAGCTGCGCCAAAGAAAAACCGTTCCTCCGATCCCGCTCTTGCAGCATACTCCCACTCTGCTTCGGTGGGGAGACGGTAGAAAATCCCGGTCTTCAGGTACAGCCAATGACAGTATTGAATGGCTCCATACTGAGTCATTCCTACGGCAGGCTTTCCTTCCTTGCCCATGCCAAAGGTCATGTCTAGGTAGGGCAAACTCGGACGCGAAAGCGCATCTACCCGTGCGGGCACTCCTCCTTCGGTGATCGTTTGCTCGTATTGCTTGTCCAGAAAAAGTTCAAATGCATCCCAGGTCACTTCATGGGTTCCCATCCAAAAGGCATCGAGCTGTACCTGATGTCGCGGTTGCTGATCCGGGAAATAGGGGTCTGCTGATCCCATCCAAAAGCTGCCGGCGGGAATTGGGGTCATGTCGAAAGAAACCGATGTCCCACCCAGGGTTTGGGTGTAGGGCTCAAATACAGGAGCAGGATTGAGTTGGAAACTCATCAAACTCAGGAAAAATAGGCCGAAGGTTCTTTTCATCAGGTCAGCGGGTACGACATGCCCATGAAAATACACATTTTCTCTCAGCTAGGATAGCGCTTTTGATAAATGGTCAAGCAAATTCCCCTGAGGATGGAAAAAAGCCTCACCGGAGAGAAGCGAATGGGGAAGGGTAAAGCGTAAAAATTAAAGACGCTTGACCACCTCTTTTTTGGGCAGTCGCAAAGCCCACATGCCGCGCAGATCTCCCAGCGCATAGCCGGTGGCTGGATCTTGAGGGTAAAGCTGCTTGAGTTTGGCGGCAGTTTCGGGAGCGATGTCCTTTTTGGGATCGCCATGGCAACTTAAGCAGAGGGCATTGGCCATCAAGATGGGTTTGGTGTAGAGCAGTACTTCTCCACCCTCGATTTTCTGGATGCTCGGGTCAGCCAAAATGTTGTTTTCTGCATTGTAGGCATACGCATCCAAGAGCGGTATTTCCTGTGAATTGGGGGCATCTGCAGGATTTCTAGGTTGAGAAGATACCCGACGAAGGGTCACTGCATGTTTGGATTCTAAGGACTTCAAAAGGGGCAAGGCATTGACCTTACAAAAATCTAGGGCCCCCGCAGGTCCATTGGCCGCAATCGCCTCTTGCAGTTGGGCGGTTAATTGGGCTTGAGCTTCCTGGGTGATGGAATCCCCCCAGACCATGGCCTCTTCCAAAATCGCTACCTCGGTAATTCGCTTCACCTCATTATTTTGTTGCACAACATCAAAGGCTTCTTTGGATACCCGCTCCTGCGGACCGCAGGAGATCAAGAGGATTAGTGAGAGGAGAAGGAGGTTTTTCATGAAGTACGAAAGACGAAGTACGAAATACGGAATTGAGTTGTACAATGTACCAAGTACAAAGTACAAAGTAGGGATTCGAGTTTTACAATTTCAAGCGTCTTGATACTTGTTACTTGATACTCTTTCTCATATCGAATGCCGAACTCCGATTGAAGAATGAAGAAATGTACCAAGTACCAAGTACTAAGTAGGGATTCGAATTAGGACAATAATTCTGCTATCAAGAATTACGATACTTGATACTTGATACTTGATACTTGATACTTGATACTTGATACTTGATACTTGATGCTTTTTAAAATGTCGAATGCTGAACGCCGATTGAAGAATGCTGAAGTGTTAATTCGTGGAACAAACGAATCTCGTATCTCCACGAATAAAGTCTTGATACTAGCTACTTGATACTTGATACTACATCTTGGTACATTGTACTTCGTACTTGGTACAAAGTTGTACTTGATACTTGCTACTAGATACTTGATACTATTCTTCCCCTCTCACCCGTACATACTGAAAGATATCGCCCACGGTGCCGCGTTTGATAAATCCTTTTTTCAAGATGGCCTCTGGGATATAGCCGGCTTTTTCAAGCACATTCATGGATTCTCCATTGAAGTCATAGACTTGGGCGAAGATTCGTTGGATATCAAACTTGTCAAAGATGTAGTCGGTGTAGAGCTTCACTGCTTCGGTAGCAATGCCCTTGCCCCAAAAAGGTTCGCCTACCCAAAATCCCATCTCCATGTTGGTTCGCAGTTCGTCTTTTCCCCGTTCGGCACCGATGGCACCCGCCAGTCTACCTTCAAATTCGATGGCAAAGTTTTGTGCGGGATTGAACTTTTGGTTGTGCTCGATCCAGTGTCTGGCATCATGAATCGTGTAGGGATGCGGATAGCTATCCCGCAGGTTCATGGCAATTTTTGGATTGTTGGCGATGGGGTACAGTTGATGAAAATGAGATTCATTCCAAGTTACTAAGTGAATCTCTCTTTCTCCTTCGATAAGCATGTGGGGTGTAGGTTAACTCGTTCTGCGTGATTTTTCGAATATACGGGCTTCTAGCCTTCTTTACAAGGTCAAAAGGATCAGTCTATGCCTCCCGCCTGCATTTTTTCTAAATTTTCTGCCATGCGGAGGGCAGAGATAAACTCTTCGATCCGACCATCCATCACCTCGGGGAGGTTGTACACGGTTTTGTTGATCCGGTGATCGGTGACGCGCGACTGGGGATAGTTGTAGGTGCGGATCTTGTCCGAGCGATCTCCGCTGCCGACCATGGACCTGCGTTGGGCACCCACGGCCTCGTTGTGCTTGGCTAACTCGATTTCGTAGAGTCTGGAGCGCAGTACTTTCAGCGCCTTTTCAAAGTTTTTGATTTGTGACTTTTCATCCTGGCAAGTCACGACCAGCCCGCTGGGGTTGTGGGTCAAGCGTACGGCCGAATAGGTGGTATTGACCGACTGCCCTCCAGGTCCTGAGGAGCAGTAGGTATCCTTGCGGATATCGTTCATGTCGAGGTGTACCTCCACTTCGTCCATCTCGGGAAGAACAGCCACAGAGGCGGCAGAAGTATGGACTCGCCCTTGGGATTCGGTAGCGGGCACGCGCTGTACCCGATGCACGCCTGATTCGTACTTGAGCATGCCGTACACATCTGCTCCCGAGACGGTGGCGATGATTTCTTTGTAGCCTCCTGCGGAGCCGAAGGTCAAGTCTAGGACAGTCAACTTCCAATTCTGCATCTCGCAGAAGCGCTCGTACATTCGGAAAAGGTCTCCAGCAAAAATGGCCGCCTCATCCCCTCCCGTACCCCCTCTGATTTCCAGGATACAGTCCTTGGAATCATTCGGGTCTTTGGGAGTGAGGAGCTGCTTGAGTTCTTCTTCGAGGACGACTTTCTTCTCACGCAACTCATCCAGTTCCGCCTTGGCCATTTCTCGAAATTCGGGATCTTTTTCCTTTTCTAAGATTTCCTTGGAACTGTCAATGTTTTGCAAGACCAAGGAATAGGCGTCCGCTACGCTCACGAGCTTTTCCAAGTCTTTGTATTCCTTGGTCAGCTTGGCATAGGAACTCATATCGGTCATGGAGTCTGGCATGATGATGAGCTGCCCTACTTCTTCAAATCGGTCTTTAAGGCTTTGTAATTTCTCGAGCATGGGGAGTAAAAATCCGGACAAAAGTACGGCTATATTCGGGGATGACCTTCACTCCTAGAGAAGAATTTATTGAAAAAGAGCAGTCCTATGCTTGAATTTTGTAGAAGACGTAGCGCTTGTCTTGTTCTCTTTTTTCACGGACAATCAACTCTTTCCCTTTTTGAGCCAAGTACTGATCGTTGATGTCCCTGACCATGCGGGCACGCTTCATGCGTCTGGAATCGAAATTTGCCTGGCTATCGATGCCAAGCAACTGATCCAGAACTTCGGTAGACAGGCTCTGCCCTGAATAAGGCAAGAGAATTTCAAGAGGCTGAGGCTTTTTTGGCTCCTTTGTCGGAACCAACTCTTTTTTCATTTTTGGCAAGACTTGTCTTACCACTACCCAACCTACCCCTACCAGTAGGAAAAAAAGGAGATAACCCCAAGTAGAACTTGCCTCAATTGCATCTCCTTCTTTTACTCGGATATAGCCTACTTCTTTGGATTGCTTACGGATTTGATCGAGGTCCAAGGATTTGAGTTCGCCACTGGGAGCTGTGTAGCGAAGTACATTGCCTACAATTTCAAGGTAGGGCCCTATCCCCATATCGATGTTTTTCGAATCAAAATAAAAAATCTTACCCGTTTCCTTTTCGATGAGGTTCCAGCCAATATTATTCAACACAGTGGTAGATGCCCAAAAGGCATAGTCTTCAGTTTGAATAAAATAAAGCCCTCCTTTTTCGATTAAATCCTTCAGATCCAACCCTTCTATTTGGATTTCAATTTCTTTCCACTCCTTGGTCTTCCAATCCAAAAAATAGCCTTGCGAATTTTTCAAATCAAGGCCGTCACGTTGATTAAACTGCTCCCCAAAAAGGGAGTAAATCCCCTTCGAGTTTTGATACACTCGTCCTGAGAAATAATTGGGGGGTTGGTTTTTGGTCACTACTAATTCCCAAGAACCATGCAATTCATCAAAGGAAAGGAGATCGAGGTGATTGGTCCAGAAACCATGCCCGCCAAGCATGTAATGCGTATTGTCCCGAACAAAGGTATTGGTGCCACAGGTATAGCCTCTATTGGAGTAGATGTACTTGTTTACCAGCTTGCCCTCTTGGATTTCATAGAGGTCAAAGGTGCAACGAACTTGGATGAAGAGTCTTTCATCCAATTCATAAATAATATAGTTGTAAGGAAATTTTTTGTAAATCTTATCCAAAGAATCCAGTACAGCGAGGGGAATCTTTCCTTCTAGAAATTCGGATTGCCCACTGTTTTTCCAGGAATTTGTAGACGTACTAAACCAAGTATAGTCAGCGCCCAAACTGGCTGTGGTGAGCAGCAAGGCAACTAGCAGGGGAAAAACAAACTTTATTTTCATCATTAGCGCTATGAAAATTGCTTCCTACACAAGTTTACTAAAAAAGAAGGCATAAAAAAAGGAGGGGAAAACCGTGACTCCCCTCCTAAAAAAATAAACAAAAAGCCTTATGACAACTTTTACCTAAGCTACAGCCTCGATACGTAGTCTGGAAAACTTTTTGTGTTAATTAGGTGCTAAGGGTATTGTTACGTATTGATACATAGTTTAAAAAAAAATTTTTTAACCCCGTTTTTTCAAGTTACATACCTTAGATTAATTCCGCTTTTCAACATAAAAAATAAGGATTAGGCTTCAAAAATGCATATAAATGTATTTTTGAAGCCTAATCCTCAAGCCGAGAGCAGGCAAATTACTTCCGCTTCTTCTGGTAAAGTTTCTGGTGAATTTGAAAAAGCACTTCTGTAGGAATTTTGATCACTTTTCGATCGTAAGTCATCAATCCATTCGTTTCAATTTCTACATCTGTGGTCTGTGTGTAGACTGCTGCAGCCAATCCTTTAGGTATTAATTCATTCAAATCAGCTACTAAAGTGCGGTAACGCGCCTCCAATTCTTCTTTAGATTTGAAGCTCTGGTAGCCCCAATTGTCTTTTTGCTGCCAAGTATGCCCCTCGAGTGGCAATCCCAATCCCCCATATTCGCCTAGCACTAAACTGATTGTCGTTCCAAAAACGGCTGGATCTGGCATCACAGGATCTGGGTAGTTGTGCAAATCCAAAATGTCTCCCACGACGCGATTGCCCTCCAGTTCAAAATTGCCGCCGCTAGCACTGTTGATCAAGCGAGTTGGATCCAATTCACGGGTAAGCGCGGTGATTTCCGTGGTTTTAAACTGTCCCCAGGCTTCATTGAAGGGCACCCAAACTACAATCGAGGGGAAGAATTTGAATTCCTTGATGATCTCAGTCCATTCCGTCGTAAAGATTTTTTCGCTAGCGGATGTTCGTTCCCTATTCACTCCTTTTCGGATGATCCCTGGGCGTACTTCCCATCTATTCCCCAAATCGCCGCTTGGCATGTCCTGCCAGACCAGCATCCCCAGCCTATCGGCATGGTAATACCAGCGGGCCGGCTCCACCTTCACATGCTTGCGGATCATGTTGAAGCCCATTTCACGCGTTTTTTGAATGTCAAATAGCAAGGCTTCATCTGTCGGGGCCGTGTACAAGCCATCCGGCCACCAACCCTGATCTAAAGGTCCATAGTGGAATACCTCTTCTCCATTGAGGAGCATCCGCTGGTGCCCATTGGCATCCTTCGCCATTCGTATGTCTCTAAATGCGGCATAACTCTGTGCTTCGTCCAACAGGTTTTTTCCTTGATACAACTTGATGCTGACCGGATAGAGAAATGCAGCGCCTGGAGACCAGGGTTTCGGATTTGGCAAGTGAATTTGGATTGGCTCTCCCAACTTGGCAGATTTTGTTTCGGAAAATCCTTGTGGATCCGTGACGCTAATTTGAACCGTCAGGTCCTGACGATTGCCTTGAATCTCCGGGCTGAAAATCAGGTTATTGTTTTCCCAATCCGTTCTAGCAGTCACTGCGGTAATGTGCTGAATCGGGACGGTCTCCAACCAGACGGTTTGCCAAATTCCAGTCACTGGCGTATACCAAATTCCCTTTGGGTTTTGAACCTGCTTGCCTCTAGGCTGTGGGCCAGCATCGGATGGATCCCAGACACGCACGCGAATCGTTTGTTTATCCCCCTTGATCAGAAGCTCCGAAATATCTAAGCTAAACCCATCAAAACCTCCTTGGTGGCTGCCTGCACGGGTTCCATTGACCCAGACCTCAGCTTCCCAATCGACCGCCCCAAAATGCAAAAGAGTCCGCTTGTTGGTTCGATTTAGGGATAGTGTCAGCTGTCGCTCATACCAAAGTTCCTGATCCGGCCCCACCGTCTTCTGTACGCCAGAAAGAAGGGATTCGACCGCAAAAGGAACGGTGATCTTGCCTTGAAAGCCTGCCTCCGGAGCTGTTCCCTTGGGCAAAATCGCATAATCCCATTGGCCATTCAAGTTTTGCCAGGAATTCCGAACGAGTTGCGGCCTTGGGTATTCCGGCAAAGGATTGGCAGGATTCACCTCATCGGTCCAATTGGTTTTTAAGGTTTGGGTATGCCCACTAGTCAGATTCAGGAGCAGCAGCAGCAGGAAAAATAAATGCTTCATAGGAGCAGGATTTGGGGTTTCGAAAATGATTCAACACATTAAGCTACGGGTTTATCCGCAATTATGCGAGGGAGTCAGACGAAGGGCTTTAATTTTGTCAACGGCTAACAGACCACGGTCCACAGCCGATTCGTTTAACACCAAGTTTAGTATCCAAATTTTAATACGTTTTTAGTAGCATATACCTACCGACTGTGGACTTTAATTTTGTCAACAGCTAACAGACCACGGTCCACAGCCGATTCGTTTAACACCAAGTTTAGTATCCAAATTTTAATAAGTTTTTAGTAGCATATACCTAACGACTGTGGTCTGTCGACCGTCAACTGTTGACTTTATTTAGTCAACAGCTAACAGACCACAGTCAATTGCAGTCTGGCACTAAAAAACGTACTTAAATTTAGATTCTAGGCCATGTCACACCACGACTCGGCTGTCGACAGTGGACGGTTGACTGTTGACCATTTGTATCATTTTTCCTTATATTTAAAGCTTATCAAAAGTCATTTACTTCATGGATTACCGCAAACTGGGCAATACGGACCTACTCGTGTCAATTCTAGGATTTGGGGCTTCCCCCTTAGGAGACGTTTTTGAGGTTTGTGACGAAAAGGAAGGGATCGCTTCGGTCCACCTCGCCATAGATCAGGGGGTGAATTTTTTTGATGTGGCACCTTTTTATGGAGAAACCTTGGCAGAAACCCGCTTGGGTCGGGCCTTGAAAGGCAAGCGAAAGGAAATATACTTGGCCACCAAATGCGGGCGCTATGGTCTGCGCAATTTTGATTTTTCCTACGATCGAATTTTGAAAAGCATCGATGAGTCCCTAGAGCGTTTGCAAACGGATTACGTGGATCTCTTTCAGTTGCACGATACCGAATTCGTATCTCGCCAACAAATTATCGAAGAGGCCATCCCCGCCATACAACACATCAAGGCCTCCGGCAAAGCACGGTACATCGGCTTGACGGGTTTGCCGGTACGGTATCTAGCCTCTCTTGCCCGAGAAAATGAGTTTGATACCGTCCTTTCTTGGGCACACTACAACTTGATTCAGGATGAAATTTTGGAGGAATTGGTGCCCCTGTCCAAAGAAAAGGGCTTTGGATTGATGAATGCCGCTCCTTTGGTCCAGCGCATTCTTTCGGACGCACCGATTCCCGCTTGGCACAATGCCCCTGCGGAGGTGAAGGCAATTCAAGCCCCACTATTGGCCCTGTGTCAGGACTACCAGGTTGCGCTGAGTGACGTGGCGATGCGATTTGCGATGGATCAAGAGGCAATTGCCACCACCATTGTGGGCATGAGTGATCGAGAGGTCCTCCGACGGAATCTGCGGGCCTTCGATTTGAAGATGCCCGATGGCCTTTTGGAGGATATTGCGAAGGTGGTGGCACCGATTAAAAATACGATGTGGTACGAGGGATTACCGGAAAACGATTTAAGACAATTTGATTATCCGCAATCATGCCAGTAGCTCAGCTCGACTATTTAAAACATGCGGATAATTGACAGACCACAGTCAACGGTCCACAGCTCACCTAATTGAACCTCAAACCTTATTTTATTTGGTTAGTGGTGAAAAAGAGGATAATCAGATAAGACAAAAACTATGAAGGCATTATTTCTAACGGCCGTGGGCCAAACTGAAGTCAAGGATATACCCAAGCCAGTGGTAGCGAAGGATCAATTGCTTTTAAAAATTAGCAAGGTGGGTTTTTGTGGTGGGGATTTGAATGGATTCAAAGGACTCTTTGAGTTGCAGGAATACCCAAGCATCCTGGGACATGAGATTGGGGCCTCGATCGCCGAAATCGGCTCCGAGGTGCCTGCTGGATTTCGAATAGGTCAACAAGTCACCGTGTATCCCTATTTAAATTGTGGCACCTGCATCTCCTGCCGAAAGGGGCGTAGGAATGCTTGTCAGGACAACAAAACCATGGGCGTGCGCCGACCAGGAGGCATGACGCGCTACATCACCGTGCCCTACACGGATGTGTATTCCTCTGAAAAGCTGTCCCTGACGGAATTGGCCTTGGTGGAGCCGCTCACGGTGGGATTCCATGCAGCAGCTCGGGGTCGAGTGACGGCAAAGGATCGGGTAGCAGTGATTGGATGTGGGATTGTGGGGATGGGAGCGATTGCTTCGGCCGTGAATAGAGGGGCGGAGGTGATTGCCTTGGATTTGGACGAGACCAAGCTGGCCATAGCCCGCAAAATAGGCGTTGCACATACCGTCAATACGAGTGAGGAATCCTTGGAGGAGGCATTGGCACGCATCACGCAAGGCGATGGCCCGGATGTAGTCATTGAAGCAGTGGGCAGTCACATTACCTATCGTGCAGCGGTAGAGGCGGTGGCCTACACGGGCCGCGTGGTCTGCATTGGCTATGCCAAGAAGGCCGTGGAATTCAATACGGGAATTTTTGTTCGGAAGGAAATTGAAATTTTAGGTTCGCGCAACTGTACCGATGAATTTCCAGAGGTGATCGCTTATTTGGAAGCGGGAAGATTTCCAGTGAAGGAGGTCATCAGTCGGGTAGTTCCCTTGTCTGAATCTGGAGCTGCCTTGGTTGCCTGGTCAGAAAATGCACAGGGAACTGTCAAAATAATCGTGGACTTAGACGCAGAAGCGGATGATTAAGTCGAGTGTGACTATAGCCTTGGTGCCCGAGATCAAGCAGGGGCCATGGATCTATTGGCATGATTTAACCGCAGCGATCCAAAAGGCAGCGGAGCTTGGATTTGATGCCGTGGAGCTATTTACGGCTTCAGCTCAGGCGGTGGATGCTTCCGAATTGAAGGACTGTTTGGCGGCGCATTCGATGCACATTTCCGCGGTGGGCACTGGGGCGGGCAAGGTAATCCATGGCTTGACGCTGACGGATGCTGATCCAGAAATTCGGCAAAAAGCAGTTCAGTTTATCGCAGACATGATGTGTTTTGGGGCGCAGTTTGAAGCGCCTGCCATCATCGGATCGATGCAAGGGAATGCGGGCATGGATCGAGCAGCTTCTTTGAGGGATTTGGCTGCCTCCTTGAAAGAATTGGGGGCATTGGCTATATCCTTGGGGATGGAGTTGATCTATGAACCCTTGAATCGGTATGAGACCAACTTATTTAATCGGCTGGATGATGCAGTAGCATTTTTGGAAGCTGAGGAGATCGCTGGAGTCGGTTTATTGGCCGATTTATTTCACATGAACATTGAGGAAGAGGATTTGGCCGCGTCGATTCGAAAAAATGCGCGGTGGATTCGGCATGTGCATTTTGCGGATAGCAATCGCCGGCCCATAGGCTTTGGCCATACCGAAATGAATTCCGTGGCGAAGGCTTTGCAGGACATTGGCTATTCTGGGTATGTCTCTGCGGAGGCTTTTCCATGGCCAGATTCGGATGCGGCGGCGGCGAAAACCATAGAGGCATTTACCCATTATTTTAAAAGATAAGTATGCAAAAATTCTGTTTGGCCTTGGATCTAATTGAGGATGAGGCAATGATTCAGGAATACGAAACTCACCATGCTCCAGGAAATGCTTGGCCGGAGGTAACCCAGCACGATATCGATGCGGGAATCTTAAACATCGAGATTTTCCGGACGGGCAACCGCATGTTTATGATTTTGGAAACGGATGATGCCTTCAACTTTGAAACGAAGGCCATTTTCGACCAAGGAAATCCGAAGATCGCCGAGTGGGAAGCCTTGATGTGGAAATTTCAAAAGCCCTTGCCCTGGGCAAAAGAAGGAGAAAAGTGGGTGTTGATGAATCGGATTTTCAAGTCCTAGGGACCTGATTTTTTTCTGTACCCCATTTGTCAAAACATACCTACTATTCCTCCAAGTGAGGCATAGGAATGCTCTTTTTTGAATCCTAGATTTCGCCCTTCTCAACTGTAGGATTCCCTCCTATCCCTATCCAAGGGATTTAACTGGATTCAAGGCCTAGCCCTTTTGAAATTACATCCCTAGGCAAAATCCCTGGTTGGATAACCCATCTTTTAGAGCCTAAATCTCCTTAGTTACAGGTCAGCTTTATGCTAGTATCAATTTATTAATCTTTGATACAACGTACAGAACGCCCGTCCGCGCGATTGGAACCAAACATAGAAGTTGGAGTAGCTGAAATACCGATCGTTTTTGCTTGAGTACCAGATACCGTGCTACTCCAATAGATCCCGCCTGTTCCAGTAATTTCAAGTCCGCCTCCACAGCAGCTGCGAACTCCAGGGACTGGCAACTTTAGCACGGATGCAAATGCCCCAGCTGCAAGTGTTCCCCAAGTGGCAGATTCGGCAAGCCATTCTGCTTCTGTTGGCAAACGGTAACCACTTGGACAAGGATTATTTGTTCCACTTGCTCCCTGCCATAAATTATTGTTTTGCGTATTTCGCCAATCGTAAATGTTGTTGGCTCCAGGGCATGAAAGAATAAAAAGTGAATTCCCTGGTGTATCTGTAGTTGATAAAGTGGATGAAGTGGAATTTTGGCCAGAACCGGCAGTTGCACTAGTGAAAGTCATCAATTGATGCCCATCATTACCACGCCCCCATTGGTAAATACTTCCATAGGCGAGGTAGTCTGTACTACTTGTAGCCACTCGAGAAGCCCCTAAATTTCGATCCATCCAGACTTTGCCTGTACTTGGGTTGTATACATCAGTTGCTCCTACAATCGGGGCCCAGGTTGGAGCGCCATTTACAAAAACTAAAAATTTATTATTGGAACCTGCAGCTACCTTAACCCATGCGGTTCCATTCCAATACAGCATATCCCCAGCAGTATTCCCTGTTGTAGGTAATCCTCCTCCACTTGGGGCCGTAGAGGCCCAGGTGGTCCCGTTAGAGGTCAACACATTGCCACTTGTTCCGGGGGCTACGGCTTGTAAAGCACTAGTTCCATTCCCTAAAAGCACATTATTCGCAGTGAGTGTGGTCGCCCCCGTTCCTCCATTTGCCACTGCAACAGTTCCGGTAACGTTGGCCGCATTTCCTATAATATTTCCGGATACTTTACTTCCTGCCATACCTGCGATTTTTGCATCTGTGACCGCACTATTCGCCAAATCTGCAGTGGCGATGGTTCCATCCAAAAGTTTGTCTGAGGTGACTGCGCCCGTAGCGATGGAGGTAACAAGCCCGGCAGCAGAGGTGGTGACATCGCCAGTAAGTGCGCCGGGTGTTTGTAACGTACCGCTACTAACGGTCACTATACCCGTCCCAGAAGGAGCAGGACCTGTCGCGCCTGTTAGTCCTTGAATGCCTTGGGGGCCTTGAATACCTTGAGCGCCAGTAGGGCCGGTTGGACCAACCAAGGATACCCCTGTTGGCCAGGCACCACTAGCCTTTGGACCAAATAGCGTATTGGTGGCGGTATTGATGTAAAAATCCCCATCCACTCCAGTACTGGTCGCAGGGTCAGTTGTTCCATTTGCTACGGTCTTTCCGTTAGCTCCTGTCGCGCCAGTAGGACCTTGAGGCCCTGTCGCTCCCTGAGCACCAGGCAGTCCCTGAATACCCTGGCCTCCTGCTGCGCCAATTGGGCCTGTTGCACCAGTAGCTCCAGTAGCACCTGCTACTCCCTGAATACCTTGGGCTCCTGCCGCACCTGTCGCGCCTGTGAGTCCCTGAATTCCTTGGGGGCCTTGAATACCTTGAGCGCCAGTAGGGCCGGTTGGACCTGTAGCCCCTGTCGGACCAACCAAGGATACCCCTGTTGGCCAGGTACCACTAGCCTTTGGACCAAATAGCGTATTGGTAGCAGTGTTGATGTAAAAATCCCCATCCACTCCGGTACTTGTTGCAGGGTCTGTTGTTCCATTTGCTACGGTCTTTCCGTTAGCTCCTGTCGCGCCCTGAGCTCCATTTGCTCCTGTGGGGCCAGTGGCGCCTGTGAGTCCTTGAATGCCTTGAGCACCTGCCGCGCCAGTAGCACCTGCTACTCCCTGAATACCTTGGGGGCCTTGAATACCTTGAGCGCCAGTAGGGCCGGTTGGACCTGTAGCACCTGTCGGACCAACCAAGGATACCCCTGTTGGCCAGGCACCACTAGCCTTTGGACCAAATAGCGTATTGGTAGCAGTGTTGATGTAAAAATCCCCATCCACTCCAGTACTTGTCGCAGGGTCAGTTGTTCCATTTGCTACGGTCTTTCCGTTTGTCCCAGTCGCGCCAGTAGGACCTTGAGGCCCTGTCGCTCCCTGAGCACCAAGCAGTCCCTGAATACCCTGGGCTCCTGCCGCACCTGTCGCGCCGGTGAGTCCCTGAATACCTTGGGGGCCTTGAGCGCCAGTAGAGCCGGTTGGACCTGTAGCACCTGTCGGACCAACCAAGGATACCCCTGTTGGCCAGGTACCATTAGCCTTTGGGCCAAATAGCGTATTGGTGGCAGTGTTGATGTAAAAATCCCCATCCACTCCGGTACTTGTTGCAGGGTCTGTTGTTCCATTTGCTACGGTCTTTCCGTTTGCTCCTGTCGCGCCTGGCAGGCCAGCTGGCCCGGTTAAACCAATTGGTCCTTGGGGACCTGTTGCACCAGGGAGGCCTGCCGCCCCTTGGGGGCCAGCAGGGCCAGCAGGACCTGTCGCACCCGTCAGGCCTTGAGGACCTTGAGCTCCTGTCGCGCCTGGTACATTAACTGCACCATTGCCTGAAATTGCCGCCAGCTTGATCTTCTCTTCCGTGGTATAGTCATTGGAGGATAGTCCCTTGCCAACTTCCTTATCTACTTTGGATGCCAAGCTTGTGATCACATCCGATGCAGATGCCTTGGTAGCAAGCTGTTTAGTGGTTGCGTAAGCGCTGAGGTCTTGGTCTCCAGTATTCGTTCCTGTGATGGCAGCGAGCTTGGTCTTCTCTTCCGTGCTAAAGTCATTCGTAGACAGTTGTTTGCCTGTTGCCTTATCTACTTTGCTGTCCAGCGCATTTTGCGTAGCACTGGAGATCGGCTTGTTCGCATCTGCGGTGTTGTCCACGTTGCCCAAGCCTAGGTTGGTTCGTGCAGCCGCAGCTGTAGTCGCGCCAGTTCCTCCTGAGGCGATGCCGAGCGTCCCGCCCAGCTTGCCAGCCGTCTCCGCAAAAAGGGCCATAGGATTGTAAGTGAGTACCTGCTCGGAGACCTTGGTGTAGGTTCCTCCTTGGTCAAAGCTCACCAGCACCTGCAGGCTCTTCTGCTTGCTGTCCCAGACCAGGCTGGAAAATGCACCTGGAGATACCGAGCCAATCAGTACATTGACCATGCCGTAGGCATCTGTCTTGGTGGCGTGCACCTCTTCAAACTCCTGAACGAAGGTCGAGGAGAAGATCTTAAACTTTAGGGATACATCTCCATTCACAAAAGGTTGGCCCGTGATGTCTTGACCCGGGATTTCAATCGGCTTGGGATCCAAGATGACTGCCTGATAGGAGATCCCCTTCTGGGCATAGCCAAGTAGTGAACAGGTGAGTAATAGCGCGAGGGAGAAAATTACTTTTTTCATATACTTAATTAGTTGCTAAGCACAAGGCCA
>JAMNXQ010000023.1 GCA_023653075.1 Algoriphagus sp.
GAACTTTCTCATAGTTTTTTTTTTAATTGACTTGGATTAAGGTTAAATGGTTTCCAGATTAAATCGAGTTTTAAAGTTATCATTTTTTAATTTCAAAAAACAAGTAGCTGTTTTAACTTTTTTTAGTGAACAGGTCATTTAAACTAAAATAGAGGCAATTTTTACACGAATGGAAACATTCGAAACGGCTTCCAAACGAAAGAAAATTTTCTTTAACCACTATTTTTAGAATTTGTTTTTTTAGTAATCGATTGATTATCAACGGATATTAGCTCTTCCAGAAAAATTTCATGAGAACAAGACTTTTTTTCTCAAAAAAGTGGATTCGATAGCGTTTTTTTTCCAAGGAAGCACCAGAAAGCTTAACTGCCTTCTTGGTCAAGGAGATACACCAGTGCAGCCATACCCGCTGCTCCCAATTCCAGCTCCCGCTTATCTACTGCTTCAAAGACATCTGCCTCGGTATGGTGGTAAACAAAGTATTTCTGAGAATCAGGCAGCAAACCGATCAAAAGCGTGCCTTGGTCTCTAAGCGGACCAATGTCTGCTCCTCCACCGGCCTTTTGAAGATTCCACAATTGATAAGGACGCAACAACTCCGCCCAGGAAGCTATCTTGGCCCGCTGTGCTTCTGTGCCCGTAGAAGAAAATCCGATAGGCAAAAACCCTCCTGAATCGGACTCAATCGCCGCAATGTGCTTTTCTCCTCTTTCCTTAGCCACGCGTGCATATTCCTGACCTCCACGCAAGCCATTCTCCTCATTCATCCACATGACTGCCCGCAAAGTGCGCTTGGGTTTCCATCCCAACTGCTTGTACAAACGCAGTACCTCTATTCCCTGCATGCAACCTGCCCCATCGTCATGTGCGCCTTCTCCCACATCCCAGGAGTCTAGGTGGCCGCCTACTGCGATGATTTCCTCCGGTTTTTCGGTGCCACGAAGTTCACCAATCACATTATAAGAGAGCTTTTCGGTTTTCATCTCCCCATAGGACTCCAAATACACCTGCAAATCGGACTGATCAGCGAGCAGGTCACTGAGTAGCTCCGCATCTTGAGTGCTGATCGCCAAAGCCGGGATGGCAGGCACGTTTAGCGCATAACGCTGGTTGCCTGTATGTGCATAGTCATCGACTCGATTGTTCATCGAACGCACGATGGTACCAATCGCTCCTAATTTGGAGGCTTCCGCAGCACCGGAGCTTCGCTGGCCTACAGCCCCGGAATACGCTTCAAAGGCGTCCACCTTGGTAGGATCCATCGGCCCATTGAAAAAGACGATCTTCCCCTTCACTTGGATACCCAAGCTTTGTAGGGCCGCCAAACTTTTGACTTCTACCACTTGTCCAAGCAGACCTTTGGGTCCAGTTCCCTGGGTATTCCCAAGCGCCAAGGAAGTCAGTTCAACAGATCCGTGCTTTTTGGAATTCACGACCCGAACTACATCTTTCCCTCCACGCTCCCAATGGGGCACCATGACCGGCTGCAGATACACGGTATCAAAGCCATAGCTTTCCATCAACTGCTTGGTCCATTCTACTGCAGCAGCGGCGCCTGGAGAACCGGAAAGTCGATTTCCTATTTCCTTGCAGAGGTAACGGAGATTTTCATAGGTATGGCCGGAGGAAAGCTCCGTGTCGTAAATTTTCTTTAACTGAGCTTCATGGCCTTGCCCATAGGTAAGCATAGGAAGGAAGAGAAGGATCCAAAGCGTTTTTTTCATCGTGAGATCTATTTTTTCCTTAAGTTAAAAAATGAAGCCCAAAATGAGTCAACTTTTTTACCATTGGAAAATCTACCTTGGATCGAATCGCTGATTTTTATTTAAAACACTTTTTTGTGAACTTCGTTAAACAAAAGGCCTTCGTGCGTGAGCTAAAGGCAACCAACCTATTTTCAATCCTTTTAACCAATTCTTATGAAACTAATTACCACACTAGTCTTAGGGCTAAGCACCCTATTTGCAGCAGCTGAGTTTGTAGCTCCTGCCACCGTAAGCAAAACTGAAAGCCAAGTTCGCTGGGAAGCTTCCAAAGTAACTGGCACGCACTGGGGTTATGTACCCTTGAAAAATGCCGCGTTAGATTACAGCGGCGGAAAAATTAAAGGTGGATCTTTCGACATGGACATGGTCAACCTGACCGTGGAAGACTTAACAGACGCCAAATCCAAAGGCGGACTTACTGGTCACTTGAAGTCTGACGACTTTTTCTCTGTAGAAAAATTCAATACCTCTACCTTCAAAATTACCGAAGCCAAATCCAGCAATGGAACGGACTACACCATCACAGGTAACTTGACCATCAAAGGAATTACACAGAAAATTTCTTTTCCTGCCAAGGTAGCCGTAGCTGGCAAAAAAGTGACTGCCACTGGTCAGATCACATTTGACAGAACCAAGTTTGACATCAAATTCCGCTCTGGAAGCTACTTCGAAGACCTTGCAGACAAAATGATCTACGACGAGGTGAAGTTGGATGTGAAATTGGTAGCAGCTATCTAAATTTAGAAAGCACCAAACATGCAAATGCCCCCAATAGCAATTGGGGGCATTTTTTTTTGATTTTTGAAGCACTACTTAGAAGTCCTAAAATCAGAGATCGTATTTAAAAGTAAGCAGCGCATAGCGCGGTTGCACCAAATACGAATAGGTACTCACCACACTTTCGCTGAAGCTATCCCTACGAATGGCTCGGGTATCTGCGATATTCCACACAGATAATTTGATCTCCCAGGGGCTTTTTGCTCCTTGGTAGCCTAAAAAGGCATTCAAGAAATCGAAATCACTTCGGGTACCCACTGCCTGGTTGAGGTAAGCCGAATAGGTATAATCTGCCACTAGCTTTAAGCCCTTCACCAAATCCAAGTCTACTTCTAGTTTGGGGCTGTGTGTGGTGAAGGTATTGTCGATTCTTCCCGACACGTATTGGTTTGCCGTGAAGGAATACCCAATCTTGGCTTCCAGAACCTTGAAGAAGGTACTGGTCAACTTGGTGTCGTAGGTTTGGGAAAACTGCTCATTCTGGGTCAGCTGATCATCCAAAAACAAATTGGTCTGAAAGGCATTCCAATTTCCGCCGAGCTCAAACTTCATCTTGTTGAAAGACTTGTCCACCCGAACATCTCCATTCAAGGTCTTGTTGACCGGCTCCACGTTCAGTACTGAAAATAAGCGGTTGATTCCAATGAAGTCCGTGGTCGTCACCAAGTCATTCCGCTTGCGCTGGTAGTTGGCATTTCCAAAGACCATCAAGCCAGAAAACATATCAAAATGGGTATAGCTCAGCGTATGGGTGTTGAAAAGACCATTATCTAGAGCCCGATTTCCACGAAATAGCGCATTGTAATCCTGCAAAAGCAAGCCTTGAGCCAGCTTTTGGATATCCATAAAATTGGCCTCTGTTCCCCAGCGATAGGTCAAAGAGCGATTGGAGGTCAGGTTCCACTTCGCATACATCGCGGGCAATACCAACAGGCGGTCCTGCTCCAACTTCTCTCCTGCTTGTGTGTCGCTCCATTGGTAGCGATGGAGGTTGGCCGATGGACTAAGGATCCAATCCTTCCATTTGGTCTTCCAACTCATTCCGAGGTAAATGTCTTGGAAATCAAATTCGTTGTCATTCACAAACGCATCAAAACGCTGGCTGGAACCTACCTGGCTCAGACCACTCATAAAATCCTGATTGAGCTGCTGCATGCCAAAAGACCAATTGAGGTGATTGGTAGGGTTTAGAATATAGTAATAATTGAATACTTGTTCTAAAGTTTCCGTGTGGAGTTCCTGGTTTTGAAGGAGACGGTAGCTTTCTGCATTAGGAATCGCATACAATCCTACGAGTGGCTTGACCGAGGAAGTAAGGTCCAAGAAAGGATCTGAAAACTTCTTCTCCCAGTTTATTTCCATGCTAAACACCCGCTTCTCGCTTGGGGCATGGTACCACTCCAGCTTTTGCTGCAGGGCATAAGGATTGCGAGAGGACAGCGTGTTGATGTTTTGGGTAAAGTCCCCAAAACTAGAATTGAGCAAGTTCCCATTCTGAATCTCAGAAAGCTTGCCAAAAAAGCTGTACTTCAAATAGGTCTCTTCTTTAGGAGTGTAGGTGATGGCATATTTGGCCAAACCAGACTTATTTTCTACCGCAGTGGAAGACAAAAGTTCCTCCTTATTGTTTTGTCCAGAATTCAAGTAGGTGCGTAGGGAAGAACTTCCCAAGCCATTGTTTGACGTGGACCCGATCACAAAGCCCGTGTGCCTCCATTTGGAGGATGGAGAATAGTTCAGGTTGAAGGCTGCTAAGTTGGTTTCCAGGGAATTGGCATTGGAGCGGGTAGCCATTGGAATTCCCAAATCCTCTCCATTGACCTGTACGCGGGATCCAGCACGCGAAGCAAGTCCTCCCATGCCTCCCGAGAATCGGAAATAATCCTGCAAGGTAAAGGGCTGTTCCCCTACATTATTCGTGCCGCCAATAAAGTTGACATTGAGTTTGGGTGCGTAGTAAAAAGTATTTGCATGCGACAAATACCGTTTCTGAGGACCTACACCTGCGGTCAGGTCTCCAAAGACCATATTTTTCTTACCCTCCTTTAGCTGAATGTTGAGCGCCAAGTTCTCGTTGGTATCCAGGCCGCGCATGGGGCCAACCTCATTGAAGTTTTTCAATACCTGCACCCTGTCCACGGCATTGGCGGGCAGGTTTTTGGTGGCCAATTTGGTATTCCCATCCATAAACGGCTTTCCATCAATCAGCACCTTATCTACAGTTTTTCCTTGGACCTTGACTCCACCTTCCTCATCCACTTGGAAGCCCGGGAGTTTTTCCAAGACATCTTCTAGCTTGCGCTCTGTGCCTGTGGTGAACGCATCGGTTTTGTAGGTAAGCGTATCTCCTTTCATGGTAACAGGCATCTCGGATACCACTTCCACCAGTCCAAGTTGGGTGTCACTTTGCTTGAGGATGACCAGCTGCGGGGTATCGGAATCCCAGGTGTTGAGCGCTTGTTCAAACTGCCGGTAACCCACGAAAGAAACACGAATCAGGTAGAAAGGACCTTCGAGCAAGGTCACCTTAAACTTGCCCTCGTTGTTGGAGATGCCAAACCCGGCAATTTTCTGTGTGCTTTGATTGATGGCCACCACATTGGCATAGGCAATGGGCCGATTGAGGCTATCCAAAACGAGCCCTGTCAGCGGCTTGGTTTGTGCCATGGAAAATCCAGCAAGCAAGCAGAAGCAAGCGAGCAAACTTATTCTTTTGAAAAGTAACATCAACAAGAAGGATGAATAAGGTGAAGAATACCAGAATCCTGGTTTTCTTTAAAGAGAGACTGGGCCTTGGCCTTGGATTTAATTTCCTATTCGAATTTCCATTCTATTGCCAGATCCAGGTTTGCCTTGGTAGCGGTTCATCATTTGCTTCATTCCTTCTTCCTCAATTACACGAAACTCGACTTGGGTCATTTCTTTTCCTTTGGATGGACGCTCGATGACCACCGGATCTGCGGAAGGATTCAATTCAATTTTTTCACAGATGAGTGTTCTTCCTTGATTTTGAACTTCCAAAATCAATCCAGGAAGTCCAAAGTAATATTCTGGTCCATGGGAAACGGGAATTTCAGGGGTAAACCATACGGTCACTTGTAGCGTATCTTTCACATTCTCCATTTCAGTCATTCCCGTTGAAAAACGTCTTGAATCGACAATTTTGGTGAAGCTTGCCTTTTGAGCAGTGTAATTGCCTATTTTTTTCGTTTCTTCAGAAAGCTCCCATTCGAAAGGTTCCGCCTTATCTTTAATCAAGTATTCCTTGCCCATCATCTCTTGTTCTTGGAGGTAATTTCCAGCGGCATCTTTATAAAGTGTGGACCCTTCTCCACTAGTGGCTACCATAAAAACAGCTCCACCTGCAGAAGCTGTGGCTGGGCCTCCTCCCAAACTTTCTTCTTTCTTCCAAGTAGATTCGGTTTGGTTAAAGGAAAGTACATAATTCTGTTCCATCTGCTTTTTGAGCGAAGCCTGAATCTGTGCCATTTGCTCAGGAGCCATCTTTGTAGAATCCATTTTAATGGAGAAATTGGAGGAAGACTTGTAATAGGCTCTGCCTGTAAATCCTTGGGCAAAAGCGGTCTGAATACTAGGGCCTAAGCATAGAAAAAGTGCTAGAAGTGTGAACGTACGTTTCATAGTGATGTGATTTTTACCCTACAAAAGAAGTAAAGAGACGCCAATATACGAGTTAAGCACTGTTAACGTGTGTTAACACAAATTTTAGGATAAATTCTATCCCCCTACTTTTAGGGTATGAAGAAGTTAGAATTCAAACGGATTGGATTACTAATCGGGGTCACCCTGTTGGTTACATTGGCTATCCAAACCTGGAGAATCGGAACCCAATGGGAGATCCTGAAGTCGGAACTGCAGCAGGATATTCAGCAAGGTTTCGACCGTGCGGTTGAAAACTACTATGCCGACTTGGCCAAGTCGGACGTCTTTGCCTTGACGGATTTTAAGGAAAAAGACAGCTTGGCATCAGACACCTCTTTTATGAGGAGGGCAGTGGAAAGCCCTTTGTTTAAAAAAACGCTGAAACTGCAACGGACAGATCCAACCGGAGAGGAGAACCTGATCATGGAAACAAGCAGTTCTTTCGATTCCCTGAATACCCCAGCTGAACTGGCTATTTTCAGTCCGGATAGTATGCCAGGAGCAGGTGCAAAAATCATTGAAATCAGGGCCTTGAAAACCAAGGCAAAGGATTCCCTTCGTATCCAGACCATCGACATCTCTCCAGTTGCAGAAACAATCAATCGACAACAATTGGACTCCATCACCGTTGACCAAATCAATAAAATTCAGATTTTCAGAGGAAAGACTGCCGTCGATAGCTTAAATGCCATCGAACGCTTTACCAGCAAAATCATCTTTTCCATCATCCGAGATACGCTGGATATACCCAAATTGACCAAGCATTTAGACACAGAGTTTGAACGTAGTGGGATTGCACTCGACTACCGCCTACACTTTACGGAGCTAAATTCAGACAGCCTTGCCCGTGATTCCATCGCCAAGGAAATTGTAATGCCTTACAAAGTTGGCTCTCGCTCTACCTTTCTCCCCGCTGGGAAAAGTTTAGACCTGTACTACGACACCAGTTACCTGACCTTGTTTAAGCGGGGCTTGGTAGAGGTACTCTCTTCTCTTTTATTTTTAGGTATCCTAGCCTTTGCGTTTTACTACCTCTACCAAACGATCAAAAATCAAAAGGAAATTGCCGAGATCAAGCAGGATTTGATCGCCAACATTACCCACGAATTTAAAACTCCTATTGCCACTACCCTGACTGCCATCGAAGGCATACAGCAGTTTAACCCCACAAACGACCCCGAAAAAACCGATCGCTACCTGGACATTTCGAAAGTTCAACTGCAAAAACTGGATCAGATGGTGGAAAAGCTCCTAGAAACGGCAGCCCTAGACTCAGATCAGCTAGTCTTGAAAAAAGAAAGCATTGATCCAGCACCAGTATTGACCCAATTGGTCCAAAAATTCCAAACCCTGGCTCCAGAAAAGGAATTTTCCTTACTTCTCCCCACTTCTTGCAACCCGATCGAAGCAGATCCCTTTCACTTCGAGCAGGTGATTTCTAATCTTCTCGACAATGCCGTCAAATACGGAGGGTCTCGCATCCAACTGACACTTGAGAAGGGTGAAGGGCACCAGATTCGCGTGGAGGACAATGGAGGTTCACTCCGCCCAGAGCAGGAGAAACTTATTTTCGATCAGTTTTACCGCATCCCCAAAGGCAATCTCCACGATGTGAAGGGCTTTGGTATCGGTCTGTACTACGTCAAAAAAATTATGGAAAAACATGGCGGGAGCGTTTTCCTCCATACCAGCAAAAGCTCCACGATATTCACCACGGATTGGCCATGAGTAAGATACGCATATTACTTGCAGAAGACGAACTCGCCCTGGGTAGCATCATCCAAGAGAGTTTGGAAAGCCGGGAGTTTAGCGTCCGCCTTTGCGGCGATGGGCAGACTGCCTGGGAAAGTTACCAGCAAGACAAACCAGATGTCCTGGTCTTGGATGTGATGCTTCCCAAAAAAGATGGCTTCACCCTTGCTTCGGAGATTCGGAAAATTGACCTCCAAACCCCAATCATTTTCTTAACTTCCAAAGGACAGTCGGAAGATGTAGTCAAGGGATTCAGTTTGGGAGGCAATGATTACGTACGAAAGCCCTTCAGCATGGAAGAATTGATCGTACGGATCAAGGCCCAACTGGACAAACAGCTCATTCGCCAATCCACTAGCGATTGGATTGGCTTGGGGAACTACCAATTTCACGCCAATCGACAGGTCCTTCGCCTCGGGGAAACCGAGACCTCGCTCACTGCTCGAGAAAGCCAGCTCCTGCAAATGCTGCTCCAAAACGCGAATGAGATTACGGACCGCACCCTGATTTTGAAGCAAATCTGGGGCGCAGATGACTTTTTTACGGCGCGTAGCATGGATGTCTTCATCACCAAGCTTCGCAAAAAACTACAAGGCGATCCAGGAATTCAGATCCTCAATGTCAGAGGGTATGGATTTAAGTTGGTCTGCTAAAAAAACGACTTCTAGCCTTTATGCTTAATATAAAATCAATTGATTGAAAAAATGGAACCCCTCAAAACAATTCCCGTTTTTGAGGGTAGTACATTTCATAAGATAGGTTGATTCAGTTTAGTACTAGTTCAAAGGATTTTGGCAGGACCTCAATTGGCCCTGCCGATCCTCTGACTTCTCCTATTTTTAAATTGCTGGCTTTAGTAGCGCAACTTTTTCAAATAGGCGATACTCTTTGGTAAGGTCTCCAACTCCTTCTCACTCTCGTCCTCTACAAACATGTGCTTGATCCCAATCTTATTGGCTTCACGCAAAATCCCCGGAAAATCAAGTTCTCCCTCTCCTAGCGGCACGTCATTTTCAGGGCCGGTAAGCCCAGTCATATCCTTTGGCGCTCCCTTTCTAAAATCTTTCAAGTGCAAGGATACCCAGCGCTTGCCGTATTTCTTAAGCAATCCTACAGGATCACCTCCCCCAAAATGTGTCCACATCACATCCATTTGTAAGGACACATAGTTGGGATCGGTATTCTCTACTAAGTAGTCAAATAAGGTGCCTTGGCCATAGGGCTGAAATTCATAGCCATGCACATGGTACTTGAAGGTAATCCCATTTTCCTTCAATACTTTTCCTCCTGCATTGAAGGCCTTGATCGCACGGTCGGCATCGGCCTTGGAAAACTGTCCTCTTGCATGAGGAATCCAAGCGCACATCACATAGGAAGCCCCCAATGCTTTGGCACGGTCAGCAACCCCCTGAGGATCGCTCTCCAACTCCTCAAATCCCGAACCCGTGGAAGGAATACTGATCCCTCGGTCAGCCAACATTTTCTTGAATTCCACAGGATCCACTCCCTGTGGCGCCCCTCCTTCATAGGTTTTAAATCCCATTTTTTGGATGATATCCAGGGTCTCGGGAACCCCATTTTTCCATTGACCTCGAAAGGTGTAGGACGCAATGCCTAGAGGGGCTTGAAACAAGGGGTCTCCCTTTTTCTGAGCAGTCACTTGTTGTGGGGCAAAAAAGCCTACCAAAGCAAGAAGTAAAAGGATACAGGTGTTTTTCATGGTATTTTGGGTTAGTGTCAAGTGTTTCAACAAAGTGGATTTTGCCACCTGTTGATTACAAATTTTGTTTATTCAATTCCTCCACGGCATGGTTTGCCGCTCGAGCAGTCAAGGTCATAAAGGTTAAGGTCGGATTTTGCGTGCTGCCACTTGTCATGCAAGCCCCGTCTGACACAAATACATTCTTGCAGGCATGCAGTTGGTTAAACCCATTGAGTAAGGAAGTCTTGGGATCTCTTCCCATGCGCACTCCGCCCATCTCGTGTATATCCGAGCCTGGAGGTGCTCCAGTATCTTCCACCTTAATATTTTTGAAGCCCATACGTTCGTACATTTCAGTTTGCTGCTCCAGAAAATCCCGAGTCATTTTGTCGTCATTTTCTTTCCACTCTACGGAAAGGATGAGTTTTGGAATGCCGTACTTGTCTTTTTCATCCTTGCTCAGCCGCAGGTGATTGGATTCTTCAGGCACCATCTCCCCTTGCATCCAAGCTGCCATTCCCCACATACCATAACCTGGATTTAACAACTTTTCCCGTAGGGCATCTCCAATCAGCTCTCCATTGCCATCCAGCTGCCTGTTGGCAGACATCCCAATAGCATAGCCACGAAGGAAATTCGTCTCTTGGCTGTAAACATTCCGGAAGCGCGGCACATAAGCATGCCCTGGGTTCCTTCCCAGATTCACCTGATCCAGAAAGCCCTCAAAGGTTGCATAACCCTTGCCTCGGTAATTGTGGCAGGTCATAAATTTCCCCATCAAACCATTGTCATTCCCAAGCCCGTTGGGAAAGCGGCTAGAGGTGGAATTGAGCAGAATGGAGTTGCTATTAATCGTGGATGCATTTACGAAAATGATTTTTGCATAAAACTCGATGGACTCCTGAGTCAAGCGATCGATCACCCGCACCCCAATGGCCTTGCCTTTTTGTTCGTCGTAAATAATCGACTCCACCACCGAATCAGGACGCAGAGTCAGGTTACCGGTCTTCTCCGCCCAAGGCAAAGTAGATGCATTGGCTGAAAAATAACCTCCATAGATGCAGCCTCGATTGCACATGTTCTGACTGAGGCATTTGGATCTTCCTTGGTCTCGGTGAATCTGTTGGGGATCGGTGAGGTGCGCACAGCGACCCTGCACCAAATGCCGCTCGGAACCGTACATTTCCTTGAGCTTCTCCTTGTAATACCTCTCCACGCAACTGAGTTCAAAACCCGGCTGTACGATCTGGTCCGGAAGCACATCCAAGCCATCTCGATTGCCGGCAAAGCCCACAAAAGCCTCCACATAGGAGTACCAAGGCTCCATATCTTTGTACCGGATGGGCCAATCCACTGCATAGCCATCTCGAGCCGGTCCCTCAAAATCAAAGTCAGACCAGCGCTGCGTTCCTCGGGCCCAGAGCAGGGACTTGCCTCCAACATGATAGCCTCTAAACCAGCGGAATGGTTTTTCTTCGATGTAAGGCTGCTCATCTTCTGCGAGTGCCCAATGCATGGTCTCCTCCCGCTTCCAGTTGGCTGCGCCCAATCCAGATCGTTTTTCAATAGGTACGGCTCCTCGAAACTCAAATTCCCAGGGTGCCTTGGAGGCAGTTGGGTAATCTTCGATATGTCGGACCATTCGCCCACGTTCTAAAACCAGGGTTTTCAGTCCTTTTTCTGTGAGCTCTTTCGCGGCCCATCCTCCAGAAGCCCCAGAGCCGATGACAATGGCATCGTAGGTTCGTTTTGCTTTTGAATCTTGCAACATCCTTAGTTAAGCCTTTTGGGCAGGCTCCTCCACACAGCCACTGTAAAATCCTGGAGCCACCTGATAGCCCAAGTGATCGACCATCACTTCTCGAACAGTCGTAAATCCAAAAATGGTATTAGATCGAATGAGTTCGTAGAATTTCTTTTGATTCTCGTTTTCTGTCTTGGAATATTCTCCCAAAATCACTTCCCTTTCCTGCTTTGGAAGTGCTGCAAAACCCCGCTTCTCCAAACCATTTAACTCCTGGATTAAGATTTCTTGTTCTTCCTTTTCCAGACACTTTTCAAAAAATTTAATCAAAAACTGGTCAGTTCCTGTGCTCAAGGCACCAATAGGCGCAGCTCCTGAACCAGCAGGAGGTCCTTCTGGAATCAGGGTGTCCGCCAAGGAAGTGATAAGTTGCTCTTGATCATAGGTGAAAAACCCAGCATGGGTCAGGCGATCTAGGATCTGCCATTTCCAGTCCACCAAGGCAAGCCCTGCGATTCCGGCCCCGGCAGCGCCGAGGAGTTTTAAGGAGGTACGTCTTTGCATAATTAGAAGTCAGGCGAAAAGAAACCCATTCCAATATACTTGTTTTGAAAAAAAACTGCACAAAAAAAAGCTGGAATTCCACCGATGGAAATCCCAGCTTTTCAACTCAAGGCTTGGAAATTACTTTCTGTAGTCCAAAGGAGCCTCTCGGTTTCCTACCAAAGCTTTGTAAGTAAACCCTTCCCCTCTTCGGGTATTGAGTTCCTGCAAGGCTTGTCCAGTAACAGATGGATTGTTGAAAATATCCATAGCTGTCAAGGTCAAGGTTTTGGCTGCCACCATCATGCCCTTTTGGCCAATGCTCATACCTCCAGCGGCTACTGCCTGCCAGGTGTGGGCAGAGGTACCCGGTACCCAAGTGGCGGTACCCAAACCAACAGTCGGTACCAGCCAGCTGATATCCCCCACGTCAGTGGATCCTCCTCCACCTTCTTCTCTTACGACAAAGGGAGTGATTTTGGTCGCATCCGCAGGATTAGCCTTCACACCTTCTGGGAAGGTTTTGATGATGTCTTCGGCAAATTTACGCTCCTCTTCGTTGTAGGTGACGCCACCGATTTTTTCTAAGTTTTTGTGCATGATACGTGCCAGGGTCTCGTTGGGAAGCAAGTTGTACACCCCATTAATCACCTCGTATTCCATGCGAGTTTGCGTTCCCAAAGCTGCACCTTCAGCTGCTTTGACCATGCGGTCAAAAATCTGTTGCACGACCAAGGCATCGGGATGACGCACGTAGTGGTAGGATTCGGCAAATGCCGGCACCACGTTAGGTGCTTCTCCACCTCTAGTGATCACGTAGTGCATGCGAGTTTCCATAGGGACATGCTCTCGCATCAAGTTGACCATAAAGTTCATCGCCTCTACCGCATCCAAGGCAGACTTGCCGCGCTCTGGAGCTGCTGCTGCGTGCGAAGCTTCTCCATAAAATCGAAATTTGGTGGAGATATTAGCTAGAGAGGAAGTAGCTCCAGCTGCATTTTGGGAGCTTGGGTGCCAGTGAAGCATGGCGTCCACATCCTGGATCAAGCCAGCGCGTGCCATGTATACCTTGCCTCCACCCCCTTCTTCGGCTGGGGTTCCGTACACTCGAACGGTACCTTTAATTTTATTGGCTTTCATCCAATCCATCACGGAGATCCCTGCAGCTACAGAAGCCGCACCAAAGAGGTGGTGTCCACAGGCATGGCCTGCACCACCCACCACTACGGGTTTGCGGAAAGCTACTGCTTCCTGGGATACTCCCGGGAGCGCATCAAATTCGGCCATGATTCCAATCACTGGCTTTCCAGATCCATACTCAGCCACAAAGGCTGTCGGAATATTTGCTACTCCAGCAGTAACTTTAAATCCTGCATCGGAGAGCGTTTTTTGAAGCAATTGGGAGGAATTTTTTTCGAGATACCCCAGTTCTGGATTGCTCCAGATTTGGCGGGCCAAATCTCCATAGAAATCAGCCTTTGCATCCAACTTGGATAGGATTTCCTTTTCTTGTGCGAAGACGCTGAATACAGGAAAGAGGAAAATGAGTACGAGTAGTTTTTTCATAGGTCTAAACTTAATGGCATGAAAATAGAAATAGTTTTCTTCAATAGGTAATTTTTGTGACCAACGGGCTGAGCCAACCTCCGAAATACCTTTGCGAAGTTTTCGGCAATCCACTAGATCCTTCGGCTAGGAAGGAACTAGGGAAACTTGTCAAGCATTGCTGATAATTTCAGGTGAACGCTTAACTTTCATCCAGTTTGCATCACCCCATGAAAAACACAACCTTCCTTTTCTTGATTGGGATCTTCCTAATCTCCTGCCAACGAGTTCACCAGCATTCGGGCTGGAATACAAAAAACGTTCAAATCGCTCGTGATGAATTTGGGGTTCCCCATATTTTCGGACAATCCGATGCGGATGCAGCTTACGGGCTGGCTTGGGCCCATTCAGAGGACGACTTTGAAACGATCCAAAAAACAGTCCTTGCCGGCAAAGGACTCGCGGGTAGAGTATTTGGCGAAGAAGGAGCGGCTATCGATTTTTTTGTGCACCTCTTAGATACCAAAGAAATCGCCAAGGCGAAGTACGAATCGAGCTTTTCCCCAGAATTCAAAAAAGTCCTGGAAGGCTATGCAGCTGGATTGAATGACTATGCTTTTCACCACCCGGAGGAACTGCTCTATGCACCTGCATTTCCCATTACCCCTCAAGAAATCAGTTCCGCCTACATTCTCTCTTTGGCGCAAATGGCGGGTGCAGATCGGGCTGTACAAGCGATTTTTAACGGTACAGTCCCAAAAATCGCCGAAGACTCCCTTCCCAAAGGCTCCAATGCCATTGCCATCCACCCCTCTCGTACCGATTCGGGCGAGGCCTTTCTAGCCATCAACTCCCACCAACCCTTGGAAGGGCCAGTAGCTTGGTATGAGGCGCATATCCATTCGGAAGAAGGCTGGAATGCCCTTGGAGGACTTTTTCCCGGAGGGGCCATGATCTTCCATGGAGTCAACGAGCATTTGGGCTGGGCACATACGGTCAACTCCCCCGACTTGCTGGACCTGTACCAACTCGAACTAGATCCCGAGGATCCTTCCCGGTATCGAGTAGATGGGGAATGGCTGACGCTGGAAGAAAAAATAGTCTGGCTGAAAGTAAAATTCTGGGACTGGATCACCATCCCGGTACCCCAAACCGTTTGGAAATCCATCTACGGCCCTACGCTGGTTACGGAAAAGGGTGCATTTGCCATCCGAATGGGGACGTTGGATCGTATCGGGGCACCAGAGCAGTGGTGGCGCATGAACAAAGCCAGCAGCTTCCAAGAATGGAAGTCTGCCATGTCCACTTTGCAGCTTCCCAACTTCAATACGGTCTATGCCGATCGATACGACACCATTTATTACGTAAGCAATGCGCTATTACCCAAGCGCGTTCCCGGAATAGACCATAGCGAAACGGTACCTGGAAATCGTTCGGATGTGGCATGGAAGGACTATCATTCCTTCGAGGAACTCCCGCAGCAGCTCAACCCTGCCACGGGCTACCTTTACAATACCAATCATTCTCCATTCAAGGCAGGAGACCTTGCGGATACCCTAGCAGCTGCTGCTCACCCTCAGGAAATGGGATTCGACTTGCGGGACAACAACCGATCCAAGCGCTTTCGGGAGTTGATGACTGAGGAAGGAAAAATCTCCTGGCAGCAATTCAATCAGATCAAGTTTGACCAAACGCTCCCCAAAGACTTGGCTTTCCGAACCAATTTGCAAGCCCTTTTTACGATCAATCCCGAGAAATACCCAGAACTGAAGTCACAAATCAATGCGCTCACCACTTGGAATAAGGAAGCCGATGTAAACAGTCAAGGAGCGGCGCTTTTTGCCTTTGTTTACTATTACTGGTGGGATGAGTTTACCAAGACAGGGAGATCCATCGATACGGTGATTACGGAAAAAGAAGCGGTTCAAAGTTTGCAGGCAGCCAAAACTCACTTTCAAACCCACTTTGGAAAAGAACTGGTAGCACTTGGGGAATACCAGAAGCTCGTACGTGGAGACAAGGTCCTTCCACTTTGGGGCATTGACGATGTACTGACCACCATCCGCTCTACGGCTTGGGAGAAAGGAATGCGCAAAGCCGCACAGGGAGAATCCTACATTTTGATGGCTCGCTTTGGAAAAGGACTGCCTGTATTGGAAAGCATCAACGTGTATGGAGCGAGCAACCGCCCCGATTCCCCACACTATGCCGACCAAATGGAGCGCTTTGTGTCCAGGGAACTCAAACCGATGACCCTGGACAAGAAAACAGTGCTTCAAACCGCAAAGCGTGTCTACCACCCTGGGGACAAACACTAGTACGCTAATTACTCCTAAACCATTCTTCCCAAATCGATTTGCAAAAAAGGGGGCTTTTCGTAAATTCATAAGCATCAATCTAACGGACACCTACTATGAACGAATTGAATCGGAGAGAATTCCTCAAAGGCTCTAGCGCCCTACTCACCTTGGCAAGTTTTGGCTTGTTGGGAATGGATTTTAATACCAAATCGGGCCCCTTGAAGGTAGCCTTGATTGGCGCGGGTTGGTACGGAAAATCCGATCTATTTCGATTGATTCAGGTAGCCGATGTGGAGGTGGTAGCCCTTTGTGATGTAGATAAAAAAATGTTGACCGCAGCTGGGGAACTCGTGGGGCAGCGACAAAAATCAAAGAAAGTACCCGAACTGTTTGAGGATTACCGAGAGCTACTCCAAAGTCATGCCTGCGATTTGGTGTTGATCGGTTCACCTGACCACTGGCATGCCTTGCAAGCCATTGAAGCGATGAAGTCTGGCGCACACGTCTACCTACAAAAGCCGATTTCTGTGGATGTGATAGAAGGAGAGGCTATCGTGGCGGCAGCTCGAAAGTACAAGCGCGTTTGCCAGATTGGTACCCAACGAAGAAGTACCCCACATTTGATTGCAGCGAAAAAGCAAATTATTGACAGTGGACTTCTGGGTAAAATCAGCCATGCTGAAGTAAGTTGCTACTACCACATGCGCGCCAATGGAAACCCTCCGGAAGAAGCTGTTCCAGATTTTTTCAATTACGACTTTTGGACTGGACCTGCTCCAATGCGACCATACGATGGACTGCCCCACACCCGCTGGTGGAGGACCTTTATGGAATATGGCAATGGCATCCCTGGAGACATGTGCGTACACATGTTGGACACGGTGCGCTGGATGCTCAAGCTGGGATGGCCTACGCAAATCACCGCCACTGGGGGAATCTATGTTCAAAAAGAGGGAAAATCCAACATTGCAGATACCCAAACCGCCATTTTTGAATTTCCGGAACTTCAGGTAGTCTGGCAGCACCGCACCTGGGGCAATGCCCCAGATCCAGAATATCCCTGGGCTTTCAAGATTTATGGAGAAAAGGGAATGCTCGCAGGAAGTACGATGAAAGCTGACTTCTATCCAACGGACTCCAAAGCAGAGAAAATCCACTTCGATTGTGTCTTTGAAAAAGAACAGTATCCTGAAGAATTGACCGAAGACCGCATTGAGCTGAATGCCTCTCCTGCCACTCGACTTCATATGAAAGACTGGCTAGAGGCCATTGACAAAGACAGTTTACCGGTCGCCGATGTGGAAGAAGGGCATATCTCTACTGCGTCCTGTATTTTGGCCAATATATCCATGGAACTTGGGGGCCGACCACTGAAGTATGATTCAAAAACAAGGACTGTCATAAATGACCCAGAGGCCACTGCCAAATTACGAAGACCTTATCGGGGTACTTGGAAACATCCTGAACCCGATACGATTTAAGCAGAAGGCCTGAAACTTAGGAGTTACTATCCTTACCCAAACTTCACTTATCGAAGAAAATAATCGGAACGGTAATGATCGGGAAGTAGCGTCGAAGTCGAAGCCCAGGATGGGGCTTGCCTTCGAAGTAATCGACTAATTCATTCATTTGGGCCACGGTAGTTGCTTCAATTTTGACACGAATCAAGCCTTCACGAATCATGTCTACTTCTTTTGCAGCCAGATAGGAAAGGTCAATTACGCGTTTGGAACTGGCTGGCAAGCGATCATTTACACGCACCAAAACTTCCTTTCCGTTTTTTTGATTGGTGACGCGCAATAGCGTACCAAAAGGTAGCAGTTTGTGCGCAGCGGTTAGGCTATCCAAATGAAATACCTCCCCACTGGCAGTTCGTCTACCTTGGAATTTGGGTGCATAATAGCTGGCCGTACCCTCTTGTATAAAAAGAGATACCCCCTGTGCAACTAGAAGGAGGGGTGAAAAAAGGAGTATAAAAAGAGCGATTAACTTAAATTTCACGACCGAATCTACAATTTCCATCCTACTTCCCAATAAAGGTGCCAATTTCTGTCAAAGTCCTTTCCCATGCTTGTAGGGCATTCCCCCTTCTCCTATCTTAGTGAGGATAAACTATTTTGACTTTAGAATGTCGGCTTTCCCCCACCGACTTCACACTTAAATTTTAGGTTAGACCAAGCACCATTCGAATGCTAAAAATCTTACATACTGCTGACTGGCACTTGGGCAAACGACTCCAAGAGTACACCAGAATAGCCGAACAAAAATTAGTACTAGATGAAATCTGCCAAGTGGCAGACCAAGAAGAGGTAGATCTCGTGCTTTTGGCAGGAGATATTTTTGATGCCTTCAATCCCAGTCACGAATCGGTTGAACTCCTTTACAAAACCTTGCGAAGGTTATCTAAAAATGGAATGCGACCTGTAGTTGCCATTTCGGGCAACCACGACAGCACCCAGTTTGTGGAAGCACCAGATCCTTTGGCTAGAGAATTGGGTATCCTTTTTTACAGCCGCTACGACAGCATCATCTCCTGTGGCACCTTGGAAGGTGGGCTTGAAATCACCAAATCGGATGCAGGATTTGTGGAACTTAAGCTTCCCAAATACGATTTTCCCATTCGTATTCTACTTGCTCCTTATGCCAACGAGGTGAGCCTACGAACTTATTTGGGTGAAGAAAATCGGGAAGAGGCTTTTCGGGAATTGCTATCTCAGAATTGGAAGATCCTTGCAGACCGGTATTGCGATGCGAAAGGGGTCAATTTATTTATGGGCCATTTCTTTTTTATGGAAGAGGGAGGTACAATCCCCCCAGACGCAGAGCCTGAATCCGAACGTCCAATATTGCATGTGGGAGGTACGCAATCCTTATTTACCCAACAACTTCCCCACCAAATTCAGTACGCCGCATTGGGGCACCTGCATCGCTACCAAACGGTAAGCAGCAGTCCTTGTCCTGTGGTGTATTCGAGTTCCCCCCTCGCCTACTCCTTCTCTGAAGCAGATCAGGAAAAAAATGTAGTGCTCATCCATGCACAACCCGGGCGAGCAGTGCAGTACAAGCCTATCGCTTTGAAACAAGGCAGACCACTGTATCGAGTAAGCTTTGACAACTTACCAGACACCCTCACCTGGTTGGAAACTCACCCCTACTGCTTCGTCGAGGTGACCTACTTGACCGATGAATCCATTGATGCCGCTACGCGAAAGGCCATCTTGAAGGCCCATGACGGGATCGTCAATCTGATTCCTCAACTCAGTCCTGGGGCTGCTGGACAGGCCCAAACTGAATTGCGTGCAGAAGACCTCAGTAAAGATATGGAAACCCTCTTTCGCCTTTTTTATACCAGTGAAAAAGGACAGGAACCCAATGCCTACCTGGTAGACTTATTTAAAGAAGTATTGAGTAAAACAACTGCCTCATGATTCCTATTCGACTGGAAATAGAAGGATTGTATTCCTATCGGGAAAAACAAGTCATTGAATTTGAAACCCTGACTGCTGCCGGCCTATTTGGGATTTTTGGAGCGGTAGGTAGTGGAAAGTCTGCCATCTTAGAAGGCATTCTGATTGCGCTTTATGGCAATCCGGAGCGAGTTTCCAATTCTGGGGAACGCGGCAGCATGATCAATTTGCAGCATCCTCAGGTAGTACTCAATTTTACTTTTAAGTCCGGAGCAAATAACGGGACCACCTATCTAGCACGCTACAGTGTCAAGCGCAACAAGAAAGACTTCGAAAAAATTGAAACTGCAACCCATACCTTCTATGAGCAGATCAACAACGAGTGGGTAGCGACAGAGAAAAATGCAGCAGAACTCATCGGCATGAGCCGGGAAAACTTCAAGCAAACGATCATCATCCCGCAAGGAAAATTCAGGGAGTTTATCGACCAGAAACCTACCGAGCGGGCCCAGATGATGCAAGATCTGTTTGGATTGGATCGATTTGACCTCTCGGCACAAACAAGCAGCTTAGTAAAGCAAGCGCGCGAAGAGAAGATCCGATTAGAAACCCAACTCAAGGGCTTGGAGGAAATTACCTCAGAAAGCCTTCAGCTCAAGCAGGATGAATTTGGTACGCTGAGCGAAGCGCACCTGCAAGCTGGGCAAATGCTAGCCAAACAGCTGAAAGATTTAACTAAAATGGAAGCCGTTCGTAAATCCTTTCTGGAACTGCAAAAATTAAAACAAGTCCAAGATGGTCTAGCTTCCAGACTGGCAGAAATGGAAGAAAAACGGAAACTCTACCGAAGTTTTCTAAGTGCCAAAACCTACCTCAGACCTATCTGGGATCGCATCCTTGACTTGGAGAAAGATTTTGAAAAATACCAGGTTAGCCTATCTGAATGCAATCGAAACAAGCAGTCCTTAGAAAAGGAATTGGAGATCCTTGTAGGCGACGAAAAGAAATTTCGCGAAACCAATGAGCTACGTCCACAGCGAGAAGGCAAAATTCGAGACCTTCGGAAAGTTTTGGAAATTCAAGACTTAAGGAGCAAACAAGCGCTTATCCAACAGGAATTGGACACCTTAGCTCCTGCTCTGGAACAAAAAACTAAAGAAATTCAATCCCTTGAAAAGGAGATTGAAGGCCTGGAAACAAAAAAAGCCGGCCTCCCAAATTCAGACCCCGGACTACTCGTAGATCTGAAAACTAGCTTGAATCAACTTCAAGAAATCCAGAAACGAAGAGGGGAATTAGAACAATCCCTACAAGAGACGGCAGCCTTCTTGACGAATAGCGCTACACAACTAATTGCATACACTAGTCGACTACCTAAGGGGATTAAAAGCCTAGCCGAATGGCTGGAGTCCCAAAAATCAGAAGTCAAAAAACTCGAAACGCTTCGAGAAAGCTTGATCAGAACCCAAGGATTAGCCACGCATGCACACCTCCTGGAAAATGGAATGCCTTGTCCCTTGTGTGGAGCGAGTGAACACCCAAATCCACTCCAATCGGGAGAGGCGGCATCATCACTGCTTCAGGCAGAAACCGACTTGAAGCAAACAAATCATATTTTAGAAGAAATTCGAGACCTACTTCAGAAACAAAATCTGGAAGAGGTTCAGCAAAGTAATCTTCAAAAAAATCTAGCTCAAAAAGAACAAGAAAAAGTAGTCCTTCAAACCCAAGAACAGAAGATTTGGGCACGCCTAAAGCCTGTTGGAATAGACAGCATTGAGCTGCTCCAGAAGCAAATTACCGAACTTGAACAGGCGTTTCAGGCCACGGAAAGCATACAGCAACAGCTCAATACACTTCGGAAGAAATATACCGAACTTCGTGGTGGTCTAGAAGAGGCTACCCAAAAATTACAGGAAGCTAAACTCAGCAACCAAGATTTTCTATCGCGAATCAAAAGTAAAGAACAGGAAATCAAGGATCTGGAATTCTGCCTTCCCTATTTTGAAAAGGAATCCACCACCACTTTGGAGAAAATTGCCCGAGTGGAAGAAGATATCGAAGCAGCAGCTACTTCTTTAGTTGGGGTACAAAAGCACCTGAAAGATCGGCAAATCGATCAATCCAAAAACTTAGCCGACCTTCAAAACTTTCAGACCTTGGTCCATACCACTAAAGATCGGCTTGCAGGAAGCAGAGAAGAATTTGTTCAATTGATGGCTACCCATGGTTTTCAGGAAAAAGAAGAACTAATTCGCCTTTTCCAACAGGACTTGGATGCTGAAAAAATGGATGCAGAGCTACGCGGCTATGATCAAGAGGTGGCTACTACCCAAGTTCGCATCGAGGCACTTCAGACCGAAGAGGGATTGATAGACTATTCCGAAGAAAGATTCCAAACCCTTCAGGAAGAAGTTACTGCTGCCAAAGATCGAGAAAAAGGATTGCAGACCCAGGTTACCTTGTTGAACCAAGAACTACAGGAAATTTCTCGCAAACTTCAGGAGAAGCAGGTGCTATCAGATGCCTTTGAAAAACTGGATATCCGCGAAACCAATCTGAAGGAATTGGAGCGGCTTTTCTCAGGTAAGGGATTTGTCAGATACGTGAGTTCCATTTACCTGCGGGAACTCTGCAATACAGCCAATAAGCGATTCAGAGTGCTGACCAAAAATAGCCTGAGCCTGGAGATAGACGATAGCAATACCTTCTGGGTGACGGATTACCTGAATGGAGGAAAAAAACGTTTGCTCAAAACACTTTCAGGAGGGCAAACTTTCCAGGCTTCCCTCTGCCTTGCACTTGCCTTGGCTGAAAAAGTAAAAGCACTCAACCAGGCAGATCAGAGTTTCTTCTTTCTGGATGAGGGATTTGGAGCACTCGACAAAAATTCACTCCGAGTAGTTTTTGAAACCCTCAAAGCCTTGCGCCATGAAAACCGGGTCGTTGGCATCATTAGCCACGTGGAAGAATTACAGCAAGAGGTGGGTGTCTATGCGCAAATAGAACTTGATCCCGAACAGGGCTCCAGTATCAGCTATTCCTTTTAACTAGGTTTTTTTTAAACTTTTGGGATAGGTACCAAGGATGGAAACAAAAAAACCCCAGCCATGGCCAGGGATTTTTGAACTAAGAAACCTTACAAAAAATCGTTTGATTCACCTTGGCCAACTCTTCTTGGCGTATGGTATGCATGTCATCTTCAAAGAAGGTGAGACTAACTGCTGCACCCATTCGCTGAAGAAGCTGAGCCGAATCATTCATTCGTTTTGCAGGTACGTGCATGTCTTGTGCACTACCGCTGATGTGAATGGGGGTACCTTGAAAATCCCCCGAATATTTTTCTTCCTGCAACTTTTCTCCGATCAAGCCTCCCGTAAATGCCACTACACCACCCAATTTTTGTGCCCGTAGCGCAGCGAATTCTAAGGAAAGACAGGCGCCTTGAGAAAAGCCAAGGAGGTAAATTTGCTCCGGCTTTATCCCTTCTTTGACTAGAAATTCAAAAAGAAGAGAAACTTGTTGTATAGACGAATTCAAGGAAGAAAGGTTGCCTTGATCATTCGCCATAAAACCGAAAGGGTACCAGGTGCGCTGTGGAGCCTGTGGAGCATAGAGTGAAAATTCATCTAGATTTAGGTGAGGCGCTAAGGATAGAATACTTTCAGCAGTGGCTCCTCTCCCATGAAGAAGGATTAGTGCTTTACCTGCTTGAGCCAGTGGAAGTCCAGCTTGAATCCAATTAGACATAGTTTTCAGGAGTAAAGGTGACCGGTTTCAATGCCGCTTCAATTTGTTTACGCTTTCCTTCTACCCAATCTGGCAATTTCAGTGCTTCTCCTAACTGTGCTTCGTCTTCGTCAATTGCGAATCCTGGAACATCCGTAGCAATTTCAAACAAGACCCCTCCAGGTTCTCTAAAATAAATGGACATAAAGTAATTTCGGTCTCGAACCTCAGTTACTCCATAGCCCTGTTTGATTAGGCACTGCTGCATTTCCAACTGGGTGTCGGTAGTGGCGGTACGAAATGCCAAATGGTGCACGGTACCCGCACTTTGTACGCCTCGTTGTCCATTGGGATCAACCAGAATATCTACCCACTCTCCGGGTTTTCCGTCTAGTCCATAGCGGAAGCGATTGCCTTCTTGACCGTGCAGGCGGTAATTCATGCTCTCGAGTAGCAAACGTTCGGTCAACTCCTTGCTTCGGAGGGCCAAAGTGGCTCCAAAGAACCCCTTGATGGAATGCTCAATCGGAATAGCGCCGTAGGTCCAGCCTTCTCGGTCATCTTCCCCATTGGCAATGAGTTCGATCCCCATTCCATCCTGGTCTTCAAAGCGGATAAGGGAATGCCCAAAGCGGGTTAGTCGATCAGAAACAGGAATACCAAACCTTTTGAGTCTGCTTTCCCAATACTCCAAACTTTCAATCCCCACCGAAAAAGCAGTGTAAGTCAATTCCCCAACGCCCTTTCGACCTCGCATCGCTCCCACAAATGGGAAGGTGGTGAAAACCGTTCCCGGTCTTCCCAAGGCATCTCCAAAATAAAAGTGATAGACATCAGGGGCATCAAAATTGATGGTTTTTTTGACCAATCGAAGACCCAAAATACCTGCGTAAAAATTTACATTTTGTTGGGGATCACCCGAGATGGCCGTGATGTGATGGATTCCTAGAATTAACGGTTGCATAGATGGGACGATAAAAAAGGAAGCTTCTAGCAAAGAAGCTCCCTTTGAGTTGGTTTAGTTGATCAGTGACTTATTGCTTTACCAATTGAACGCTGAATTGCAAGCGCACTTGGTCACTAACTACCACAGAACCTGCTTCGGTGATGGCAGACCAGGTCAATCCAAAATCCTTACGATTAATTTTGCCTTCAATTTCAAATCCTGCTTTGGTTTGTCCATAAGGATCTCCGACGGTGCCACCGTAGGTTACCTCTAGGGCAACTTCCTTCGTGATTCCCTTGAGGGTAAGGTCGCCTACCAATTGATAGTCTCCGCCTTGGTTAACCAACTTACCAGCAAAAGAAATGCTTGGAAAATTGGCTGTATCGAAGAAGTCTGCGGACTTCAAGTGCTGATCTCGGTCAGATTGGTTGGTATCGATGCTGTCAACCGCTAGGCTGAATGCAACTGTTGCTCCTGAAAAATCATCGGAGGTAGATTCTGCATTTCCTTCAAACTTGCGGAAATAGCCAGTGACAGTAGAAATCACTAGGTGCTTTACTTTAAATGCTACCTCAGAGTGGGTAGGGTCGATAATCCATTTTGTGGTGCTCATTGTGGTTGTTGTTTAAGTTTAGATATAAGATTATATGATTATCCGCAATCACACCAGTAGCTTAAAGTCTAGTTGAATTACTGCGGATAATCGTCGAAAGACGACTGTCCACAGACCACAGCTCACCTAATTGAACTTCAAACCTTATCTTTCTTTGGTTACTGGTAACAAAGCGGATAATCATATAAGATTAAATAAGTTTTAACTAGAAAGTTCAGTTGGATTTACCCTCGAAGTTTGTCCAGCAAGCCATTGAGTAGATCTAGTTCGGCTTCTTCGAGGTGAATTACTTTTTTATTGAGAATTGCAATTTGAGGTTCCAATAATTCCAATAGGCGCAAGCCTTTATCGGTGATGAGCACATCCACTTTTCGGCGATTTTCGGGACATTCCTCTCGCTTGACCAAGTCCTTAGCCTTCAACTTGTCCACCAGCCTAGAAGCGTTCGACATGGTATTGAGCATGCGCTCTTGGATTGCCGCTATGGTCGCTGGCTTTCCTTGCTGCCCACGCAAAATACGTAACACGTTGTATTGCTCGGGAGAGAGATCCTGATGCTTTAATACAGCCGTTTGAAAGCCTACCAAGTAGCTGTGCGTGTACAGCAGATTGACCACTGCTTTGTTGTACACATCTTTAAACTGGGCTTGCTTGATTGCTTCTTCTATTTTTCCCATCAATTTCAAATTCAATTGATGTATATACAATTATTGTAGGTAAAAGGTTCAGATTTTGCTTAAAAAATTACCAAGGGATGCCTAAACACTTGATAAATAGCTTGTTAAATTAAATCCGTCGACTGTCAACAGACCACAGTCAATTGCAGTTTACTACTAAAAAAACGTATTTAAATTTGGATGCTAAAATCCGTTGTACAACAACTTGCTGTCGTCAGTGGACCGTTGACTGTTAGCTTTTCAGCCAATCCTTCAGCAATCGGTTGATCTCCTGAGGCTTTTCGATGCAACTGCTGTGACCAGCGCCGGCGACAAACTCCAATTTGGATCCCTTGATTCCTTTTTGGATAAATGCAGCCTTTTCTGGGGTAGTAGCCACATCTTCATCACCCACAATCACCAACGTAGGACAGGTGATATTACCCAATTCCTCTTCTACCCCGTTTCGGTAAATAACCCCTTCTACGGGGCCAGTGATGCTTTTTTTATTGGAAGACAATTCCTTTTTCCAACGGCGAATGGAATCCCCATTCGCGGAATTTTGAAGCCAGCTGTGGGCAAACATGATTTTCATGACCTTATTGGCAATGGGAGGAATAATCCCAATCCAGCGTACGATTCCATTAAGCAGCTTGTATTGAGGCAGGTTTTCTATGGGCTCTGCATTTGCAGAGGTTTCCAGCAGCACCAAACTCTTTATTAGCTCCGGATGCCGGGCAGCCAATCGCATGCCTACAAATCCACCCATGGATAGCCCGATAAAGTGAACAGGGCCATCAACCAAATTCTGAATCAATGCAGCTGCATCCGCTGCTACGGTATCCATGTCATAAGGCCCCTTCACTTCACTTTTGCCTTGTCCTCGGTGGTCATAAGATATCACACGATACGATTTGGAAAGCTCAGCTACTTGAGATTCAAACATGCGGTGACTCCAGAGTAGTCCATGCGAAAAAACTAGGGTCTCAGGACCAGTACCAACTTCTTCGTAATAAAGGTTCAGGGTGGGAAGGGAAAGGTAGGGCATAAGAAAATGGAATTAGGAGTGTAAAAGTATCTATCAAAAAAAGGAGGAGAGTACCTAAATGCTACCCTCCTCCTACTTTAAATTACTGAAGCTTACCAATCCAGACCTGGCTGGGTGATACGCGCATTTTCTCTAGCCTTGTGCTGGTCTACGATCGTACGAACATCCTTTAGGAGCTGCTTTGCATCGTACACAATGCCATCTTTCACAGTATACTTCACTCCACCTACACGAATAGGCTCGTTTGCCTCACTGGTACGAATCGCACCTGTTCCATACAATACCTTTAGATTCTGAAGAGGATTCTCTTCCAGAATGACAAAGTCAGCCAATTTCCCTACTTCCACAGTGCCCAAGTCCTTATCCAAGCCCAATGCCTCTGCACCATGCATGGTCGCAGCACGAATGACTTCCAAAGGATGGAATCCTGCCTCACGCAACATTTCCAGTTCGCGGATGTAAGCAAATCCATACAATTGGTAGATAAATCCAGAATCAGATCCTGCAGTCACTCTTCCTCCACGGTTTTTGTACTCGTTGACGAAGGTCATCCAAAGACGGTAATTGTCTTTCCACAATACTTCTTCTTCTGTAGTCCAGTCAAACCAATAGGAGCCGTGAGACTGACGGTTGGGAGCATAAAAACGCCATAGCGAAGGCAAAGTATACACTCCATGCCATTCCTGCGTACGTGCACGCATCAAGTCTCTATTGGCTTCGTAAATATTAAGCGTAGGATCTAAAGTAAAATCCAATTCCAGCAATTCATTCATCACCTTGTTCCAATGTTCGGAGTAGGGCGGTGCAGCTTGCTGCCAAAGCTTACCAGCTTCTGCAAAACGGTGCTGCTCGTTCTGATAATTGTAATCCAATCGGAAATTTTGAATGGTGCGATCCGTGAAAAGTGCCTCAGGAAGTCCATACCAGTGCTCCATAGAAGTAAGTCCTGCACGTGCGGAGTGAAGCACATTCCATCTGGCCACATCCAGCTGCTGGTGGTGCATCGCTGAACCCAAACCTATCCGCTTATTCTCAGAGATAGCGGCTTCCATCACCTCTGGCTTGGCACCAAAGAATTTGATTCCATCTGCACCTTTGGCTTTGTTTTCATTTACCCAAGCTTTGGCCTGTTCGGCATTGGTAATGGGAGATTTTGCTCCCTGACCAAAGGAAGTATAAGCTAAAATTCGTGGAGCGGTAATCTCATTAGCCGCTGACTTCTTCTTGTGCTCTAGCACCCAAGAAAGCCCATTGCCCGCAGATGGATCCCGGACCGTAGTAATGCCATGCGCCATCCAAAGTTTAAATACATATTCAGCAGGAGTACCCTGTCCGGATCCACCGATATGTCCATGCATATCAATCAAACCAGGCAATAAATAATGTCCAGTAAGGTCCATCACTTTAGTCTTGTCGTCTGCTTTTGGGCGACGATTTTCATTGATGGGCACACCCGGGTAGCCTACAGCCTGAATCTGCGTAATGCGGTTTTTCTCAACCACAATATCCACAGGTCCCAAAGGCGGTGCCCCAGTACCATCGATAAGCGTGACACCACGAATAATCAATTTCTCGTAAGGCCCATCCCCTTCTGCTCGCGCAGGGGAAGGCATGATCTGGGCTAGCGACCAAGTGGCGGTGGTTACCAGTGCAAGACAGAGTACGGCTATTTTTTTCAACATAGAAGGTTGGGGTTCATGAAGGGTATAAGTTAGGGGAAATCTATAAATCAACAAATCTTTTTTAAAGGAGCGGCAACAAAAAAGCCCCGTTAGTACGGGGCTTTCTTTATTTCTGTTCGAATTACAAATCCTTGAATTTGTCCATGATTTCCTCGGAAATCCCAGTGTAGGAATAGCCGCCATCGTGGAAAAGATTTTGCATGGTCACCATGCGGGTCAAGTCTGAGAACATAGTCACAATGTAGTCTGCACAAGCATCTGCAGAGGCATTACCCAATGGAGAAAGCGCTTCCGCAAAATTGTAAAACGAATCAAAGCCTCCGATGCCGGTGCCAGCTGTAGTTTTGGTTGGTGACTGAGAGATGGTGTTCACACGCACTTTTTTCAGTTTACCATAGCGGTAACCATAGCCTCTAGCGATACTTTCTAACAAGGCTTTGGCATCTGCCATATCCGTGTAGAAAGGGAAAATACGCTGTGCAGCAATGTAAGAAAGCCCTACTATGGAACCCCATTCTTTCATGACGTCCATTTTCTCGGCTACCTGCATCATCTTATGAAATGAAATCGCAGATACATCGTAGGATTTCATCGCCCAATCGTAGTTGAGGTCTCCGTAAGCCTTTCCTTTACGGATGTTGGGAGACATCCCAATCGAATGGAGCAAAAAGTCAAAATCTGCACCTAAAAATTCCTTTGCCTCGGCATACAACTTTTCAATATCCTCCACCACGGTAGCATCTGCACCGATGACGATGGTGTTGCACTCTTCAGCAAGTTCTTTGATCGCTCCCATACGCATGGCAATGGGCGCATTGGTCAAGACAAATCTTCCGCCTTGTTCCTTTACTTTTAGCGCGGTTTTCCAGGCGATGGAATTTTCATCGAGCGCTCCAGTAATGATTCCTACTTTTCCTTTTAGCAAATTTTGTGACATAGCGATGGGGTTGAATTCAATAGCTTCGGTAAAACTACATAAAATTTAGGAGTTAGACCCTCAATTCATCAAGAGCTCTTTGGCGCTGGCCTGAGCAGCAACAGACGGGTTGGCTCCAGCAATCATTTTGGCCAACTCGTGCACGCGTTCCTCGGGGCTCAATTCCTTCACCTTGGAAATGGTTTTTGCTGCACTATGGTCCTTGTATACAAAGAAATGTACCTCTCCTTTTGCTGCCACCTGCGGAAGATGGGTGATGCAGATTACTTGGTGATTTTTAGCAATTTCCTGCATCATGCGCACCATCTGCAGGGCTACCTCTCCAGAAATGCCTGAGTCAATCTCATCGAAAATAAGAGTAGGTAGGGCCATTTTATCGGCCATCAGGTATTTTATCGCGAAAAGCAAACGGGAAAACTCACCCCCGGATGCTACTTTTTTGAGTGGCTGCATTGGGGTACCCTTGTTGGCAGAGAAAAGAAGCTCTACTCGATCTAGCCCATTTGCATTAGGCTCAACCAACTGCCCCTCAAATTGAACACGGGCATTCTCCATTCCCAAATCCTGCAACAAGGCTTCCAAAGCCTTTTCAAAGGGTGAGAAACAAGCGCTCCGCTTTTGACTGAGAGCCTCACCTGCTGCGAGCATGGCTTTTTCGTTCTGAAGGCATAATTGATGTGCATTCGCCAACTGATCATCCACCTGCTGAACCTGAAAAACTTTATCCGCCAACTGGCTCTCCAGTATCAGGAGTTCTTCTACTGTCTGCAGTCCATGTTTCTTTTGCAAGAGGTAGATTTTGCTCAAGCGCTCACGTGTTCGTTCCAACTTCTCCGCATCCACTTCTACCCGACTGTCCTCATCAGCCAAGGATTCAGCCAAATCCTTCAATTCAATCCATACTTCTTGAAAGCGGGTTCGATAGGTCCCAAAGGCCTGTGCCAATCGTTCGAGCCCCTGCAAACTGGATTGGATTTGCCCCAACCCCTGCAGTACGCCAAATTGTTCCTCTTGAAAAAGCAAAAGCACCTCGTTGATCTTCAACTTAATGTCTTCGGCATTTTCCAGAATCTCCTGACTAGACTCCAATTCCTCTTGTTCTCCTGCAACTAATGCCAAACTACTCAGTTCCTCCAATTGAAACTGGTTGAAATCGTGTTCTTTTTTAAGCGCTGCCGCTTGACGGGTAAGTTCGGCCAGTGTTTTTTTGGCTTTTTTAAACTCCGTGAATGCTTGTTGGAAATTAGTACGCTCAGCACCTGTTCGAGCATAGGCATCTACCAATCCCAATTGAAAGTCTCCTTCGCCCAAAAGCAAGGTGTCGTGCTGGGAATGCACATCCATTAGCTTTTCCCCCAGGGTCTTTAGCGGCTCTAGGAGAACAGGAGTGTCGTTGACAAAAGATCGAGACTTGCCATTAGGGCTGATCTCCCTTCGGATGATGCAGGTATCTTCGTAATCAAGCTCTAGCTCCTCAAAATACCCCTGAAGTCCATAAGATCGAATATCAAAAACTCCTTCGACTACACATTTCTTGTCTTCGTGAAGGAGTACCTTGGTATCAGCTCGATTGCCCAACAAAAGTCCAACGGCTCCTAGCATAATTGACTTACCCGCACCTGTTTCCCCTGTAATCATACTCAATCCCCCACTGGGCTGCATGGCCAGCTGGTCGATTAAGGCATAATTGGAGATTTTAAGTGAGGTAAGCATGAATTAAAACGGGATTTCAAACAAAACTAAATGTTACTAATCAGCTTTTGAGCAGCTCATTGTATTTTCTGGCGTTATTCGGATCTATTTCAAGTAGCATAGGCACTGCTTTTTCCCGAATTTCAAAAGGAGCATTCTTCAGGATCTGGGCGATTTCATCACTTTTTGCATCTACAAAACTGATAGTGAAAATCCCATTAGGTTGCTGCTTATTGGCATCAGCAACGAGTTGAATGGCTTCCAAAATGGAGGAATAGGCCTCGTCTGGCGCTGTAGCAAGTTGATCCACACCTTTTCGATGATACAAATAAATCGCCTCTCGAATGGGGGCATAGACAGTAGAAATGTAGATGTCATTGATCAGCCAATACCGGCTTCTGCGGTCACTAGGATTTTGCACCCAGCCGACACGGCCCGATTGCTGCGCATTGTTCACTATATCATTTGCCACCTCAAAATAGGGATTCCCTCCTTTGAGCTCAAAGGTGTCGTAATCCATACCAAGCGCAATGTTGGCATAAAAAGCGAGCAAGGAACTGATGTTATTTAAAAAAGAGAAGCGGTTGAATTCTAGCGGCTGGGACTCCTGGTACTCGAAGGTCCAATTTCGATCGATAAAATTGAGTACCACTGATTCGTAATTGGTGCCAAACACGGGTCGCACCACTTGAACTTGTACGGTAGCACTGTAAACACCGATCTGAGGCACTTCACTGATAGTGATGAGCAAGTTTCCTTTGATCCGCTCTTCGGGACGGTATTCGTCTGAAGTCCAGGTTCGACCATTCAAAAACTGCTCAAAGCTAGTTTTCATCTGGTTAAACACTTCCGTGTTTTGAAATCTAGAGCGATCGCTATTGATAATGACTCGAAAATCAAGCTCTTGAGCCTGCCCTTCTACTAAAAATCCAATGAGTCCAATCAGGAAAAGTATCCCCTTTTTCATGTACTAAACTTACAAAAAATCTTTAGCTCCACGCAGCAGCTTTTTTGACTTCCTCCACAATTAGACGAGCAATGCCCAACTTAGGTAGAAGAGCCGTCTGTACCTCTTCCCCATTGTTATGAAAAATCCGCACCTGATTGGTGTCGTGCTTAAAGCCTACTCCTTCTTCTGCTGCGGAGTTCAAGACAACTAGATCAAAGTTTTTTCGGACCAGTTTGGCTTTGGCATTCACTTCTTCCTGTTCGGTTTCAAGGGCAAAGCCCACATGGATTTGGCCCTCCTTTTTCAGTTTGCCTAATTCAAAGGCTATGTCTACGTTAGGAACCAACCGAAGTGGAAGTGCTTCTCCCTGTTTCTTTATTTTTTGGCTCGCTGAGCTTTCGGGTCTAAAATCAGCCACTGCCGCAGCAAATACAATGACATCCATTTGCCCATGCAAGACTTTTGTTGATTCATACATTTCAGTTGCAGTGGTCACGCGCTGCACCTGAAACCCATGCCCTTCCAACTTCAGTGCTACCGGCCCAGCGACCACATGCACTTCAGCTCCAGCTGCCTGAAATGCTTGCGCTAGGGCAAAGCCCATTTTTCCACTGGAATGGTTACTCAAAAAACGAACGGGATCCAGCGCTTCTTGTGTAGGGCCGAGCGTAATCAATACTTTTTTTCCGCCAAACTCATTCTTGGAATTAAAAAAATCAAAAACTCGCTCCAGAATATGTTCTGGCTCCATCATACGGCCTTGTCCGGAAAGCCCACTGGCCAATTCCCCAGTTTCCGCCTCCAAAACGATATTTCCAAAAGAGGCTACTTTCTCCAAGTTTGCTCGAACCGAGGGGTGCTGATACATGTCCAAATCCATAGCCGGCGCGAGCATTACTGGACAGCGGCAGGAAAGGTAGGTGGCAGTAAGGAGATTGTCGCATGCTCCCTGAGCAAATTTGGACAGGGTATTGGCACTCAAGGGCGCCATTAAAAATAAATCCGCCCAAAGGCCTAGCTCCACATGATTGTGCCATTGACCAGAGCTTTTTTCAAAAAAAGCAGAAAGTACCGGTCGCTTGGAGAGGGTAGCTAAAGTGAGGGGGGTAATAAAATCAAGAGCAGAGGTAGTCGCTACAAGCTGTACCTCTGCTCCAGATTTGATAAGCAAGCGCGTTAAAATCGCTGTTTTATAGGCGGCAATGCTGCCTGTAACACCGACTAAAATTCGTTTGCCCTTAAGAATCATTGGAAATTACTCCGCTCCTTCTTGCGATGGATATCTGTGGTGGATTTTTCCTTCTGTAAACTCTTCCATCGCCAATGAAGTAGGCTTTGGCATTCTTTCGTAAAACTTGGAGATCTCAATTTGCTCCTTGTTCTCAAATACCTCTTCCAAGTTGTCTACTGTAGAAGCAAATTC
>JAMNXQ010000024.1 GCA_023653075.1 Algoriphagus sp.
AAAACCGCCTTTGATCCGGCCTATGAAGAAAAAAGGGAAGATGGTAAAAACCATGCTCCCCTTTACAGTCTAGCTGTTGCCGACTTAAGTACTGAAATTTAAGAAAATCTTTATTTCTTCTTGACTTTAAACACAGAATCTATGTGGTTAACCAAATTGTTAACTTTAGATTTTAATTGATCCGACTAGATGTTACCACCCAATCCGCTAATCGACCAATTCCTCCTTGAAGGATGCATGCGCTGCCCAAAGGGAGCCACTCCAGCCTGTAAAGTACATCGCTGGACGGATATACTTGAGTTTCTCCGCCAACTCCTCCTAGAAACCGAACTCCAAGAAGAACGCAAATGGGGCATGCCTACGTATACCCTAAACGGTAAAAACGTGGTGATTTTAGGGGTATTTAAAGAGTCTTGTGTGTTGAGTTTTCTCAAAGGAGGGCTACTTGAGGACCCCTATCAGCTTATGGAGCGACCAGGGCCCAATTCTCAAGAAGGGCGCTTTATTCGCTTTACCCAGCTGTCCCAAGCCCAGGATATCGAAGATAAAATCAAGGAATACCTCCTCCAGGCCATTCAAGTGGAACGCTCAGGAAAAAAAGCCATTCCAAAGCCTGCAAACCTAGTGTTACCTGAAGAACTCCATCAAAAATTTGCAGAACATCCTAGTCTGGAAGCTGCATTTTTTGCACTGACTCCAGGCAGACAACGAGGTTATGTGATGCACTTCTCAGAAGCGAAGCAATCCGCCACACGCCTCAATCGCATTGAAAAGTACTTGCCCAAGATCTTTGCAGGAAAAGGGATGTTGGATTGATCTCAAAACCCAACCTAATTTTTAAGCTTTACCTCCACTACAAAACGTCGGTACCTTGTCATGGGATGCTGACCCTTATCCTTCACCTCGGCTACTACATGAAGCTGACCGGTGGAAGTTGGGTCAAGCTGGAGTTCTACCCGATTGTCTGTCTGAACCATTACTGGCTGCACGGGATAAGTCCCCACCTCATGATAGATCCAAAACCGGGTAGTGAGTTCATCTCCATCGGGATCATGGGCCTTCACGTCAAGAACTAGTCGATCCCCTGCGGCTACAGCTCTAAAAGTATCACCAACCGCTTCCACCACAGGGGGATGGTTTGCATTGGCATAATCCAGTACACACCAATCTGCCCTTGCGGCGAAATCCTCCTGAAGCGCTTCAATCCATCGAATTTGTGGATAGGTCGCATCCATTTTTTGGGTAAACGGGTTATAATCCAAAACCTTAGCTCCATCTTCCCATCGGTTGGGCTGCTCTTCGGATTGCACCAGACGCCCACCCCATCCACCCCAATGCGGATGCTCGAGGTTGACCATACCCACATCTATCAAGTGCAAGTAGGCAGGTGAATCCCCCTCTGAGATAAAATCATAGGGTCCAAATGTTCCCCATTGCGCAATCTCCAATTTACTGGGATCTCCATGGATGTGCTCCTCATCCCCAACCTGCACCTGTTCATCCCCATAGCTGTAGTACTGACTGAGCAAAGGACCGTGGTTACGAATGATTTCTTCCCCCATAAATTTTCCTTCCAAGAGATACTGTTGGGCAGGAGGAACCGCCCGTTTCCAGGGATAAGCCAAACACCAAAACTGATTGGAATTGTAGTACACCTTTAGATCGGGCCAATGCGGAGCAATGTACTTGCGGTAAGTAGCATCTTGATCCAAAATGGCATAGAGAATAGCCTTTTTAGTGACTTTATTGTAAATCGGCTCCCATTCTGGTGTACCCTTGTATTGATCTTCAATGGACTTCAGTGCGCGTGCGATCGTGTTTGTTCCTCCCCAGACCTGCAAGTAAAGCGGCTCTAGGTTATCATCCAGTAGCTTCTCTTTGATAAAATTTGACCCCTCGGTGTCTGCACGCATGTCTCCCTCAAAATCAATGTTCCCCACGCGCACTACAGATCTGAGGTAATCCGCTGTCGGAAACCCAGCAGCATGCTGCGACAAGTTGGAATAAACTTGTTCGTAGGCATCCAGAAGCGGATTCATCCAGGATACCCCTGGCCACCGCAAGGAGGTCTTTGCACCATACATGTTACGTGTCATCTCCATTTCAGAAGTAAAAAGGGTTCCATTCCCATCTCCCTTGTAGTGCCACATGCTGGAGGAATAAATCAAACCCTCAATCCGAAACTCATTTGCATAAAGCAACATGCGAATAAAGGAATCCACATCATCGATTTCTCCGTCTGTAGTAACAATTGTTCTCGGAACTCCCCCCAGACCTGCTATTTGGCTGCTGACAGTACCCCTAGTGCCAAGGAAAATGAGGAGACAAAAAAATAGGACAAGGATAGGTGATTTTGGGAAAGCATTCATAGGTGCAGGATTGAGATAGTCAAACTAGGAAATAATCAGGAGAATTACCTCACGCTCCCTGATTTCTAAGAATCGCCTTTGTCCTAGAGTCTTTCTTTTTTCCTAGTCAAACTATCTCCCAAAGTTCCCTGCCCATTGTAATCTTAGCAATTACCTGCGTTCTTTGTAGGAGCAAGATTATACCAAGTGAACATGTCCCAAGCCACCCTCATCCAGCAAGTAACCCTCGTCAACGAAGGCAAAATCCAAGTTGCAGACGTCCTAATCGAAGGGGAACGCATCCAAAAAATCGGTTCCATCCCTGTCCAAGACGAGTACCAACTCGTGGATGGCCGCGGCAAATACTTGTTTCCTGGTGTAATCGACGGACAGGTACACTTTCGTGATCCAGGACTAACGCACAAGGCAGACCTCACGAGCGAAAGTAAGGCAGCCATCGCCGGTGGAGTGACTTCCTTCATCGAGATGCCCAACACCCGGCCTAACACGCTAACACTAGAGCTCTGGGCTGATAAATACCAGTTGGCCTCCACAAAATCCTTGGCCAATTATGGCTTCTTACTGGGCATCACCGCCGACAACCTGGATGAGGTCATCCAATGGGACACCTCCAAGCACCTCGCCATCACGGACGATGGACTGTATTTTACAGGAAAGGGAAATATCCTTGCGGATCAGCCTGCTATGTTGGAGAAACTTTTTGCAGCGCACAAAGGACTCATCGCCATCCACTCCGAGAAGGAGGAGATCATCGAGAAAAATGAGGAAATCTACCGAGAAAAATACGGAGAAAATGTGCCCATCGCCTGTCACCCACTGATCCGAAGCGAGCAAGCCTGTTACGAAGCTACCGAACGAGCCATTGGCCTTGCCGAAAAACATGGGGCCAGATTGCATATCCTCCACCTGAGCACTGCCAAGGAAACGGATCTTTTCCGCAACGACATCCCGGTGGAAGCGAAAAATATCACTACTGAAGTTTCGGTACACCACCTCTGGTTTACAGACCAGGACTACGAGCGACTCGGTGTCTTGATCAAGTGGAACCCAGCTATCAAAACCAAAAAAGACAAGGATGGCCTGCTTGCTGCGCTACTAGATGACCGCATCGACATCATTACCACCGACCATGCGCCGCATACCTTGGAAGAAAAGCAAAAGCCTTACTTCCAGTCCATGTCGGGCGCTCCTCTGGTGCAGCATTCCCTCAACTGTCTCCTTGAATTCTACGCGCAAGGCAAAATCAGTCTAGAGAAAATCGTGGAGAAAATGTGCCACAATCCCGCCATCCTCTACCGCATCAAAGAACGCGGCTACATCCGTGAAGGCTACTTTGCAGATTTGACCTTGGTGGATCTCAACAGCGAGTGGACGGTAAGCAAGGAAAATATCCTCTACAAATGCGGCTGGTCTCCTCTGGAAGGCACCACCTTCCATAGCAAGGTGCTGAGCACCTGGGTCAATGGACACTTGGCCTACACGGATGGAGTATTTCACGAGGAAGTCAAAGGCAAAGCCCTGGAAGTTCAATCCAACTAAACACCCATGGCGGGATTTTTTGAAGGGAGGCAACTCGTTATCGCCAGCATGCACCAAAAGGAGCAGGTACTTCAGCCCCTCTTGGAAGCGAGCTTGAAGGTAACCGTGTCTGTATCCAATGGCCTAAACACCGACTTGCTAGGCACCTTTTCCGGAGAGGTCGCACGGATTGCAGATCCCTTGACCACGGCTCGGAATAAATGTGAGCTAGCCATGGAACTAACCGGTTGCGACCTGGTCCTCGCCAGCGAAGGCTCCTTCGGCCCACATCCATCCGCATTCTTTCTTCCTGCTAATGAGGAGTGGCTGCTCTTAATTGACCGCAAGCACCAACTGGAAATCCATGCCCGTCATCTAAGCACTGCCACTAATTTTGCAGGACAAGAATTTTCAAGTTTGGAGGAGCTCGATGCCTTTGCTTCCAAGGTGGGTTTCCCAAGCCATGGCCTCATCTTACGGCGAAGCAAGGACGAGCTCGAAGGACTCCTGAAAGGCATCATTGACCCTGACCAACTACGTAAGGCAGCAATACAGCTACTTGAAACCCAAGGGGCTGGATTTGTTGAAACAGACATGCGGGCCATGTTCAACCCCAGTAGAATGCAGGTGATTCAAGAAACAGCCCAACTCCTGATTCAAAAGCTGAACTCCTACTGCCCCTCCTGCCAGCTGCCTGGTTTTGCTGTTACGGCAGCGGAGCCTGGCCTTCCCTGTAGCCTATGCGGCACACCAAGCAGCGCTGCTTTGGCTCATCTTCTTGTTTGCAGCCACTGCCAACACGAAGAAAAAGTCTTATTCCCGCACGGAAAAAAAACGGAGGATCCCCAGTATTGCCAGGTTTGCAATCCCTAATCCACTTCTCTGGCACTCCTATCCAGTGGTATTTTTATTAAAAAGAAGTAAATTGGAGCAAATGCCTTGCCCATGACCGCAACCCGATTCATTTTCGCCAGTCTTCTTTTATTTCTTAGTTTCACTGGGATTCAAGCACAGCAGAAAGCAGACAAAAATCCAAACCTAAGCTACACGGCCTACAGCCCCAAGGCCACGGACCTAAAGATTGATCGTGCGGCCTACGCAAAAAAGCTCGAGGGCTTTTGGCTTGCGACCTGCATCGCCAACTGGACCGGACTTGTAACGGAAATGGATAAAATCGGGAATATTGGGGACACCAAAACGGGACCTTTTTATACCCGTGCCGACTGGGGCAAACCCGATCAAGGCAGCATCTGGGCAGCAGGAATTCCGAGCAGCCTCTCCCCGACCATTGACTTTGTCTTAGCCGACGAAGACACGCTTTGGGGATCGGATGACGATACAGACATCGAATACATCTACCAGGAACTCCTCCTCCAAAATCAAACTTCGATGCTTACCGGCGAGCAAATTCGCAACGGGTGGATGAAACACATCAAAGGAGAAGAAGAAAACTACCTCTGGGTATCCAATCAAAAAGCTCTGGATCTGATGAAGTCTGGCCTGGTTCCTCCAGCTACTGGAGCCCCAGAGCACAATCCGGAGTACGAGATGATTGATGCACAACTCACCACGGAAATCTTTGGGCTCTACGCTCCCGGAAGACCGGACATGGCCGTCAAGATGGCTACGCTCCCCATCCAAACGACCGCCCGAGAGGAGAGCGAGTGGATTTCCGCCTATTATGTTCGGCTCTTTTCCCTAGCCAGTACCACAGATACTTCCCTTCCCATCAAGCAGCAACTTACCAAAATGGCAGAGCAAGCGGCCTTGGAACTCCCAGCCTCCTCTTACCCAGTCGCCATGTACCGCTACGTAAACGGCTTATATGCATCGGGTATCTCTTGGGAGCAAGCTCGAGATTCCGTTTACCAGCGCTACCAAGTGGAGCAACTCGATGGCTACGACATCAGCAGCAGAAATATGTACTGCAACGGCTGCTTTGCTGCCGGCATCAACTTTGCCTCCAGCCTAGTAAGTCTTTTCTACGGAGAAGGTGACCTGAAGGAAACCATCAAAATCGGCGCTTTGGCCGGATGGGATTCCGACAATCCTACCGCTACCGGGGGAGGATTGATTGGGTTTATGCTCGGCAAAGAGGGGGTAGAAAAGGCCTTTGGACGTAAATTTTCAAACAAATTCCATATTCACCGCACCAGGGTCAACTTTCCCAACGAAGGCATAGATACCTTTGAGGCCATGGCTCAAAAAGGACTCTGGATCATCGATCGCGTGGTGCAGGAAGAACTCAAGGGAGGCGTAGACCTAGGGAGCAACAGCTGGTACATTCCCAAAAAGTAAGCTTTCTCCCGAGTACAACTACTTATATGCCGTGCTTTTCACACATCCCTTTGATGAGTTGATAGCCCTGCTCCGCCATCTCCCAAGGAGCGGAAAACTCGCGCCACACGCCGATGGCATTCGCAAAAGCAGGATCGTTTCGGGTGAAGCCCTCAATCGTCAACCAGCCTGTAAAGCCAACTTTTTTTAAGGCAGCAAAGGTTTCGTCAAAGTTGACATGCCCTGAGCCAGGTGTGCCTCGATCGTTTTCAGAAATATGCACATGCCCCAAGCGTGGTGCAATTCGTTCGATGGCAAGGCCCAGTTTTTTCTCTTCCATGTTTGCATGATGCGTATCAAACATCGCCTGCACGTTGGGATGCTGCACCTTTGAGAGCAAATAATCCAACTGCTCCATGGTGTTGGCGAGGTAGCATTCAAATCGATTCAATGCCTCTGGAGTAAGTACAATCCCCAATTGCTGTCCATAATCTCCTGCCGACCGAAGCACCTCTGCCGACCAAACATACTCCTCCTCGATTGGAGCTCGTGAAGCAAAGGTGGCGAAGGCGGAATGAAAGGGTCCACAAAGCACTTGAGCACCTAGGTCAGACGCACGGTCAAGTACCCAATGCAGTTTTTTCTTGGCCTTCTCCCGAACGGCCGGATCAGGGGAAATGGGGTTTTCAGCAGCTCCCATCACTGTCACTGCCGTTACTTCTAGTCCTATTTTTTTGCAATAGTCCCCCACCAGGCGGCAAGAAGCAGCATCCGTATCCCCAATAAAAAACTCGGCCCCATCGTAGCCAATGGCCTTCAGGCGATCTAAAATTGGAAAAAGCTGTTCGGAAATTTCTGCCGACCAGGCAAGCACGTTGAAACCTATTTTATTCATGGGGGAAGAGGGTTATAGGAAAAAGAAAGGGGAAAATGGAAGAAATAAAATACGAAATACGAGGTACGAAATACGGAATAAATGGAGAAGTGAAATATCGAATGATGAATGGCGAGTGAAGAAGTGAAGATTCGCATACCCCCGAATCTCATAGCTTAGCGCACTGAGTCTAATTTCTTGGCTCTCGCATCTTGCTTCTGTACGGTCTTGATACTTGATACTAGCGACTTGATACTTCGTACTTGGTACATTGTACTTGGTACTTGGTACAAATGCCTACCTAAAATCCGAAACGCGCATGCCCTTTCTGAAGGTATCAAACCCAAAGGGAGTAGGTGAATATTCTCCTACATAGTCCACATTCAAATCCGTAGTCACTCCATCTCCCATTCCAAGCAGCCAGAAAGAAGCATTCAGTACCAAACGTCTCAAGTCGGCACTTTGAAAGTCCAAGGAAGCACCTAGGGTTGAAGCAAAGGCCATTCCGAGTTTTCCACCTTCAAGTTGATAGGGCTTGGTCCAAGCGATCGGCATCACCGACTTCTCCCAGATTAGTGGGGCTTGGTCATTCATGCCCGCAGTAGACTGTCCATAAACCAAGACCTCTGCATCGGCAGGCAAACTCTTAATTCCATACACATCCGATGGTCCCCAGATGTCGTTGACACCACGAAGAATCGGATGATTGGCACTTTGCTTCACGCCATCAATTAATGCTCTTGTACCTTCCTTGGCATGTATCCCATGGTGGTTGATCCAAGTTTCTCCAAAGATGCGTTTTCCAAAGCCTTGCTCCCATCCGGGCACTTTACTCATAAAGTCCCACTTTGCAAATTTGGAATCCTTATTTTTCTGATAGGCAAAGCCATGCGTGGAAGTCCGCAAGCCGATAATGGGCTTGCCCGCCAAAAGATAGTCCTCCAAGTACTTTGCCTGGGCATCAGGCAACTCCCGGAATCGAATCAATACAATTACCAAATCCGCTGAAGCCAATTGCTCCAAACCTGGAATGTTAGTTTGATAGTTGGGCACCACATCCCCAGTACTTGGGTCAATGGGGAAGAGGACGGTAGTTTTAAATCCATGACGGGAGGATAAAATCTTGGCCAACATGGGCATGGACTCCTCCGATCGGTATTCATCGTCCCCAGCTACCAAGACAATGTGCTTGCCTTGACCAGGTCCTTGCCCCCCTTCAAATTGAAGATAGGACTCCCCTGCTTGTCCAAAAACCCACTGGGGCAGAAAAAGAAAAAGTACAAAACTGAAAAACCGAGTGAGTGAAACGTTCATGGGAGCGAATTTAGATGATTTGAAAATAGGCAAAATCACCGGCTTCCAACAAATGCTTAGCTTGATTTTTTTCGAAGCTTTTGAAAGAGCATGACGGGAAGCAACACCACAATCCCTACGCCCAATCCAAAAAGAAACTCCTTAGCCATATCTGGCCAAGTGGGCAAGAGGTGGTGAAAAAAGGGAATGTTATGTGCAAAAATACCTCCCGAAACCAACAATAAGGCCAGTGTACCCACAAAACCAATCCCTCGAACAAAATGTGGCAAGGCATTCACCAACATCCATCCTATTTTATCGGAGAAGCTATCCTCCCGATCATTGAGTGCGATCAATTTGAAGCCAAACTCATCCATTCGAACTACAATTGCGACTATTCCATACACCCCTATTGTGGCAATCAAGGCAATTAGGGACACCACCGCCACTTGATTGAGTAAAGGTCTGTCTACAACTGTGCTCATCGCGATGATGACTATCTCTACAGACAAGATAAAATCCGTGGTGATGGCTGACTTGATTTTCTTCTTTTCCAAGGCCAGCACTTCTTCCTTACTGATCTCCAAATCTAACTTTTCCTCCTCTTTTACTGGATGAGGAAAAATATAGGTATGAATTTTTTCTGCACCCTCGTAGGCCAAATACAAGCCTCCTACCACCAGAATTACCGTGATGGCTACTGGTGCAAAGGCACTTAGTAGGAAGGCTATCGGAAGAATCATGACTTTATTCAAGGCTGACCCCTTCGTGATCGCCCACAACACAGGAAGCTCTCGATCGGACACAAAGCCAGATGCTTTCTCTGCATTTACTGCCAAATCATCGCCCAAAATCCCAGCCGTTTTTTTTGCGGCCACTTTACTCATCACCGCCACATCATCCATGAGCGTAGCAATGTCATCCAATAAGGCAAATAATCCAGAAGCCATGTATAGGGGAATAAAATCAACCAATTTCAGGACCCCAAACTGAGGTCTACTGCATCATCCAACCTGCTTGTTTCTTACAAAACCTGCAATTGAAGCTCGAATTTAGCTGTTTTTGGGATCAAAAATCAATGGAAAAAATTTACCTTCCATTTTTTCTCCTTTGGGAATTACCGGCACCCCAGTAAGAAGTGGTTCGTCCGAGTCAGAAATGGTCCCATCTGCAAAAACATTGACCACAAAAGCCTTTCTCGAACGAGGAGAATAATTGGCATAACTTCCATGCACCAACAAAGGGTGGTGAAAGGCCGCATAGCCCGCTTTCAAAGGAATCGCCACAGGCGCAAATTGGGCTTTCTGCTCTTCCGAAAGCATTCCCATCAGCCCATCCATTTCACCAGCTAAAGAAGGCTTTTCCAAAAGTCCCCAACGATGAGAACCGGGCACATACTGCAAGCAGCCATTTTCCTCAGTTGCATCATCCAGACCACACCAGCAGGTCAAATGCTGCATCTCCACCGTACGAGTCCAGTAAGAATAATCCTGATGCCAAGCTACTACACCGCCATGGTGTGCAGGCTTGCAAAAGAGTTGGTCATGCCAAAATCGAACCCCTCGATCCCCAAGTAGCTGGCTGGCGACCATCCGAAATGCTGGATTCCAAATTGCATCGTGAAATGCCGCTGCAATACGCCAGTGGCCTAAAGAGTGAAAAAGCACCGTATTTGGATCTGCTGATTCGTTGCTGTGAAACTCGTGAAATAAGCCGTGCAGCGGATGTTTGGGATCCATCACCTCATCTAAGGCTTGGGATAAAACAGCAATCTGCTTTTGATCGAGAAGCTGAACTCCTGCCAAATAGCCATTTTCATGAAAAAAATCTATCTGTTCCTGGCTCAACCGGTACCGATCCCATTGATCGGAGGAAGTAGGCTGTGCAAAAAGATCGGTCAAAGGATAGGAGTAATCGGCAAGGTCTTTCATGGGTCTCGGGTCAATACCAGACAAAATTATATTTTTTTCAGTACTCAAGGCTAGTCGAAGGCAGAAAAAAAACCAAGTCTTAGTGCTCTAAACGTTCCAAGCGCTCCAGCAGTGGAGGATGGGAATAGTTGACAAACACGTACCAAGGGTGTGGATGTATTGTGCTGAGGGTTTCCACCGAAAGGGTCTTCAAGGCCTCAGCAAGCGGCTTACCCCCATAAGTTTCCTTTGCATAATGGTCCGCCTCAAATTCATGACGGCGACTGAGCCAGTTCATCCCAATTCCAAGGATCATGGAAAGCGGCGCAAAAAGCATGGTGAACCCTAGAATATTCAAGTGCACTGACCAACTGTTTCCTCCTAAGGCCAAACTCATCGATTCTGAAAAAACCACTTGGCCCAACAAAAACAAAAGCAAACCTACTTGGAGTACGGAAATCAGCATGCCCCACTTCAGGTGTTTTTTCTTGTAATGTCCAATCTCATGTGCCAGTACAGCAACCAACTCCTCTGGAGGATGCTGCTCCAAAAGCGTATCGTAGAGAACTACTTTTTTCCGCTTTCCAAAACCCGAAAAAAAGGCATTTGCCTTCGCCGACCGCTTACTTCCATCCATGACAAAAATATGCTTTACGGGGAAATTGACTTTTGCGGCATACTGCAGCAACTTGTCTCGCACCTCTCCTTCGGCCAAGGGTGTAAGCGTATTGAATAGAGGAAGAATCCAAGCCGTGTACCCCACATTCACGAGCACCACAAACACCACCGCAACTAGCCAAAACTGCCACCAGAAATGGGACCCCATGGAATGGATCAACCAGAGAAATACGAGTAATAAACCACCACCTACAAGCAGGGAGAGTACATAGGCCTTCAACTTATCCGAAAAAAAAGTGCGCACAGCGGTTTTATTGAAGCCAAACTTTTCCTCAATTACAAAGGTGCTGTAGTAATCAAATGGAAGGCTCAGTACATCTGAAACCACGAAAATCAATCCAAAAAACAAAAGGGAATTGACTAGAGGAGAAAAACCCAATGCGGCAATCCAAGTGTCGATTGCCCCAAACCATCCTTGGGTCACACAGAGAAGGGTCAATAGAAAGGTAAAGCTGCTGGTAACCAGTTTGAAGTTGAAGTTCGCTCGCTGGTAAGCTTTGGCCTCGGTTAATTTTTCTTCACTTAAGTATTCTGCAAGGGAAGCCGGCACCTTGGAAAGGGGCTGGGCTACCTGCAGGTACTCCAAAATCTTGGGCACTAGAAAACCGAAACTGAGTACCCCTATAAGCAGGTAGTTCAAACTTTCTGACCCCATTTCTCTGGATTAAAATTTAGGACAAGGAAGGATGGTGTCTCGACCGAGTGGCTTACCCTGGTTGCGACCAGGAATGGTCCAGGAAAGGCTCAATTCATGTGCGCCTCCACTTTGAATGCCAAGCTGAGAGACAGTATAGTCAAAACTGTAGCCCACATTTAAGCCATTGAGTAAATTAACCCCCACCATCATCACGATGGCATCTCGGTTGCTCTGCCCTTCCACAGGCCTAAAAGGTAGGCCTCGGTACCAAGCACCAAATACAATCGGCTCCACATAGAAATAAGCACCTACATCCAGCTGTTCAAAAGGCCCCTGCCGCTTGTAATTTACAGTAGGAGTTAAGTACCGCTGCTTACTCAAGTGGGTAAAATCCCGCCGCATGCTTCCTGATCCCAAAGAAATACGGTAGCCTGCATGCAAAGAAAGTTTGCTGGGCAAAGGACTCAAACCATCCACAAAAGACTGATTGGGTTCATTCAAATGATGTGCAGAAAATCCGATCCAGGCATTTTCAGTAAATAACAAGCCTCCAGCAGACAGCGAAAAAATACTAACCGGATCTCCTAAGCCCGGAATATCTGCTCCTGGCAACAAGGGCCCAGTAGGATTGGTAGGATCGATCTGATTTGCGAAAACCAAATTTTCATAAAATCCGATTTCTCTGCGGATGTAGCTTGTCTGAAATCCAGGTCTAAAGTACAAGTTGTCTGCCAGCCGCAATTCGTATGAATACATCGCAGAAATGGACGTGGAACGCAATTTTGATGCTCCCTCCGTATCTTGCATGACATGCACCCCTATCCCTGAATTGTATTCAGGCAAGTAGGTATCGTAATAGGCAGAGAAGGTGGTAAATTGCGCATCTAAGGAAGGCCACTGATTTCGGTAGTTGAATCCTACGCGCCCCATCAGCTCGGCACCGGCCATGGCTGGATTGAGATAAAGGGGTGCTGCATAGTATTGGCTATACTGAGGATCTTGGGCCAAGGCAGGAGAAATGGAAGCCATGCCCAGTACCAGAAAAAAAACCCACGTCAGCAGAGACCGTAACACGAAATTGTTCGTTTATTTGAATACGCACTATCCTTCTAAACGAACCTAGGGATTGGTTGTTGTAGAAGTAGCGCTAAAAATATGAAAAGCAAGTCGAATACCATACGATTCACACGACTATTTGCAGGCCTCCTCCTGCTCTTAGGAAGTGCTTGGTATGGATCTGCTTTGGGGCAAGGATACAATGAAAACGAGTGGATTTTTGGAAATTGCCCTACCGGAGGCCATACCTACCTCTCTTTTGGAAAAGGTCAAACCGCCACCGTACAAACGCTACCCTCCACTGTACTCAGTGGTGCTTACAACAATGCCATTGCCATTGATCCCATCACGGGCCAACCCTTATTCTACACCAATGGAGAACTCGTGTACGATTACTCGGGGAGTCCAATTGAAGGTTCAGCCCCAGGATTGAATGGAATTTTTCAAGGGCGACAAACGGTAGCCACCGGGTTTTTGGATTACAACCCAGCCGGCAACAAACTTTTTTACATCTTTTACCTCTCCCTGGCGGGACAGCTGCAGTATGCCCTGGTGGACATGAATGCCCCAGGCCAGGCTACAGGCAACCAGCCCCCTCTGGGAAAAATCACGAGTAAAAATCAAGTCATTGGTCCCGCTCAAGGATCGGTCTTGGTCGTCAAATCTCCGAGTTCTCCCTCCTTCTTGCTCAGCTTTGCGGGAGGAAATCTCCAAGCCAGAAGATTGGAAACCACTGCGGGTTCCTTTACGCTTACGGACACCCAAGGTATTCCGATTGAGCCTAAGGCCATGGTCTTTGATGAGCCTTCAGGGCAATTGCTGCTGCTTCCCAAAAATCCAGGTGAAGATATTTTCTTGGTTCCATTTGATACAGCTACGGGATCCTTCGGAAGTCCCCAAGCCTTAAGCAACTCCGGTGGAGCTGGAGCGATTTCTGGCGCCACATTTTCCCCAGACGGGGCCTTTATCTATTTTTCTCCAGGAAATAAGCTCTTGCGAATTCCTACGAATTCCCCAAATGCAGTTCCTGAGGAAATTCCCTTAGACCCAAGCATTCAACAGGTATACGACCTGAAAGTAGGTCCAGATGGTTCCCTGTATTACTTGTATGAGGAGATAGCTGCTGGTCCTCAAATCATGGGTAGAATCACCAACCCCAATGCAAGTGCCTTGGCATCACTTCAAGTACAGGCAGATCCCTTTGCTGGAAGTGATTTTTGTGGGCGCATTTTCCCAATCTTCGCTCCCAATGTAGACATTGAGCCTACAATCGATTTCACTTGGGACCCAGAAGAGCCTTGTGCAAATAATCCCGTACAGCTTACGAGTCAAATCACCCCTCAAAACTACCAGGCCCTCTCCTTTCTTTGGGAATTTTCCCCTCCCTTGAGTGATGCAGATGGCAATCCCTTGCCCGCAGACTTCAACCAAGAACATTTTTTGGTGCCTGCTGAAGCAGCCCAAGGGAGCAGTTTGGAAGTGACCTTGACTGTCACCTTCCCAGATAGCACCACCAAGAAGGTGACCAAAAGCATTACGCTTACCGAAAATGAGCTGCAGGCCAACTTTACCCCTTCCGATACTACACTTTGTGAGTCTTGCATCGACCTAGATCCCCTCCTGCAAGCGCAGGCTGGCGGGGGTGCCGGTGGAGGAACAGGTGGAGGCACTGGCGGCGGTACGGGTGGTGGTACCAATTACGAGTATTTTTGGTCCAACAAGCGTGAAGAAGGCTGGATAGGCAAGGAAGGCAACGAAGTATGTAAACCAGGACTGTATTGGGTGCTGGTTCGCGAGCCTGGTTCCTCCTGCTATGCCTATGCCGAGATTCGGATCAAAATGTGGGATATCCCCGACCAAAGCAATAACATCTGGTACTTTGGCAATGGAGCAGGCTTGGACTTTAACCCCGATCCAGACGATGAAACGGCCCCAGTGCCACGACCCATAGCTGAAGCCCATCCACAAGCTATTCCTGCCGGCACCTCCACAATCTCGGATCAGGCAGGGCAGGTCTTGTTTTACACCGATGGCCAATCCGTTTGGGATCTGAACGGGGACTTGATGGAAAATGGCAGCGACATTGGAGGCAGCAACACCGCCAGCCAAGGGGTTTTGGCCGTAGGCGTACCTACCCAGTCCACCCTCTTCTACCTCTTCACGACACAGGCTTCCACCAGTGGCAGCAATGTCGTTAGCTTTTCCCTGGTAGATATTAAAGCTGAAAATCCCACAGGAGTGGGAAATGTGGTTACCAAAAACAACTTCCTCTTCAGCCCCTCCACCGAACACAGTGCCGCCTTAAGTGCGGGTGATACCACCTGGGCGGTATTTCACGAATTGGGCAATAATACCTTCCGTGCCTATCCAGTATCGAGCCAGGGAATCGGCCAACCCGTACTGAGTTCGGTCGGCAGCGCGCATGAATTCTCTTCGGGTGTGGGAACCATGAAGTTTAGCCCAGATGGTACCAAGCTAGCTATCACCATTTCCGAAGGAGGATGCAACCGAACCGAGATTTTTGAATTTGACCAGCAAACAGGCGAACTCAGTGAATATGCGCTCCTTGATCTGGGATGCTCAGGGGATATTTATGGGCTGGAATTTTCTCAAGATTCCGACCGAATTCTGGTGTCCTACCGAAATGGGGGCCCAGGAATAGAGGAATACATCATCAAAGAAGTGACGCCAAGCTGTCCGAGTTGCTTTGCTACAGCAACTACTCCTTCCGCAAGAGCGACCTGCATCATTTCTACGAAAAAAGTCCTCACCGGCACTGCAGGACTGGATTTGGGAGCCTTGCAAATCGCTTCAGATGGACAAATCTACGTCGCAGTGGTAGACGATGACCGCATTGGACAAATTCAGGTCGGTACGGGTTGCACCGCTACCAGCACCTTCAACCAAGACGCGGTGGAAGCCATGCCTGGAACGGCTACCTTAGGATTGCCTTCCTTTGTTCAAAACTCCGGAAGCTCCATCCCTGAACCAGCCTTGGGAATCCCTCCAACGCTTTGTTTGGATCCTGTAGAGGGAGCTACTGCCACTTTGGAAGGAGGCGGTGAACCCGACATTGACTCTTATTTCTGGACCATCACCCATGAGGACGGAACGGTGGTTCGCTCCAATTTTGGAGGGCCTGGAGATCAATTTCAAAACTTGGAGCAAATTTTCACCAAAGCTGGCACCTACACCATCGAGTTGCGAGTAGACCGCTGCGCGGAAATCGGCTACTTCACCGCAGAGGGCACACTTGAAATCGTAGCGCCACCTGCACTTACCTTGGCCACAGATGCCACCCTTTGTGAAGGAACCCCAGTCACACTCACAGCTATTGACGGCTATGATCCAGCCACCGGATTGTACGACTTCCTGTGGACCAATGCTGCGGGCACCGTCTTTGGAGACGCCAATTCGAATGTCATTACCGTCACAGAAGAAAGCATTTACACCGTAGTAGTCCAGCATCGTGCTCCGGCAGGCGCTTCTGACGAAGAAGAAGCATTTGTAGCAAGTTGCAGTAGTACCGCCTCCATTTTTGTAGGGCCTGCCTTCGAATTTGAGCTCACCCAGACAGACACCGAAGTCTGCTTTGAGGAAACTTCTGTCACTTTTGCCCCCAATACGCCGATTACTGGTGAATGGTTTTACGAGCGCAACAACAATGGGATTCAAGTTCCCTTGGGTACCTTTTTTGAGTTGGAGCTCTACATCCTATCCCTTCCAGGATCAGGGCAATACGAAATCACCTTCCTTGCCCAGGACCCCATACTACCCGGCTGTAAAGTGTCCAAAACCCTAAATTTGGTTGTAAACGAACTTCCTGTAGTACTTGCAAAAGCTACTGCACCAGCCACGAGTTGCAACACTGCAGATGGAGCCATAGAAGTTACCCTTCAAGCGGCAGTGAGTAGCCTTAAGCTAGTGGAACTGGGATTATCCTTCCCGGCATCACCGGCAGGAACAATCATTCCTATCTCGGGTCTGGCGCCTGGTATTTACACACTAGAAGCTGAAAATGCAGCGGGCTGTAACTATTCCGCCTCTGTTACAGTGGAAAACAGCAACCCACCTGCTGCCTATGCCTTCACGGCACTTGCGAGTGATGAGATTTGTTCGCCTACGGGAGTAGTCCAAGGCAGTATCCAAATCACCTTTACCGGAGGTAGTCCACGCGTAGGGACCTACAAAATCGTACGCCAAGGCGATGGATTGGAATTGACGGGACCACTTCCCAATGAGGCTACCTTCCTTGTTCCTGTTTCACATGGGGATTATTTGGTAGAAGTATTGGACCCAAGTGGCTGCTCGATCCCAGACAAAACACTTTACAGCATCAAGCAAAAATTTGAGGTGCAATTTTCCGTTCCTGCCGTAGTAGAGGGATGTGTTTCCTATGCCTTTACACCTTCAGGTCCCAAGCCCTTGACCTATACGATTACTGGGCCTAGTGGTACTCTTGCCAAAGAACCAGATGGCTCTTTCCTAATTACCCAAAGCGGCAATTACACCGTTCTGGGGGAGGATCCTGCCGGCATAGATTGCCCCAAGGTACTTCCCATGACGGTCAATCTTAGCCCAGCGCTAGATTTCGAGGTTTCCCCTCCTATCGTGGACTGCTTGACAGGCATACGCTTTGAAGCCATCCTCAAGAATGCGGCCCCTGCCGATGTGATCTTCCTCTGGCGAGATGATTTGGGAATCATTGTAGGAAGAAGGCAAGAATTTATCCCGAGCCGATCTGGAAACTATACCTTGGAAGTGCAGCCTGCATCAGGTGGCCTATGCCCTACCAAAAAATTACCCTTTGCAGCTACGATCTTGCCACAGCGTTTGACGGTAAGCCTAGAAACCAGTCCTTTCTGTGTGGATCAAACGACCACCAGCATCGAAGTAAAAGCCACCTTAGCTACTGTCGATAGCTTTGAATGGTTTTTGGTGACTGGAGGCACACGGAATAGACTTCCGCAGTATACCACCAATCGAATTGAGGTAGACCAAGAGGGCACCTACGAAGTGATTCTACGAAGTAGCTTGGGTTGTGAGCTGGGTAGAGCCAATGTGGTCGTGGTAAAGTCCAGATTAATCCCCCCTATTCTGCCTACAGAGCCGCTTGTAATTTGTGCGGTAGAGGGAAAAACAGCCACACTCGATCCCGGCCCTTATGCAAGCTATTCCTGGATTTTGGATGGAGTGGAAATTTCTCAAGATCCTACCTTCAGCCCCGAAAAAGGAGGTACCTATACTCTTCGTGTAGGCGATATCCTAGGCTGCCTTTGGGAGGGCACCTTTACTGTTGTAGAAGATTGCCAACTGAAGGTGGTTTTCCCAAGCGGCATGGTACTCAATGACCCAAGCCGAAACTTTATTTTGTATGCCAACGAATACATCGACGAGGTAGATGTCTTTATTTACAACCGCTGGGGGGAATTGATTTTCTACTGCGAAGAGGATACGATGGAACCCAACAAGCCTTTTTGCCCTTGGGACGGGTCTGTGAATGGAAAATTTGTTCCAACGGGAACATACGTGTCCGTTGTGCGGTTTACCTCCAGAGCCCAAGGCCTCACCCAAACTGAAACTAAAGCGATTACGATTATCCAGTAACCACATGCTACTTGTCATTTCTCCAGCCAAAACCCTCGATTACAGCAATCCCGAATACAGCAGCCATACCCAACTCGACTTTCCTGCAGAAGTGAAAGATCTAGTGGGGGTGTTGAAGAAAAAATCGGCTTCACAAATTTCCAAATTGATGCATCTGAGCGATTCCCTCGCAAGCCTGAATGAGGAGCGCTACAAGACCTTTAACGAAACTTTCAGTCCAGAGAATTCCAAGCAAGCACTTTTGGCCTTCAAGGGGGAGGTGTATGCCAAGATGGAGGCAGATCAATTCAGCGCAGAAGAACTTGAATTCGCGCAACAGCACTTGCGCATCCTTTCTGGATTGTATGGTCTATTGAAGCCTTTGGATTTGATCCAACCCTACCGCCTGGAAATGGGAACTCCTCTTAAAACCAAGAAAGGAACCAATCTTTACCAGTACTGGGGCACCAAGATCAGCAAGGCGTTGAATGAGGCGGGGCAAGGCAAGACCTTGGTCAACCTGGCTTCCCAAGAATACTTCAAGGCAGTAGACCAAAAGACCTTGAAACTACCGGTCATCACCATCCATTTCAAGGAGCACAAGGAAGGAAAATACCAAGTAGTCGGATTTTTTGCCAAGCAGGCTAGAGGCTTGATGGCTCGCTATGCAATCCTGAATCGGATTACTGATCCCGAGCAACTCAAAGTTTTCCGAGAGGAAGGTTATGAATTTTCTGCCCCCTTGAGTAGCGCTCAGGAATGGGTATTTGTTCGCTAAAAGGCTACCAAATCTGGAAGTCTACTGCCCTTAATAAAAAAATTAGGGGCGGTTCTGTCTATTTTTTTGGATTCGGGGAGGCGAATTCTATTTTTTTACCTACTTTGAAAGTGTCAAAAGTCACTTAAAGCAACCCAAAAACCTAAAGCACTACCTTTATGACACAAACCATCAACCGTAATGCCCTGTTCAACGCAAGTTGCCTGGCGCTAATCACCACCGCATTTTCATTCTCTATTCGCGCAGGAATCCTTCCTCAACTTGGGGAACAATTCAACTTAAGTGCGGAGCAATTGGGATTTATTAATTCCATGTGGTTTTTAGGCTTCCCTATCTCCATGATTCTTGGGGGTCTATTTTACCATATCGTGGGCCCGGCCAACATCATGCGTATCGCATTTTTAACCCATACCTTGGGAATTTTGATGACCATTTTTGCAGATGGTTACACTACTCTCCTGATTTCAACCCTATTTATTGGATTTGGTAATGGCTGTACCGAGGCAGCTTGCAATCCCTTGATTGCAGACATGTATTCGGGTACTACGCTCAATAAAATGCTAAACCGCTTCCACATGTGGTTCCCTGGAGGAATTGTATTGGGAAGTTTGATATCCAAATTCATGACCGATGGAGGCTTTGCTTGGCAAACTCAGGTGTGGGTGATGATGGTACCTACAATTCTTTACGCCGTCTTGTTCTTCGGAAAGACTTTCCCTAAGCCGTCTGTAGCTGGAGCAACTTCTGTAGGTTCAAACCTCAAAGCCATGTTTAGCCCAGTATTTATCTTCCTATTCATTGCAATGGCATTTACTGCAATTTCAGAATTCGGACCATCGCAGTGGGCTAACGTGGTATTGAGTTCAAGTGGAGCATCTGGCATGTTGATTCTGGCCTTGACTACAGGCGTTATGGCCGTAGGTAGATTCTTTGCAGGCCCAGTGGTGAAAGCCTTGGGACAAACTGGCGTTTTGCTAGGCGGTTCAATTTTCACTGCTGTGGGTATTTTCCTATTCAGCACAGTAAGTGGCAACATGTCTTATGTGGCGGCCTTGATTTTCGCCTTGGGTGTATGTTACTTCTGGCCTGTGATGGTCGGAGCAGTAGCCCAGCGCGTGCCCCTATCGGGTGCCTTGGGCATGTCCGTCATTGGAGGAGTAGGAATGTTCTCTACGGCGATCTTCCAGCCTATTATTGGTAGCTGGATTGATGCTTCTAGAGTAACCCAAAGCGCAGCAGGTCTTACTGGTAATTCACTGGAGTTGGCGGCTGGCCAAGCAACCCTCGAGAAAATGCTACTCTTTCCTGGCATCTTAATCGTCCTCTTTATCATCTTCTTTATCTGGCAGCGAGGCGTGAAGCCTGCTGGCACTGCAGGACACTAAAAATCAAAAAGCAGCCTTCGGGCTGCTTTTTTTTATCTAAAGGAAATGTATCCAAGAGAGTACATCAACTTTCCCAAGCGTAGATAGAAATTCTCTAACCTACTGCCAGCACTCCGCCTCAGGGAAATCCATGGACAATTTAAAATTGGAAAAATCAAGTGATACCGAGGTGGATTATTTAATTTATTGAATAACAAGCTATTGTCAAGTAAATAAATAGTTAAAATTTCTTGACCAGCTTAATTCAATCATTTACTTTTGTATTAACAGTACACGCCACGCTACCCGTCAGATCAGCGTCCCAGGGCGTGTCTTTTTCATTTAAGGGCTTATTTTTTAAACTTAGTCATGTACGAGAAAAAACCAACCACTATTTCGGAGCAAATTGCCTTACTGAAAAATAGAGGGCTCGAAATCGAATCAGAAGAAGAGACCGCACATTTCCTATCCCACATTAGTTTTTATCGGCTTGGAGAATATTGGCACTCCATGCAATCCGATGTAAAAAATCACATTTTTAAGCCTAATAGTAAATTTAAAGAGGTCATGGCATTGTATTGCTTTGATCGAGAACTCCGGACTATCCTTTTTGATGTAATCGAAAAGCTAGAAATCAGCCTTAGAACAAAGTTGATTTATCATCTTTCGCATGAATTCGATCCTTGGTGGTTTCAAAATTTCGGCCTTTTCACTGATAGCCTCGCCCTCACAAAAACTCTTTCGGGCTTGGAAGAAGAAATATCACGAAGCAGAAAAGAGATAACTCTAAAAAATCACTTTAAAAATTACAAAGAGGATGGAAGGTTTCCTCCAGCATGGAAAACATTGGAACATACGAGTTTTGGAACACTATCCAAACTTTATGGGAACCTAAAAAATCCAATCAAATCTAAAGACATAATTGCCCAAGAGTATGGTGCAGTGAATCACACCTACCTACCAAGCTGGCTTCAATCCATTGCACAAATCAGAAACTATTGCGCCCACCATTCTAGATTGTGGAATAGAAATCTTCCGAGCACAGTAAAACTACTGACAAAACCTCCATTGCCTTGGATAGAAGCTATCCCCAAGGAAAATGAATTTCAAAAAATTTATGTTCACTTATGCCTGATGAAGTACCTGCTAAACATTGTTACGCCAGGAAACCATTTCACTACCCACCTTCGTGAGCTATTCAATAAATATCCAAATTTGGACCCTGCTGCACTAGGAATGAAAGAGAGCTGGAAAGAAGAGTTGCTTTGGGTGATGTAAACAGGTGAAAAAATCACAAAAAAAGCCCTAACTTCTTAAAAGCTAGGGCTAGTGACCTCGTCAAGATTCAAACTTGAAACCTCCTGAGCCGTAATCAGGTGCTCTATTCAGTTGAGCTACGAAGCCAGATCGGATTGCAAAAGTACGTATTAATTTTTTCCCTCCAAAAAGATCGCCCGAAGAATTCTTTAAAATCCAAGATTTCTCCCTGCACCCTCCCTTAAGAATAATTAAGACCAACAGGCGCATAAATCCTCCTAAATTTTATATTTTTGCCCACATCCTCTTCAAAAGAAGCTTCTTTGATGAAAAAAATACTCACACTTGCCTTCCTTGCATTTGCACTGAACGCTCAAGCACAAGAATCCGATAGCGAAAGTCCAAAAACCCCTGTCGGTGGTCGTCCCAACATCCCCAATGACTTGACCGTAGAGTTTGGCTGGACTCAGCTGACCAACCGACCTGCTGACCTGGCCATCAATTTCTTTGGATCAAGAAGTTTCAACGTCTACTACCAAAAGCCTTTCCGCATTTTCGGGGAAAACTCTGGATTTGTGTTGAGCCCAGGTATCGGTATTTCCACCAACAAGTTTGTCTTTGCCGATGATGAAAACCTATTTCGCAGCAGCACCCTCGGCGCGGAATCCTCTGTTCTGAAAAAGGTGACTAGCGTGTACGGTTCGACAATCCAGCTTAAGACCAACAACCTTGCGGTGAACTACCTAGAAGTACCAGTAGACGTACAGTACAACTTCAATAAAAAAGACTACAGCAAAAGCTTTCGACTTAGCCTTGGCGCTCGAGTAGGTGTACGCTACCAATCCCACACCAAAATTGCCTACGACTCCCAGACCCCAGGAGCAGTTAAAATCAAACAATCCGAAAACTACGGCTTAGAAAAAATTCGCTATGGCCTAAACTTGAAAGCAGGAAGCCCAGGATTTTACGTATGGACGACCTACTACCTCAGCCCAATGTGGAAGACTGACAGAGGCCCTTTCAAAACAGAAGCCAACCAAGTTAGTTTTGGAATTGCGGTAGGCCTATTCTAATCCAAGCGACTCAAAAAATAGAAAACTCCCTGATCAGGGAGTTTTTTTTGTGATCAATTTTCTTGAATTCAGAATTCGGAGTTATCCGTAGATCCAGAAGAATCCAATCCAACAGGTAACAAACCCAACCAAAAGCCCTACATACACTTCTGCAGGTCGGTGGGCATCCAGATACAATCGGGAAGAGGCTACCAGCCCCCCAAGCAGTAACGATCCCACCAGCAAATACGCCACCAGCAACGAAGGGAAATAAAGCCCCATAATTCCTGTCACTGCCAAGACCCCGCCAACACCCGTCAAGTGAGCTGACATTTTCCAAAAATAAGTAACCACTGTCAATAGAAACACAGCCAGGGTAATCACCCCCATCCCCTGCCATAAGATGGGGTCCAACTCAGTTTTCTCCTTTAAAAAATAGGTGGTCAAGACATAAAATAGCGTCACCAATTGGAAGGGGACACGACGGTCACTTTTCTCCTCAAAATGCAGGCTCTTCACGAGTCCACTCCACCGCAAACCTAACATCAAGACCACTGGAATCAGTAGCGTGGCACACACAATCAAGTAAAAGATACGAACCTTAAATGCTTCGGGTAGGCTGGTGGCCTGAGGCACCCCAAAAAACAGCAATCCAAACACCAAAGAGGGCATGAGTAAAGGCTGAAAGACCACCGATATCAAGAGTGCTAATTTACGTACCACTAGAGTTCTTTTCGTAGTCTAGCCACCGGAATTTGCAACTGCTCCCGGTACTTGGCTACCGTACGTCGTGCGATATTGTAGCCTTTTTTGTTCAACATCTTCACCAGCTTGTCGTCGGACAAGGGCTTCTTTTTATCTTCTCCATCCACCATTCCCTGAAGTACCGATTTTACTTCTCGGTTACTGACATCCTCTCCACTATCCGTAGCGATGCCCTCGGAGAAAAAGTACTTCAAAGGAAATACACCAAACTCCGTTTGAATCGATTTGCTATTCGCAACACGAGAAACGGTGGAGATATCCATGTCGATTTTTTCGGCGATATCCTTCAAAATCATGGGACGCAACGCCGCCTCATCTCCATCCACAAAAAAAGGATATTGGTACTGCAGGATGGCCTCCATAGTTCGAAGCAAGGTGTTTTGACGCTGCTTGATCGCATCTATAAACCACTTCGCGGAATCCAACTTTTGCTTCACAAAGGAAACGGTCTCCTTGAGTTTCTTGTCCTTCTTATCGCTCTTGTCGTAGGTGTCAAAAAGTTCGGAGTAGGAACGTGAAATCCGAAGCTCTGGAGCATTTTTTGAATTCAAAAGAATCTCAAACTTACCTCCATTGGTCACCAAGATAAAGTCAGGAATTACGTACTGGGTCAGCACCAAGCCATCCGCTACTCCTCCCGGCTTGGGATTGAGTCGGGTGATCAATTGCACCGCTTCCTTGATCTCCTCCTCGTCCAGGTTGAGGCGTTTTTGAATTTTTGGGTAATGCTTTTTGGTAAACTCCTCAAAGCAATCCTGAATAATCTCCAAGGCATGTTGCACAGTGGGATCATCCGGATGCTCTTTGCGCTCCAATTGGATAATCAAGCACTCTTGCAAACTTCGAGCGGCAATACCTGCAGGATCGAAGGTCTGTATTTTGCGTAGAATTTCTTCCAGCTCATCCAGGTCGGTTTCCACATTTTGGGAAAAAGCCAAATCATTGATGATGGAGGTCAGTTCACGACGGATATACCCATCGTTCTCAATGCTCCCAATCAGTTGCTCTCCAATGAGTCGTTGACGCTCATCGAGCTTCAAAAAATTCAACTGGGTGATGAGCTGTTCGTGTAGGGAACTCGCTACGGAAAAAGGAATCTCTCGATCCTCATCGTCGGGATTGTAATTGCCATCTCCCTGCATCTTGTAGCCTCCGTAGTCGTCGTCCAAGTAGTCGTCTACATTGACCTCGCCTGAATCGGACCCATACTCATCTCCATAGCCCTCGTCGAAATCCTCCTCCCCAGAAGTTTCGTTCTCCTCTACCTTTCCTTCCTCGAGGGCCGGGTTGATTTCAAGCTCCTCCTCTATCCGAGCATCTAGCTCTGCCGTAGGCACTTGCAGCAGCTTGATAAACTGAATCTGCTGCGGGGAAAGTTTTTGAGAGAGTGACTGAGAAAGAGTTAACTTTTGCATTGAAATGATTCAAACCACTTATTTGCGAAAAAAGAGGAGGCTTCCGAAGAAAACAGCTCTGTCAAATTTAGGAAAAAGCGTCAATTTTTTGATAAAAAGGTGATTTAATCGTTTTTTTGCATTCCACTAAAATTAGAGAGGCGGCATTCGCCTTCCTCTACCCCAACGCAAATGGCATTTAACAAACGGGTCAAAATCAAGACCATCCTGGAACAAGACCTGATCGGACAAGAGATCACCCTCATGGGCTGGGTACGCACCAAGCGAAGCAACAAGAATGTTTCCTTCATTGCGCTTAATGACGGTTCCATCCTTACCAATTATCAGGTAGTGGCCGACCCCAATGTCATTGCTGAAGATATCCTCAAAAAGTGCAGCACAGGCGCCTGCTTGAAAATCACAGGAAAGGTGGAAGCCTCCCAAGGTGCTGGTCAGCAGTCGGAACTGAATGCAACACGCATCGAAGTTTTGGGCGAATCAGACCCGGAAAAATATCCACTGCAGCCTAAGAAGCACTCCCTAGAGTTTCTACGTGAGATCGCACACCTACGCATGCGAACCAATACCTTTAGTGCTGTATTCCGTGTCCGCCATGCGCTAGCTTATGCGGTGCACACCTATTTCAACACCAAAGGCTTTTTCTACATCCATACCCCCATCATCACAGCATCCGATGCAGAAGGCGCCGGGGAAACTTTCAAGGTAACTACCTTAGACCTCAGCAATCCACCCAAAACAGAGGATGGAAAAATCGACTTCAGCCAGGACTTTTTTGAGCGGGAAACCAACCTGACTGTTTCCGGTCAACTCGAAGGAGAATTGGCAGCCATGGCTTTGGCTGAGGTGTATACCTTCGGACCTACCTTCCGCGCTGAAAATTCGAACACCACACGCCACTTAGCGGAGTTCTGGATGATTGAACCCGAGATGGCCTTCTACGATGCAGAAGATAACCAAAACCTCGCAGAAGACTTCCTCAAGTACATCATCCGGTATGCCTTGGAGCACTGCGCCGAAGACTTGGCCTTTTTGGATCAGCGCGCCGCTGAGGAAGAGCAAAGCAAGCCTACCGAGCAACGTGCAGAATTAGGCCTTCTCGAGAAATTAAAGTTTGTGGTAGAAAACGACTTTGTGCGCCTTACCTACACGGAGGCGATCGATATCCTCCGCAACTCCAACCACAACAAAAAGAAAAAATTCTCCTATCTCATCGAAGAATGGGGTACAGATTTACAATCCGAACACGAGCGCTACTTGGTAGAAAAGCACTTCAAAAAACCTGTCATCCTCACCGACTACCCGAAAGGCATCAAGGCCTTCTACATGCGTCAAAATGAGGACGGGAAAACAGTAGCTGCCATGGATATTTTGTTTCCTGGCATTGGAGAGATCGTCGGTGGTTCTCAGCGGGAGGAGCGACTAGATAAGCTCAGCCAACGCATGGAAGAAATGCATATCCCAACGGAAGAACTCAGTTGGTACCTTGACACCCGAAGATTTGGCAGTACACCACACGCCGGATTTGGACTCGGATTTGAACGCATGGTATTGTTTGTCACCGGCATGGGTAACATCCGCGATGTCATCGCTTTCCCAAGAACACCAGGAAACGCTGAGTTTTAAACGAAGCATTTAAATGAAAACGCCTCCAAGAATTTGATTTTTGGAGGCGTTTTTTTTAGCTGACTACCTTAATTCGCCAAGCCAAGGGAATGCAAATCAGGCTGAATAAAATTGCCAAATAGCCCACGTAATTGAAATTGGTCAATTGACCTAATTCATTTTCTCCAATCATAAACCCAGCTGCAAGAGAAGCAAAGCCTGCTGCCAGCTGCTGCACGGCAGAATTGAAACTCAAAAAGCTGCCTCGGTTTTCGGGCTGAGCCGTGCCTGTGACCAAAGCCGCAGCAGGCACATAGCGCCCATTGGAGGTCACAAAAAAGAAAGTGGTCACTACAAGCACCAAGGCTACAGGGGTAACTCCCAAGTGAGTAATGATGCCGATAGGAATCAAGTTGAGCAGCATGAAAATCGTGAAGATCTGCAGCTTCCCATATTTGTCCGCCAGCTTACCCACCCAAGGGGAAGTAAACATGGTGAATGCGCCCCCGGCCATGTAGACGTAGGTAAGTTGCAATTCCGTAAAGCCCACATTGGCCACGTTGTAAGGGCTTAAAAAAGGGATGATCATAAACTGACCCAGCATCATCATGATGGATAGTGTGATCGCCCGCATTTGATTGGGATTACTGGTCACACGACTCACCACTAAAAAAGGATGTGGGCGTTTGCTCCCTTCACTGAGATGGCCGGTGATGGAGGGGATAAACTTGGCAATCATGCCCAAACTTACCACCGACAAGGCTGAAAGAATATAGAATGGCGTATGCCAATCGGATAAACTCGCCAAAAAGAGTCCCAAGGGCACCCCCATGACCGAAGCAAAGGAGAAGGCAGACATCACCAATCCCATGGCCCTGCCGCGGCGCTCATCGGGCACCACATCGCCAATAATGGCCAAAATCAATGCTGAAGTAAGGCCTCCAAAAATCCCGGACACCACCCTTGCAAGTAATAGAATAGGGTAATTCGGGGATAGCGCACAGCCCAATGTACCCACGGTAAAGCCTACAAATACCCAAATTAGGATTCGCTTCCGGTCAAAACGATCCAAGAAAAAGGCACCAAAGAAACTAGATGCTCCGGCACTGAAGGTGTAGGAAGAGACCAAAAAACCAAACTCACTAGGACTGATTTCAAACAAGCGCATCAGTTGCGGACCTAGCGGCATCAGCATCATGAAGTCCACGATGTGAATAAAGTTGATGGCTGCCAAGGTCCAGAGTAAGGCTTTCTCTTGTTTCATGGAAAATTTAAAAATAGAAATAGGGTAGAAATACGATGGAAATAGGGTAGAATACGATAGAAATAGAATGGAAATAAAGTGGAAATAGAAGGAGATGTAACTAGTCTAGGCCGATGAGACGATAGGTTTCCGGAATGGCTTCGATCAAATCATGAGCCATCGTGCCCCGCAGGTATTTTTCTCCAACAAGCTCACCTGCCAATCCATGGTGAAACACTCCGCAAAGAACCGCATTTTCTGGGGAATAACCTTGCCCCAAGTAGGAAGTAAGGATTCCTGTCAGAGCATCGCCCATGCCAGCGGTAGCCATGTACTTGCTCCCTGTGGAGTTGAATACCTGCCGCCCATCTGCAAAGCTGCACAGCGAATTGGCTCCTTTCAGCACGAGATTCAACCCATAATTCAGACAACAAGCTTTTGCCTTAGCCATCCGTTCCAAATGATTCTGAGAAGCCCCAAACAGGCGGTCAAACTCTTTCAGGTGTGGGGTAAGAATACTCCCTCTGGGAATCAGAGTCCAAATACTTGGATCCTTCGCCAAGCAATTCAATGCATCTGCATCCAATACAACCGGCTTTTGAATGGAGGAAAGAATTTTTTTCAGCATCTCCCCTTGGTCCAGGCCCAATCCAGGGCCTATCCCAATAGCATCGTAAGCCGAGAACTCCTGCTGCTCCCCAAATACACACATGGCCTCTGGCACCGCTGCGGCAAGGGCAGCTCGTTCCTCCTCAGGGATCAAGCAGGTCACCAACCCAGAACCCGTACGGAAAGCGGCTTTGGAAGCCAAAATAGCGGCACCCATTTTCCCTTTGCTTCCTGCTACCAGGAGTATTTTTCCAAAGTCCCCCTTGTGCGCAAAACGGTGAAACCGGCGATGGAGAGGCAGAACATCCTGCTCTTCTAAGTAAAAAGTGGTAGCAGAGAACTCTTCCAAATCTTCCTCAGTAAAGCCTATATCGAGCACCGCTAGTTCGCAAGTATATTCCGCATGCTCTGGAAGAAGGAGAGACAACTTTGGAAAACCCAAGGTGACGGTCAAATCCGCTTGCACCGCTAATCCAGGTAGAATCGAATCAGCCGGCAAACCACTTGGAAGGTCCACTGAAATAATGGTTCCTCCAAAGGAATTCATGATTTGAATTCGCTCTTTCGCCTCTTCTCGAAGTGGGCCAGTACAGCCCAGGCCTAGGTAGGCATCGATCAAGATGCCCTCTTTTGGCAAGGAAGTTGGACCAAGCGAGTAACGCTGAATTTGGGAAGGGAGAAGGGAAAGGTTTTGTGCGCAATCTGGGGATAATTTTGCCTCAGGGGAAAAGCAGGTAGCTACCTCAACGGAGTACCCCAGAGAGAATAGGATTCGAGCAATGGCCAGCCCATCCCCTCCATTGTTGCCCGCACCAGCACAGACCAGGATACGCTCCTTGGAAGAATAGCCCTGACTTTGAAACCAATCCACGAAGCGCTGCGCCACCAATTCCATAAACGCATGGTTGGAAAAACCATTCCTTTTCAGGTGGATTTGATCCAGTTTGGCAATCTCCGAAGCGGACAGGATCTTTTGCATCACCTAGGCAAGTTCAGAAGAAGGCACCTTTTTGGGTAGCGTTAATCTGGCTAGAAAAAAGACACCAATCACAAAAAATACCACGAGGAACAGCGCTGAGTTTCGCATGCTCCCAGTGAGTTGTTCAATAAATCCATAAGTGAATGTTCCCAACACCACTGCTACTTTCTCGGTAAGGTCAAAGAAACTGAAAAAAGAAGCATGATCTGTGGTTGTGGTAGGAATCAGTTTGGCATAGGTAGATCGAGAAAGGGATTGAATTCCGCCCATAACCATCCCTACCACAAAAGCCAAGGAATAAAACTGGTAGACGGAATGCACGTAATACGCCGCCACACAGATGCCCATCCAAATAAAGACCATGGTAACCAAGCTATTTTTATTTCCAATCCGCTTGGAGATAAATGCAAATAGGTAGCTCCCCCCTATGGCCACTAACTGAATGATCAACACGGTAAGAATCAATTGATTCCCAGGCATCCCCAGTTCCTTATCTCCAAAAGATGCAGCCAGGTACATCACCGTCTGCACTCCCATGGAATAAAAGAAAAAGGAGGCAAGAAATTGATTGGCCACCGGTATCGAGCGAAGCTCCCGAAAGACTAGAGAAACTTCCCGATATCCCTTCCAGAGGTAGTCAGAGGAAATTGATTTTTTATAGGGGTTATTGGGCAAAACTCGAAAAGGAATCTGTGCAAATCCTATCCACCAAAGGCCTGTGACAAGGAAGGAAAAACGTGGGGCAAAGCTCCCTGTCGGCATCCCAAACCATTCAGGAAATTGAATGGTCACTAAATTAAAAATCAATAGAATCACACTGCCGATATACCCCAAGGCAAAACCTTTGGCACTAAGCATATCGAATTCTTCTTCTTTGGCTATCTCCGGCAGGTATGAATTGTAAAATACGATACTCCCAGAAAAACCAACGCTCGCGAGGACACTACAGATTATACCAAATTCAAGATTATCTCCGGTGAAAAAGTATAAGGAAATACAGGATAGGGCCCCCATGTACACAAAGAACTTCATAAAGTTCAATTTATTACCAGCAGCATCCGCGATCCCGGAAAGTAAGGGAGCTAGCAAAGCGATTACCAGGAAAGAAAAAGAGATGGAATAAGAATACAAGACCGTATTGATTACCTCCCATCCAAAGAAGGAGACTTTATCAGAGCCATCTACCCCTTGGGTAACACTGTTGTAGTAGACAGGAAAGATGGTGGAAGTAATGACAAGGCTGTACACGGAATTGGCCCAATCGTACATAGCCCAGGCACGTTGAACTTTCTTGTTGGAGGTTGATTGGGTGTTCATAAAGGCAGAAATAAAAAAAGCCATTCGCTAGGCGAATGGCTTTAAATATACGAGAAAGATTCTTACTCTTGATCTAATTTCTTAGTAGAAGCATACAAGACTTTACGTGCATCAGCATTACGCAATTCAGTCTGCACATCAGAGATAGGACCCATTTTCACATCTTTATCCACTTTCATGGAGATGGTGATGGAACCTCTATCTGCTTCGGGCAATTTATCGCGTTCTTGGTTGACCCACTGTACAATCTCCGGTGAACCAATCAACACGTCGTTGGCTTGAACTCTAGGCTCAGAACCGTAAAGACTCGTGTTTTTTGGCTTTCCAATGAAAATGTAAGAAATCAAAGTCTTGTTTTGCAACTTTTGAAGCTGCGTAGACTGAGGAATTTTCTGATCAACTAAGACGTCTTGCTCTCTCAACACGGTGGTTACCATGAAGAAGAACAACAACATGAAAATGATATCCGGAAGGGCAGAGGTATTGATTTGATCACTACCACCTAACTTTTTCTTTCTAAACTTTGACATATCAATTTCCTCCTAATTTATCAGGTTCAGCAATAGAGATCGCCATTGGAATCCCTTCTTTACCCTTGTCTTGAAGTGCTTTAGAAGCCTCATCATCACCGGTAAGTGCTCTGTATTCGTCAGCAGTAATACCTACTCGCTCCGCATAAATGTCGAAGTAAGCTCTTTTGGCATTATCAAACACCTCCAAGAATACTGCATAACTAGTACCTCTGTTGGTTTTGATAGAGATTACCGCCTCACCTGGGTGATCCGATGAATCAGGTTTTCTTAGCGCTTGACTTTGCAAGGATGCAGGCAGCGAGTTGAACAACGCAACAGCATCCTCATCCGGAGCTCCAAAATTCATGATAAATTCTTTGAAATCTTTATCAAGACCTTCTGCTTTCCTTCTGTACTCACCTTCCACCAACAAATCGTTGTTGGCATTAATCAAGACGTTGAAGATATTTCTCTCGTTCTTCTTGATATCTGGTGGCGGTACATTAGGATCCTGCTTTGGAGGAAGGAAATTTAGAATCCCCTTATCCGAAGCAATGGTCGTGGTCACGAGAAAGAAAATCAACAATAGGAAGGCGATGTCAGCCATCGATCCCGCATTGATTTCATTACTCATCCTGTTTTTACTTCTTGCCATTTTATTTGACAGCTTTAGTAAGTTCAGTGACTACAATTGACACAATGGCAACAACAGTTAGTATATAGGTCATAACCAACATACCACCGATTAATTGAGACATGCCAGGAGTCAAATTAAAAGGAGCACCTTCAAACTTTGGCAATACTTCGTTGCCAGAAAGGGCGTAGCAAATAAAGAAAAGAGCTGCTAGGCCTAAAACTCCTAGTCCAGACTTCATCAATCCTTTTGGATCATCCAAGGATTTGATCAA
>JAMNXQ010000025.1 GCA_023653075.1 Algoriphagus sp.
AACATCGTAAATCAGTTTCTAATCCTAACTGAATAACAATAATGACCAAGGGTCAAAAAAATAGAGGCCGAAAATCAAAAATCGGCCTCTATTGAGTAAAATCGACTGTCTCTAACTTGAAAAACTATTTATGAGACAGCCTCTTTTTTATTTATTTCCGTAAAGTTCTTCGTAATAGGTTTGGTATGCCCCAGAAGTAACTCGGTCCAACCAGCCCTCATTTTCAAGGTACCAGGAGATGGTCAATTCAATGCCTTCCTCAAACTGTAGGCTTGGCTCCCAGCCAAGTTCCTGCTGGATTTTGGTCGCATCGATCGCATAGCGCAAATCGTGGCCTGCACGATCCTGTACAAAAGTGATCAACTTCTCAGAGGCACCCGGCTCACGCCCTAACTTCTCATCCATCTTTTGACACAAAAGACGGACGATGTCTATATTTTTCCACTCATTGAAGCCCCCGATGTTGTAAGTCTCGCCTGGCTTACCCTTATGGAACACCACATCAATGGCACGGGCATGGTCTTTGACAAACAACCAATCCCGTACATTCTCTCCTTTACCATAGACAGGCAAAGGCTTATTGTTCTTGATGTTATGGATACAAAGCGGGATCAACTTCTCAGGAAAATGGTTGGGGCCGTAGTTGTTGGAACAATTGGAAACCACCGTTTTCATTTTGTAGGTATTGGCATAAGCACGCACAAAGTGATCGGAAGATGCCTTCGAAGCTGAATAAGGAGATTGCGGATCGTAAGCCGTAGTCTCTACAAAAAAGCCACCCTCGTGCAAGGATCCATAGACCTCATCCGTAGATACGTGGTAAAATAAATGCTGCTCAAAAGCCCCTGCCCAGGCCTTTTTGGCCACATTGAGCAGGTTCACCGTGCCAAAGACATTGGTCTTCACAAATGCAAGAGGATCAGAAATGGAACGATCCACATGAGATTCTGCAGCTAGATGAATGACATCCGTAATGCCATGCTTCGCAAAAATTGCTTCCAAGACCTGCTCCTCTTGGATATCTCCTTTTTCAAAAAAGTAGTTGGGGGCATCTTCCACCTCAGTTAGGTTCTCCAAGTTGCCTGCATAAGTCAGCGCATCCAAGTTGACGATTCGATACTGCGGATAGGTAGTCACAAAAAGTTTGACCACATGGGATCCAATAAATCCGGCTCCTCCGGTAATTAAAATTGATTTTGACATTGTTTTATCTATAAAAGTTACTGTACCATTTTGTAAACTCAGCTACTCCTTGAGCCACAGTCGTATGCGGTTGATACCCCAAATCCCGTTCCAATTCACGGATATCGGCATGGGTCTCGACTACATCGCCCGGCTGCATCGGCAGCAATTCCATCTTTGCCTTTTGCCCTAGCCCCTTCTCAATTTCTCCAATAAACTCTAGCAAAGGAACTGGGGAAGAGTTGCCAATATTGTAAATCTTGTAAGGTGCGGTCGAACTCGAAGGGTCTGGATGCTGAGGATCGTAATTTGGGTTGGGGGTAGCAGGCTTTTCGGCCACACGGATGATTCCATCCACAATATCATCAATGTAGGTAAAATCCCGTTTCATCTTTCCGGCATTAAATACCTGGATTGACTCCCCTTTCCGGATCGCATCCGCAAAAAGGAAGTAGGACATGTCTGGTCTTCCCCAAGGCCCATACACCGTAAAGAAGCGTAATCCTGTAGTAGGAAGATTAAAGAGATGGCTGTAACTATGAGCCATCAGTTCGTTTGACTTTTTGGAGGCCGCATACAAGGAAATGGGGTGATCAACACCATCTGAGGTGGAAAAAGGCATTTTGGTATTGCTTCCATATACCGAGCTGGAAGATGCAAATACCAGGTGCTGCACCGGATGAAACCGGCAGCACTCCAAGAGATTTAAAAATCCAGCAAAGTTGCTGTGCAGGTAATCTTCCGGATGCAGAATCGAATTTCGTACCCCTGCTTGCGCTGCCAAATGGATGACAACCTCAAATTTTTCTCCTTCGAAAAGCAAAAGTAAAGCGGGCTTATCCACCAAATCAAGTTGAATAAAACGGTAATTGGCTTGCCTACTGGAAGTTACCACTACCCCAGGCGCTACCTTTTCCGAAGCAATTCCAGATTCTGCTAATCGTGCAAACTTTAATTCCCTGCTGTAATAGGAATTGATGTTATCCAAACCCAGCACTTCGTGCCCATGGGTAAGTAGGTGCTGGACCACATGAAATCCAATAAACCCAGCAGATCCTGTGACAAGGTATTTCATGGGTATAAAATCAAGAATAGTTTACAAATACATCCCATAATCCTCCTTATTCTTGACCCAAAAGCAAACCTTGGTACTTTTCCAACTGCAGCTTTCGCATCGATTTGCGGTCAAACTTTTCCTGTATCTCTTGGTACAAGGTGTCCGCATATCTTGCAAGTGCATCTCGCTTTACAAATGCAAATTCCAAGGCTTCTTTCAATACAGGTACTTCACCTACAGGAAATACCAAACCAGTCTTTTGCTGCTTAATCAGGGAAGTATTTCCCACACAGTCGGAACAAATAATAGGTACCTGCATGGCAGCAGCCTCCAGGAGCACATTCGAAAATCCTTCTTCATGCGAAGGATGCACCAAAACATCGGCTAATGCCAAATGGTGCTCCACATGATCTGTCCAGTCGATTTGTACCACACGAGGATGCTCTCGAATGGTTTGTAGGATTTCTTGGTCAAGCGGCTCCTCTTCCTTTTCAAATGTTCCGATAAGGACCAATTTGGAAGAAGAAATAATCTTTGAACCCAAAAAAGCAGCTACTAAATCTTCTATCCCCTTCCGCTTGATTAGTTTGCCTACAGCTAAAATAATAAAGTCATTTTCACTGGGTAAAATGCGCATAGTGGCAGCCACCAAATGATTTTCTTTCAATACCCTTCGGTTAAACTTCTCTAAATCAATCCCTAAAGTGGATCCGTGCCCAATAATATTAAATTTAGAAGGTTCCAGTTTTGAATGGCTAGTAAAAAAAGAAAGCATGCCTGTCGAGTTGACCCAAAGTGCTGTGGCATTCGAAAAGGTCCATTTTTCTAAAAGTGTAAACCCCTTCTGAGGATTTTTGGCAAGAACCGGCATTTCGGTGATGCTATGAATTCGATGGGGAACTCCCACTAGTTTGGCCGCTAGCATACCCAAATAACCCGCTTTGGGATCGTAACTATGGATCACATCCGGCTTTACCTTTCGAAGCAATTGAACCAAAAGCCAAAAGGAAATACAGTCCTCCACATAGTTGATCCCTTTTACAAAAGGGATGACTTCATGCTGCACCCCTTCGGTTCGACAAACCTGCTGCACTTCTCTTCCATCTGCACTGACTAGGAGGACCTCCCAGCCCTGCTCCATCATCAACTTAGGCTGACCAGAAAGTAAAAGCTTGAAAGTAATCGGTTCGATGGATAGAAGAAGAAGCTTGGGCATTTAAAGAAATGGAAAGATCACAAAGGTAAAATTTTCGAAGCAGAATTGAATCAAAAATAAAGGCTTAGAGCCAGAAGTTGAAACCAAAAAACAATTCACTTCTCAATCCCACTAATAAAATAAAGAATTAAAAAAAAGTTAAAAAAAATTATTGAATTATTTCAAGAAACCATGGATTAATATAACTCCATAAATCAAACGCTAGGGAATGAAACAGAGTCATTTCTAAAATAATTGTATCTCTTTCTTAGCTTAATATTATTTTAATACAATTTTTTATATTTATTTTTATTTTTAATTATTTTTTGTTTTTGATTTTTTTATTAGTTTTATAACGGGTGATAAAACTTTTAACATTTCTTTTTTAAATGAATCTATTTTTTGAGGAAGGACTACACAGTAATTTTTTCCTTCTTTAATTTTTTTTTTGATTTATTGGTAGATAGACACCCTTCGAAGAGGAACGAGCTTTTTTTTTACAGGGCAGGATACTTTTTGGGATTGGATTCGTGCATGATCTGGTAAACTTTCTCCACCACATCTTCCACACTTGGCTTGGAAAAATAATCCCCATCCGTGGAATAAGCTGGGCGATGAGCCTGAGCAGCTAAAGTTTGTGGGGCAGCATCTAAATAGGCAAATACATCTTGATGGTCCAATACTTGCTGCATCATGTAGGCAGTCCCCCCCCCAGGCACATCTTCATCTGCAAATACTACCCGATTGGTTTTTTGAATGGATTGTCCAATGATTCCAGTAGTATCAAAAGGCAGGAGTGTTTGCACATCGATTACCTCCAAGGAAACTCCGATTTCCGCTAATTCAGCAGCTGCCTCCAACACAATTCGACACATGCTTCCATAGGTGACCAACGTCAGGTCTTTTCCTTCACGGAGCACCTCTGGTACACCCATGGGGAGTGTATATTCACCCAGGTTCTGGGGAAGCTGCTCTTTCAATCGGTAGCCGTTCAGACATTCAATCACCAAGGCAGGTTCATCGGATTGAAGCAAGGTGGCATACATTCCCGCCGCTTGAGTCATGTTTCGAGGTACGCAAACAATCATACCCCGAAGGCTGGATAGAATCATACCCATGGGAGAACCTGAATGCCAAACTCCTTCCAAACGATGACCTCTGGTGCGAACAATCAAAGGAGCTTTTTGCCCTCCCTTGGTGCGGTAGGTAAGTGTAGCTAGGTCATCAGACAGCAATTGTATGGCGTACAAGAGGTAGTCTAGGTATTGGATTTCCACCATCGGGCGAAGTCCTCGCAAGGCTGTCCCAATTCCTTGACCAATAATGGTGCATTCTCGGATACTTGTATCCATCACACGCCAATCGCCATACTTGGCTTGCAATCCCGCAAAAGCTTGATTCACATCACCAATTTTTCCAACATCCTCACCTAGGGCAAAGAATCGAGGATTGTGTTCTAAGGTGTAATCAAAAAATGCTTGGAGAATTTCTCGACCATCCACAAGAGGAGAATCCTCCGTTACCTCTGCGGGAATCACTTTGCAATACCCAACTGAATTCTCAGTTTGACTGTACAAATGACTGTTGTATCGGTCTTTATTTTTTGACTGAAGTTGATGGTACCAGTTTGCCAATTCCTTCTTGATTTCATCTCCTTCAATCCGAAGTAAAAACAAACTCTTCCGCACCGTACTGACCACATCTTTTCGAATTGGATTGATGGTTTTCTTGAGGTCATCCGCCAATTGAACTAGCGAAATCTTCCGTGAAGATTTCTCCGCAGCAGCTCGAATTAGCAAAAGTGCCTGTTCCAATTCTTCTTTTATTTCCCCATTTAGTTCATTCCAAGCCGCATCCTTTTGTCGCTTTACTTCAGCCTTCACCTCAGCTTCAATCTCATCCAAAAGATCGGCAGAGGCAAATCCAGAGGAAACAATGTATTCTCGAAACTTCAGGATACAATCCCAATCCTTTTCCCACTGCAACCTCTCTTTGGTCTTGTAGCGCTCGTGCGAACCTGAAGTAGAATGCCCTTGTGGCTGCGTCATCTCCTCTACATGAAGTAAAACTGGCACATGCTCTTCTCGAGCCAATCTTCCTGCGGTAGCAAAAGCCTGATTTAAGGCTTCGTAATCCCAACCCTTCACACGGAGAATTTCAAAACCCTTCTCTGTGTCAGTTCGCTGCAAACCAAGTAAGGCTTCTGAAATACTGCCTTTAGTGGTGTGAAATTCTTGAGGAACAGATATACCAAATCCATCGTCCCATACAGCCACCACCATAGGCACTTGAAGAACCCCTGCAGCATTGAGGGATTCAAAAAACATCCCTTCGGAAGTGGAAGCATTGCCAATGGTACCCCAAGCAACCTCATTTCCTTGAATTGAAAAATCAGTCAGCTCTTTCAATCCCTTGTTATTTCTATACAATTTGGAGGCAAAAGCCAATCCTAACAACTTCGGCATTTGAGCCGCCGTGGGAGAAATATCTGCCGCTGAATTGTATTGAGCAGTTAAGGATTTCCAAGATCCATCCACGTTTAAGGATCTAGTGGCAAAATGCCCATTCATCAATCGTCCCGCACTGGCTGGATCTGCTTCTACATTGGTATGCGCATACAATTGAGCAAAATACTGCTGTACAGTCAACTCGCCCAAGGCCATCATGAACGTTTGATCACGGTAATATCCTGCTCGAAAATCACCTTTTTGAAAGGAGCGTGCCATAGCAAGCTGGGCTAGCTCCTTGCCATCACCAAAAATACCAAATTTGGCTTTGCCCATAAACACCTCTTTTCTCCCCATTAAAGAAGCATGCCTACTCGTAACTGCCCATCTAAAATCCTCTAAAACCTGATTTCGCTGAATGGTGGACGCCTGCTGCACTTGATCTTGAATTTTTCCCGCCATAGGTTGAATTTTCCTAAATCGTTACACTTTGGGTTTACTTGCTGCGCTCAAAAATAGGCATTAACTGTGTATGAACAAATTTTAACGTCTGAAATTACCCATTTAAAATTTGGTATTTTAAATTAAATTGAATATTAACAAAATATAATTCCGTAAAAATTTAATTATTGTGAGTTTAAGAAGGTAATAATCGAAAGCATCAGTCCGGGATTTTTTAAGAAGTGTGGAAAAAAAAACAAAAGATTTTTTCAGAATTGCTCCTTTTTTAAAATTAAGTAAAGATTTTTTAAAAAAAATAAAATAAACTGCTGAAAATCACTCAAAAACAGAATCGCTACCAAATAGTATTTCTTGAATAGCTGTTCAAACGTCTTTTGCTTAGTATCTTTGCGGCAGTTCTATAAATCCAAATCAACTTAGCCATGATTATAGGAGTTCCTAAGGAAATCAAAAACAACGAAAACCGAGTAGCACTCACTCCTGCGGGTGCCAAAGAATTAATCAAAAGAGGCCATCAAGTCTATATGCAACAGACTGCTGGTCTTGGCAGCGGTTTTTCAGACGAAGACTACAAAGCTGCGGGTGCGCACCTCTTACCTACAATCGAAGCGACTTACCAAATCGCTGAAATGATCATGAAGGTGAAAGAGCCGATTGAATCAGAGTACAGCTTGATCAAGCCGAATCAACTCTTATTTACTTATTTCCACTTTGCTTCCTACGAACCTTTAACTAGGGCCATGATAGCAAGCAAGGCGATTTGCTTGGCATACGAAACCGTAGAAAAAGCGGATCGAAGCCTTCCACTATTAGTACCTATGTCCGAAGTAGCCGGTAGAATGGCCATCCAAAAAGGAGCCAACTATCTCGAAAAACCATTGGGTGGTAGAGGAATTCTCCTGGGTGGCGTACCCGGAGTACTCCCTGCAAAGGTATTGATCCTCGGTGGAGGCGTTGTAGGTACCCAAGCGGCCTGGATGGCTGCTGGTTTAGGTGCAGATGTGATCCTGATGGATGTATCTCTCCCTAGAATGCGCTACTTGGCGGATGTAATGCCTGCCAATGTGAAAACCATGATGTCCAACGAATACAACATTCGTGAGCAAATCAAGCAAGCAGACCTCATCGTAGGTGCGGTGTTGATTCCTGGAGCAAAAGCTCCGCATTTGATCACCAAAGACATGTTGAAAGACATGAAAAAAGGAACTGTGTTGGTGGATGTGGCAGTAGATCAAGGAGGTTGCATTGAAACCTGCAAGCCCACCACCCACGAAAACCCTACCTACACCATTGACGAGGTAGTGCACTACTGCGTCGCCAATATGCCTGGAGCTGTTCCTTACACTTCTACCCTAGCGCTGACCAATGCCACCCTTCCCTATGCAATTCAGTTGGCGGATAAGGGTTGGAAAAAGGCAGCACAAGAAAATGAGGATCTGGTATCTGGACTAAATGTAATCCAAGGTGATATTGTGTACAAAGCCGTAGCCGAGGCATTTTCTTTACCCTACACTCCAGTTGAAAAATACCTATCCTAAAAAAAATAGCACGAGCTCAAAAAAATCCCATCCAGTTGATGGGATTTTTTTTGTTGAATACTCAGGGAAAAGATTCCAATTTGAAAACCAAGCTACTCAAGCCATTCGACTAAATTCAAAACAAAAAGGTTGGAGTAGAGAAAAACAAGTTGCTACTTAGATTGGATTGATTTGGCCCATTCCATCAATTCCATGCCCAATTCCTGCTGGTATCCTACTAAAATCCCATCAAAAAGTAGCAAAAAGGCCCCTTGCAAAAGAATTGATTTTCCAAATCCAATCCATCGCTCTTTTTCCATACGAAGTCCCTTTTCAATCAGGAAAAAACCAATTGCCATGTATACAAGGTCTAGAGCGGTATTAAAAAGCAGTATTTTTTCGATTTGTTGCTGTGCCCTAATCACCTCCCAAAAAAAGATAGGAAAAGAAATCTGGTTGGCCTGCCACAACCCAAACCCGGCAATCCCCAGATTCACCAAATTCCAATAGAAATTCATCTGGTGAAATGCCTGCACTTGACCTCGGGTCAGAACAGCACTAAGGGCCCCAATCAAGATATTGAGTAGTGCCCAAGATCCCAAAATCCACATTCCACATCGGTTGTAGTCCAGACGGGTGGAATTGAAAAGCTCCAAAGCAGTTGAATCCTGAGCCAATGCTGGCAGAGCGAGTGTCCCTAGGAGAAGGAGAATGAAAAATCGTGGAGACATTTCTTTGAAAACTACAAAATATTCAAAAAGATTGAACCTATAAAACAGCAGAAATCGTACCCCAAATCATTTTTACACCAAAATAACAAATCAAAAACCCTGCAAAAATCTGGATTGCCTTTCTAAGGTTGGGTGAGAGAATTGACCTAAAGCTGCTGGCAAGAAATGCCTTTAAAATATCAATGCCAAAAATGGTTAAGAGTAGCGATCCGTAGAAAAATACTCGTTCAGACGTCCCCCAAGAGCTTTTAATGGAAACCATGCTTGCGATTGATAGCCAAAAAAGCATTACAAAAGGGTTGATTCCATTTATCCCTATCCCCTGAAAAAATAGCGTTCGCTTCTTTGGTTTTGCCACCAAATTTTCTGTTGTAATTGGAATCACTTTTTTAACCATAAAATGGATTCCAAAACCAATCAAAATAACCCCACCGACAAAACCGAGGTAATCTTCCAGAGCTGGTATTTTTTTAAGAAAATGAACCCCTAAATAACTCCCAAATACATAAATCAAATCACTCACCACAACCCCAAAGGCTAGGAGTGCAGATCGCCTAAATCCATGTGCAAGGCTTGTAGTGATTAAGGCAAAAAATACAGGCCCAATCATCATGGAGAGAAGCAATCCTATTTTTACGCCTTCCAAAATTGGATCATCAATCATACCTGTGTTTTTTCATGCAAAAAATCCCTCCAATTCGCTGCTCTCTCACCTTTCAGAACTCTAGGAAATTTATTTTGTCCACCTTCCTTACCTTGTATCCGCATCCATTCGTAAAAAAGAGCCGTTGGTAAAATAGTCAACCCAATTTTTTTCAAGGCATGCTTTCGCTCTATCGCATAGTCATCATTTAGGATCATTAGTTGAGTGTCAATGGTTTTTTTCAACTTGCTCGGATCAATGCTATCATCCGTTCCAACATACCAGTGGTGTCCAAACAAGGTTCCTTGTGGTACCCCCAAAACGGTAAACTCCTTGACTTGTATGGATAACTTTTCTGAAGCAAATTCAACTGCCTTATTCATGTTGTCCACGGACAAATGCTCTCCACACAAGCTTAAAAAATGTTTAGTCCTTCCAGTGATCACAATCTCAGCCTCTGCTTTGGAAACAATTCGAATTACATCTCCGATCAAATACCTCCAGGCTCCTGAGCAAGTGGAAATGAGCAAGGCATATTCCTTGCCCTCTTCTATTTTTTGGTAAGGAAGCGTTTTTGGATTGGCTACTAAATTTCCCTCTTCATCAAAATTTTTGGGAGTAAAAGGAATAAACTCATAAAAAATACCATTATTCAGCACCAATCGCATAGACTTTCGATTAGGTACAGCCTGAAATGCAAGAAATCCCTCCGAGGCCAAATAGGTTTCTATGTAGATCAAGGGTCTCCCCAAGAGCCGCTCAAAACCAACCTTGTAAGGTTCAAAGGAGACTCCACCATGAACAAAAAGTTGCAAATTAGGCCAGATATCATGGATCGTATTGAGTTTGTAACGATCAATAATTTTTTCAACTAGCAATTGAAGCCATGCTGGTACGCCTACGATGATTCCAATATCCCAATCTGGAGCTTTCTCTACAATCTGATCTAGCTTATTCCCCCAGTTTCGATTGCGTGCAATTTTCTTGCCCGGTTTGTAAAACCGTTGAAACCAAATCGGTAGTTTGCTAGCAGTGATTCCACTTAGATCCCCAGAAAAATAAGTACCATTAAATTTCAAATCTGTACTCCCCCCGAGCATCAAAATTCCTTTGCTAAATAAGGAAGTCGGAAGGTCATACTTAGACAAACTTAACATTTGTCGTACCCCAGTTTTCCGAATGGCTTTGATCATCTCCTCTGTAACAGGAATAAACTTAGAGGCTGAACCAGAGGTACCGGAACTTAAGGCAAAAAAATTGACTTTACCTGGCCAAGTGATGTTCTTTTTACCCTCTTCTAATTTGTGCCAAAACTCCTCTCGAATCGAATTGTAATCGTAAATAGGTAGCTGCTGTGAAAAACTAGTGTAAAATTCATCAGTACTTCCTTTCAGCTTACCTAAAACACTTTTAAACTGATATTTTCTTCCAATCTCAGTTTCCGCTGCTTTCAAGAGCAATTTTTTGAGTTGCTCCTTTTGTAAATCCATGGGACTAGCGTATTCTTGCTCCAGACTATCGCGTAGTCGAATTCCTTTTTTAAGTAATTTACTAAGTATAGCCATATCTTTGTTTTAGGAAATAACTCCGCGCTAAGATCAATAAAATGGACATCAAAGCCAACCTTGAACAAATCAAAAAATCATTTCCAAATCCAGCTTGTCAACTAATTGCCGTCAGCAAAACCAAGCCCTTGGCAGATTTACAGGATGCCTATGGAGTGGGAATTCGTGATTTTGGGGAAAATAAGGTACAGGAAATTCAAGCCAAACAACCTGAAATGCCAGCTGATACGCGCTGGCACATGATTGGGCATCTGCAGAGCAACAAGGTCAAATACATCGCTCCGTTTATTCACCTGATTCATGGCGTAGATTCGTTCAAACTCCTGCTGGAAATCGACAGGCAAGGCAAAAAAATTGATCGAGCTATTCCTGTGTTGCTCCAAATCCACATTGCAACCGAAGAAAGTAAATTTGGCTTTGACCAAGAAGAACTGGAGGCCATGCTTTCCAGCCCTGAATTTGTAAGCATGACCCATGTTCAAGTAAAAGGATTAATGGGCATGGCCACCTTCACAGCCAATCTGGAACAGATACGATCCGAGTTTAGAGGATTGAAACAGCTTTTTGAGGAATTAAAAAATCGTACCCTCCCTTCCTTTGTAAATTTGAAAGAACTCTCCATGGGCATGAGTGGGGATTACCAAATCGCCCAAGATGAAGGAAGTACAATGGTACGTATCGGCTCAGCTATTTTTGGAAGTAGAAACTACCCAAGCCCATGAACGCAAAACGAATCTTTCAACTCGCTGGACTTTCAGGAGCACTAGCTGTAGGCCTGGGTGCCTTTGGAGCACATGGACTAGAAGCCCTTTTAATTCAAAATGGAAGGGTAGATACCTTTCAAACTGCCGTAAACTATCATTTTTACCATACGCTAGCCTTGTTTGGGATCGGTATAGTGGCAGCACTCAAGCCTGAGTGGAAAGGGATTGCCTTCGCAGCTAGGTGCATGATACTTGGTATTTTAATTTTTTCAGGTTCACTTTATGTCCTTTCCTTATCGGGAATCACCTGGCTGGGTGCCATTACCCCACTTGGTGGACTAGCCTTTATCCTAGGATGGAGTTCGATTGCATATTTCAGTTTTAAAAACTGCTAGGCTCTTGAAAAAAATAGTCTTATCCCTCCTGATTTCTAGCTGTTTTGCTTGGCTTGCAAGCGCTCAGATTTCGCAGGATACTCTTGCCCAGTTGGATTCCGCCTTTGGTCCACAAAGTTTCTTCGAGGGTCATCTCAGCGGCTTTATGCTCTATGATTTGGAATCCAAACAGGTCATATTTGAAAAAAATAGCCATCTCTACCAAATCCCGGCTTCTACCGCCAAATTACTCACGCTTTATGGCGCATTGCAGGTCTTACAAGACAGTACCCAAACGCTCCGATACCAGTCCTTTGGAGATACCTTGAAAATTTGGGGATTGGGGGATCCAAGCTGGAAATACAAGAATTTTTACCAGCCTGATTTTCAAAAAATATTTGCAAACCATTCAGTAGTGCAATTTTCAGATGCCAATCTCCTTTCTCCCGCTTTGGGCTACGCTTGGCAATGGGATGATTATTACTTTGACTATGCACCCGAACGTAGTTCGCTACCCATCTATGGCAACTTGGTACAACTAGAAAAGGTTGGTGATTCCCTAAAGCTTTTTCCCAATTTCTTCCAGGCAAACATCCAAATCAGTAGCCACAATCTAAAAGAGCTAGAACGGGATTTCCACAAGAATACCTTCTATTTCAATCCTAGCACTTTTTTGGGTCAGGAAAAATACCTCCCTTTTCTGGTAGAACCAGAGCTAGTCACGGAGCTGGCAAGCCAGGCAACAGGAAAGACATGGATTTACAAATCAGATTCACTCCCAGCAGTACACCAACACTGGCGTGGTGCTCCCCTCTCCCCTTTATTGAAGGAAATGATGCTTTTCTCTGATAACTTTATCGCTGAACAGGTGCTCTTAATGATTTCAGACAAGCTTTTCCAAGCCTTGGATAGCGACCGCGCAATAGATTACCTGCTCAAAACAAGCCTATCCGATCTTCCAGACCGACCCAAATGGGTGGATGGCAGTGGTTTGAGTCGACATAATTTGATTACGCCCCGGTCCTTAGTTCGTGTGGTTGAAAAGCTTCAAGAACTACTTCCACAGGAGCACTTCGAAGAATATTTAGCGATAGGTGGAAAATCAGGAACACTAAAAAACACCTTCCAGGCTGCAGAACCTTATATTTTTGCCAAGACTGGAAGCATGACTGCTTCTTACAGTTTGGCAGGATTGGTCAAATCCAAGTCGGGTAAAACCTACGCCTTTGCATTTATGAATTCCAACTTTCCTTTTTCCGTTGCTGTAGTTCGTAAAGAAGTAGAAAAAGTAATGGTCCAAGTCCGGGATCGCTTTTGAAGTAACAACTAATTGATTAAGTTGTGAGGCTCATTTAATGCCTAGTAAATCACCTCTTTCATGAATAAACGTAGTTTTTTGAAATCCTTAGGCCTATTGGCCGCTACAAGTCCCATCCTAGGTCTGGATTTTCCGAAGGTAGGTACCTCTTCAACACTACTTCCCAAGGCCTTACTTCGTGGGCAAACCGTAGGCATTATCAGTCCTTCTGCTGCAACAGCAGACCGCATGGAGTTTACCTACGCCAAAGAAGCCATGGAAGCCCTGGGCTTAAAGGTGAAGTTGGGCGAAAATTTTAAGAATCGATTTGGGCATTTAGCTGGCACAGACGAGGAACGGGCGGATGATTTCAACGCCATGTTTGCCGATCCCGAGGTAAAGGCAATAGTTTGCCTTCGTGGCGGATCTGGTGCAGCACGAATACTACCGCTTATCAATTACGACCAAGTAAAAGCCAATCCCAAGCCCCTGCTTGGGTATTCGGATATCACCGCCTTTCATTGTGCACTGCAAAGCCAAGCAGGCTTGATCTCCTTCCATGGTCCCAATGGATCCGGAAGTTGGAATAGCTTCAATGCAAGCCAGTTTCAACAACTCTTCTTTGAGCAAAAACTACTCACCTTCAAAAATGAAATTGGTAAGGGAGATGACTTGGTAGCCAAAGGAAATCGAATCCAAACGCTTACCGCTGGTAGCGTGGAAGGTAAAATTCTAGGTGGAAATTTAACCGTATTGACAGCTTTATCTGGAACACCTTACTATCCTGACTTTCAAGATGCTATTTTATTCATTGAAGATGTAGGAGAAGATCCTTACCGCATCGATCGCATGATGAGCACACTCAAACTAAATGGTACGCTTGGGAAAATCAAAGGCTTTGTCTTCGGGCAATGTTCGGAGTGCAAGCCAAGCAATGGGTATGGCGCATTTACTGTAGACCAAATCTTGGATCAATACATCCTACCTTTGGCAATCCCAGCATACATCGGTGCCATGATTGGCCATATTCCTCGACAATTTATAATTCCAGTTGGTGCCCGTGTTCGCTTAAATGCAAGCTCTGGAACGCTAACCTTGCTGGAGAATGTATTCCAAAACAGCTAAGGAAATGACTTCCTTCTTCCCTTTTTCACTAGCACTCTTTTTTTTGATTGCGATGACCTTTTCCATGACAAATCAAGCACAGACGACCTCCTTGAGCTACCTTGCCCTTGGTGATAGCTACACCATTGGGGAAGGTGTGGGGATCGAGGATCGCTACCCCATGCAGCTCGTCCGAGAATGGAATAAGGTGGCCAAAATTCCATTTACTTCCCCCCAAATCATTGCAAAGACAGGTTGGACTGTGGATGAACTGGAAGCAGGAATCCAGGCTACCCCCACAGCAGCAGACGGCTATGACCTGGTGACCTTATTGATTGGAGTCAATAACCAGTACCGAGGCCGCTCGGTGGAATCCTTTGCGGTGGATTTTGAAAAAATGCTGCAGCGGGCGATTGCTTTTGCAAAAGGAGATAAATCACGAGTAATCGTCCTCTCCATTCCTGATTGGGGAGTCACGCCTTTTGCTATCCAAAAAGGCGTAGATCAGGATCAAGTGACAAAGGCAATTAACGTTTACAACCAAACCAAGAAAGAAATTTGCGAAAAACAGGGTATAAAATTCATCGACATCACGGATGAATACCGGGTGAATGGCGGATTCCCAGAAGGAATAGTCGAAGACCAACTTCACCCCTCCAAACTCATTTATGGACAATGGACGGGTAAATTGCTCTCAGCGCTCAAAAAAATAAATTTCTAATCCCAGACAGAACTTAATTTCAGATCAAATGAAGATCTTATGCATTGGCCGCAATTATGCAGCTCATATTGAAGAATTAAAAAATGAAAAGCCAGGACAGCCTATCGTGTTTCTCAAGCCAGATACAGCCCTTTTGAAGGGTGGAGCACCTTTCTTTTATCCTGACTTTTCAAGCAACATTCACCATGAAATCGAATTGGTATTGAAAATATCCAAGGAAGGAAAATACATCCAACCCCAATTCGCGCATCGCTACTTTGAGGAAATCGGGTTGGGCATTGACTTCACTGCCAGAGACCTTCAAGACCAGTGCAAGGCCAAAGGATTGCCCTGGGAAATTGCGAAGGCATTTAACGGATCTGCTCCCATCGGTGAATTTAAATCGGTAGCGGAATTGGGTGATTTGAAGAACATCGACTTTCACCTTGAGGTTAACGGAGAACTCAAACAAAAAGGAAATACAGGACTGATGCTTTTTGATTTCGCGACCATCATCTCCTATTTATCCCAATTTTTCACCCTAAAAAAGGGGGATCTCATCTATACCGGCACCCCTGCGGGTGTGGGGCCTGTGCAAACTGGTGATGAACTAATTGGATTTATTGGCAACCAAAAAATGCTCCATGTTGAAGTTAAGTAAGGTTAATCTTTTACTATGCTCACTTATTCTGGGGTTAAATGGCCTTGGATTCGCCCAAATCATTCAAAAAGGATACTTCCAGTCCCCTGTAAAACCAGGGGTTAGAAACTTCCTTGCAGGCAATTTCTCTGAATTGCGTCCAAACCACTTTCATACGGGTTTGGATTATAAATTTGGCGGTGTGGAAGGCGAACCCATCTATGCTGCAGCAGAAGGTTGGGTGCACCGAATCAAAATTTCTTCTTTTGGCTACGGGAATGTCATTTACCTCAAGCACCCCAGCGGACACATCACCCTCTATGGCCACCTTCGGAATTTCAATCCCACCCTACATACCTGGATGAAAAAGAAGATGTATGAAGCCAAGCTAAATGAATTGGAAATTTCTCCAAAGGAAGGTGAACTTCCCGTTAAAAAAGGGGAACTCATCGCCTATGGTGGAAATACAGGTAGCTCGGGTGGTCCTCACCTTCACTTTGAAATTCGCGACAGCTTGGATCGAGCACTGGATCCCTTGCTTGCAGGCTATGCGGAGATCTTAGATAAAATCCCCCCTAGCCCTCAAAAAATCGCCATTGTACCCCTCGAATTAGATAGCCGAGTCAATGGGAAGTTTCAACGGCTTGAACTCACCCCAGTGCTCAACGGCTCTAGCTACCGCATCAACGAAACCATTCAGGTTTCCGGTAAAGTAGGTCTAGAAATACAAGGATACGACAAATTGGATGGGGCTGAAAACCAAAATGGCTTCCCCAAATTTGAGGTTTACGACGATGCTGGACTCCTTTTCAAACTCCTTGTAGATCAAGTAGATTTCAACTATACGCGGCAATTTTTACTTCACACCCACCAAAATCGCTTTACCAAACTCTACTTCCAAAAGGATTTGAAGTTTTCCTTTTTTAGTCCAAATGTCCCTGGCACAGGTGCATTACAGGTGGAAACAGGCAAGAAGAAAAACATTCAACTCAAACTTATTGACGCGTACAACAATACCCGACTGGTTCAACTCAGCCTCACAGGTGCGGATTTAGATTCGACCAAATCTGATGGAGCTGCACCCCAAAAAGCACAGGTGAGCTACTACAAAAACATCCTGAAGATAAAAGTGGCTCAAACAGACAAAGGAGGCCTAGCCAAATTTGAGGTGGGAAATACCACCTACGAAATTCTTCCCGCCTACCAGGATGCTGCCAGCAGAACCTACCTTTGGGACTTACGTTTTGGAATTCCGAAAAAAATTGACCTGTGTTCAGAAACCTACATTCCGGACATCATTGGGCATTTTCCCGTGGGAAAAGAGCACTTGCATGCCATTGCAAACCTTCAGATTCGAACAGAAGCCACTAGTCTATTGGAGGACCTCTACCTCCGCGTGACCCAAACTGGTACGGCCAGTGCACCCGTTTTGAACCTAGGCGAATCCAATGCTTACCTCTGGAACCCCATCGAAGCCACATGGGATGTGAATGGCTATGTCGGCGACAAAACCAAAACACAGGTGTACCAGCGCGCTGCAAACGGTGCCCGAACCTTTGTGGGCGGGGATTGGGTGAAAAATCAAATACGATTCAAAACCAGAAATTTTGGTAGTTTTGTTTTGGCTGAGGATGCTGTCAAACCGACGATCAGTCCCATTCGCGTAACAAGTCAAGGCATGCGCTTCACGATTAGAGACAACCTGTCTGGAATCAAGAGTTTTGAGGCCTATGTCAATGGAGAGTGGGTTTGGATGCGCTACGAGCACAAGCAGGCCGTCATTTGGTCGGAGCCGCTACAAGGACAAACGCTGAAAGGAGCCGTCTTATTGAAAGTAACTGACCAAGCAGGCAATGTAGCGGAATACCGCGGCACCCTTAATTAAAAAAGTAATCATCTTAATCACGAATACCATGTCCTTAGAAATTGGCCAAAAGGCACCTGATTTTGAAGCAAAAATTGAAACTGGAGCTTCCATCAAACTATCCGACTACCGCGGAAAAAAAGTGATTCTCTATTTTTACCCTAAAGATGCTACTCCTGGTTGTACAGCTCAAGCCTGCAACCTTCGAGACAATTACGAACAGCTACTCAAAGCCGGTTATGTGGTCTTTGGGGTGAGCTCAGATACTGCAAAGTCTCATCAAAAATTCATTGAAAAGCAGAACCTGCCCTTTTCCCTAATTGCGGATACGGAACTCACGGTACATCATTCCTACGGAACTTGGGTAGAAAAATCCATGTACGGCCGTGCTTACATGGGTACTGCACGAACTACCTTTGTCATCGACGAGTCCGGTAAAATCGCTGAAATCATCGAAAAAGTTGATACCAAGAATCATACAGCCCAAGTGCTGAAGTAAAATTCCCATGAAAAAACAATCCCTACCCGAGCTACAAAAAATCTGTAGCCAACTACGCAGAGACGTCCTACGAATGGTGCACGCCGTACAATCTGGTCACCCTGGTGCACCCCTTGGATGTGCTGAGTATTTTGTTGCACTTTATTTCGATCAACTCCACCATAACCCAGATTTCCAAATGAATGGAAAAGGGGAAGATTTATTTTTCTTATCCAATGGACACCTCTCTGCAGGATGGTATTCAGTGCTCGCTCGCAGTGGTTATTTTCCTGTTGCTGAACTAAAAACCTTCCGCAAACTGAATTCAAGACTTCAGGGACATCCTGCCACGCACGAGCACCTTCCCGGTATCCGTATAGCTTCAGGTTCTTTGGGTCAGGGATTATCAGTTGCCCTTGGTGTAGCCCAGACTAAAAAATTGGACAAAGACCCCTCAATCGTACATGTTTTGATGGGAGATGGAGAACTTCAAGAGGGACAGGTTTGGGAAGCGGCCATGTATGCAGCACATTACGGGATGGACAATGTGATTGCCACCGTAGATTACAATGGACAGCAGATTGACGGTCCTACTGAAAAAATAATGGATCTAAAAAACCTCAAAGCCAAGTGGGAAGCATTCGGTTGGGAGGTCATCGAAACCAAAGAGGGAAATGACCTTGCAGCTGTACTAGCTGGTTTGGAAAAAGCCAAATCCCTTACTGGAAAAGGCAAACCCATCTTGAATCTACTCTACACCGAAATGGGCTATGGCGTCGATTTCATGGTGGGTACACACAAGTGGCACGGTTCCCCGCCAAATGACGAGCAATTGTCCCTTGCCTTGGGTCAATTGGAAGAAACAGATGGCGATTATTAATTATCCATTGCAAAAGACAATAAGATGAGCTTAGACTTAAAATATACCTACACCGAAAAGAAAGATACCCGCTCAGGTTTTGGCGATGGATTTTTGGAAGCAGGAAGAAAAAATCCCAACGTGGTAGGCCTATGTGCCGATTTGATTGGCTCCTTAAAAATGGGAGACTTCCAGAAAGAATTTCCGGATCGATTTTTCCAAACCGGTATCGCAGAGGCCAATATGATTGGACTAGCGGCAGGAATGGCCCTTGGAGGAAAAATTCCCTTTGCCGGTACCTTTGCCAACTTTGCCACAGGACGCGTGTACGATCAAATTCGCCAATCTGTAGCCTATTCCGATAAAAATGTAAAAATCTGCGCCTCACACGCTGGATTGACGCTAGGAGAAGATGGAGCAACGCACCAGATCCTGGAAGATTTGGGCATGATGAAAATGCTTCCCCACATGACGGTGATCAATCCTTGCGATTACAACCAAACCAAGGCGGCTACGCTTGCCATTGCCGAATTCGAAGGACCAGTGTACCTCCGCTTTGGACGTCCAAGTTGGCCGATTTTCACTCCTGCCAACCAGAAGTTTGAAATTGGGAAAGCATGGAAAATGATCGACGGTAAGGACGTGACCATCTTTGCTACAGGACACCTGGTATGGGAAGCAGTAGTCGCCGAAGCCATGCTTCGCGAGGAAGGTATCCATGCCGAAGTAATCAACGTCCACACGATCAAGCCATTGGATACCGAAGCGATCTTGGATTCGGTAAAAAAGACGGGATGTGCTGTATCTGCCGAAGAGCACCAACTCAATGGTGGCCTAGGAGACAGCATTGCACAAACTTTGATACGTCACAACCCAGCTCCATTGGAGTATGTGGGAGTTAACGATAGCTTTGGTGAGTCAGGTACTCCAACTCAACTACTAGAAAAGTACGGCCTCAATGCCGAAAATATTGTGAAGGCTGCCAAAAGAGCACTTGCTCGAAAATAAATAATTGATCCGCTTCGGCGGATCTTTTTTTACCCTATGCTTCTAAGACCTATCCTCCCTCTTTTACTTCTTCTTTCCTTTAGCTTTTCTATAAAAGCACAGACGCCTTTCTTTTGGCTAACCGATCCCAAATCTGGGATCCTTTTCCAAAAGCAAGCTGATCCAAATTCTGGTTTAGGACTACCTACTGCAGAGATCATCTTGTATCCAGATTCCATCTACCAATCCATGGACGGCTTTGGCTTTACTTTGAGCCAAGGTTCTGCCACTCATTTTTTGGCCATGTCTGATTCGGCACGAAAAGCTGCGCTTCAAGAATTATTTGGGGATGGAGAAAAAGGCATTCGTATCTCCTACTTAAGACTGTCTGTGGCAGCTTCGGATTTGAATGCCTTTCCTTTTTCCTACAACGACCTCAAAGACCCTCGAACAACGGATCCAACACTAAGCCAGTTTAGCCTGAGCTACGATACCCTAGATGTGCTACCCCTTCTTGCTCAGATCCTTGAAATTAATCCAAAAGTAACCCTGATGGCCTCACCTTGGTCTCCTCCTACCTGGATGAAGGACAATCGGGATACCCGTGGTGGATCACTTTTGCCGGAATTTGAGGCAAGCTATGCTCAGTATTTGGTCAAATACATCCAAGAAATGGACAATAGAGGATTTACAATCGATGCCTTGACTATCCAAAATGAACCGCTCCATCCAGGAAATAATCCTTCCCTACTCATGCTTCCAGACCAGCAGGCACGGTTTATAGGCCAGCATTTGGGACCTGCATTTGGGAGGGCTGGAATCCAAACCAAAATCATAGTCTACGATCACAATGCCGATCGGCCAGATTACCCGATTACGGTTTTATCCGATCCAAAGGCCAATCCCTACATCAATGGCTCTGCCTTTCACCTCTATGGTGGTCAAATTGAAGCCCTTTCAGAGGTGCATCGAGCCTTTCCTGACAAGCACCTTTACTTTACCGAACAGTGGGTGGGATCACCGGGCAACTTGGAAGGAGACATTGCTTGGCATGTCAAAAATCTACTCATTGGAGCCCCTCGGAATTGGGCAAAAACGGTGTTGGAATGGAATATCAGTTCCAATCCAGGCCTAAAGCCACACACTGATCGTGGAGGCTGTGATCGCTGCTTAGGAGCCATCACCATCGACGGCGACGCAGTGACCAGAAATCCGGCTTACTACGTCATCGCCCATGCCAGCAAAGTAGTGGATCCAGGCTCTCATCGAATTGGCTCTTCCATGCCCGATGGACTCTCAAATGTAGCCTTTCTCCGAACTGATGGTAAACAAGTTTTGATCGTATACAACGACGGCACGGCTACCAAACAGTTTGAAATTCGTTCTGGTAACCAGCATTTCAATGCTTCCCTTCCAGCTGGAGCCACCGGAACCTGGCTTTGGTAAGTATTTGGATTATCCTCAGGCAAACTAATAGTTCGAAATCCCTATAAATCACTTCGGATATTCGTCAACAGCTGACCACATACAGACCAGAGCACATTTTCTTGAACTCCAAACCTAAATTTCTTTGGGAATTGCTCATGCAATTGTCATCCACGAAAAAGCCCTTCCTAAATTGAATTAGGAAGGGCTTTTGGTTGAAATACGGTATAGATTAAACTTTAGGCACTACCCAACCATTGTTGTATTTGGCTTTCATTAGCTGATTCGCATCTGCATCGGTAAACAAATTTTTGCTTGCATCCCAGTAGACCTTCTTGCCCGTCTTGTAGGCAATATTTCCCATCTGCGCATTGATTGCAGCTACCGAACCGGTTTGAATTCCACACTTCAACAGCTTGGCATCGTTGGCTGTCATAGCCTCCACAAAATTGACTGCATGGAGTTCCAATGCCGAAGGGCCTGAAGGACGCGTTTGCGGTACTTCCTCGATCTTATTTTTGCGCTGCCCATCTACCATCTCTGTTTCAGGAATCACCTTCCATCCACCACGGTTCACGACAAGCGTGGCGTTGTTACCAATGAAAGCAATCCCTTCAGTTGTACCATAGTTTCCACCATCGATACCAGTTGCATGCTCCCAGAGCATATTGAAGCCCTCGTACTCATACACCGTCTGTAGCGTATCTGGAGTTTCTGATGCATCATCAGGGTAAGCAAATTTACCTCCTGAAGCCATCACGGATTTAGGGGCAGACACTCCCATGGCAAAAAGAGCGATATCAATCTCGTGTACCCCCCAGTCGGTCATCAAGCCACCTGCATAATCCCAGAACCAGCGAAAACTGAAATGGAAGCGGTTGGAATTGAAGTCCCGCTTTGGAGCAGGTCCAAGCCACATGTTGTAATCCACCCCAGCAGGAACTGCGCTATTTGCAACCACCGGTACTGGCTTCATCCATCCTTGGTAGGCCCAGCACTTTACCAAACGAATTTGGCCGAGCTTGCCAGACTTTACGTATTGAATGGCCTGGTCGTACTGTGAACCAGAGCGCTGCCACTGTCCTACCTGAACAATCTTGCCGTAGCGCTCCTGCGCTTTCACCATAATTTGACACTCTTCGATGGTGTTGGCAATTGGTTTTTCTACATACACGTGCTTACCAGCGGACACAGCATCCACCATGTTGAGGCAGTGCCAGTGGTCTGGGGTACCAATGATGACCACATCGATATCCTTGTTTTCAAGCATCTTGCGGTAGTCCTTGTATTGGATGGGACGCTTGCCGCGGATTTTGAATACATCTTCGGTACGCTGGTCTAATACGCTTTGATCCACATCGCAGAGAGCCACACAGTTGACCTGTGGGATTTTTAGGTGCGCACTCATGTTGGACCATCCCATCCCTTTACAGCCGATTACGCCATAGTTGATTTGATCATTGGGTCCAATGCTTCTCGTAAAGGTGCCAAAGTCTGCAGCCGTTAATATGGAGGGCATGGATAAACCCGCTCCGAGGAGCATTGTATTTTGAATAAATTTTCTTCTTGAAGTCATGAGGGTTTGTTATTTAGGGTACAAATTGTCCACGGTCGACTGTCGACTGTCAACTGTCGACCGTGGACTGAAGATTAAAGCGGTCTTACCCAGATATTTCGGAATCGAACGGGATTGCCGTGATCCTGAAGTTTGATTGGCAAGGCTTCTGCGTGCGCTTTGTAATTTGGAATCCCAATGTATTCGGTAGGCCCTTTGAGAATCACATTGTTTTGCACCAGTACCCCATTGATCAATACTGTAACTGTTGCTGGGGAGGTAAGCATCCCATTTTTATCAAAACGAGGCGCTTTGAAAATGATGTCGTAGTAATTCCAGTCACCTGGTCCTCTCAACGGGTTTACCAAGGGAGGAAATTGCTTGTAAATGCTTCCTGCTTGCCCATTGGTGTAGGTTTTACTTACGTAACTATCCAGGACTTGTACTTCATATACCCCCATCAAAAAGAAGCCTGAATTGCCTCTCCCCTGGCCTTCCCCAACGATTTCGGTAGGTGCAGACCATTCCAGATGGTATTGGGCATCACCAAATGCAAGTTTGGATTGAATGTCTCCCATCCCCTTCTGAACCACCAGCTCTCCATTCTCTATCTTCCAGGCAGCTGGACTGGATCCATCCTTAGCGGATACAAAATTAGCGAGGCTGCTGCCATCAAACAGGACAATCGCATCGGAAGGCGCCTGATGGTTCATCACTCCGGGAGTTACCTTGGGAGGTACAGGAGTATAAAACTCAGTAGCTTGAGGAGGTAGGGGCGGCGGTGTTGTCGTCTGCTGCGCAAAAGCTAGGGTTGCTGTTCCCAGGCATGTTACTAGGATTGTAAAACTTAAAAATTTCTGTTTCATGGATTAAGTTGGGGTTTGATTTGCGAATTGAACTTTTAAAATACAGCAAAATTTTATGGATTTGCTTAACCGCTGATGGATTTTTAATAGAAATGCCCGATACCTTTCCTATTTTTCTTGAAATATTAGAACCACTATGAAAAAATCAATTCTAGGAGTCATTTTCGCACTACTAGTAAGTATGCCTGCAGTAGGGCAGGAAGACTACTTCTTCCCAGATGAAAAGTTTGACCCCAGCATTCCTTCTCCATCTCAATTTTTAGGATATAAGATTGGAGATTGGCACACGCGCTACGATTTGATCGTGAAGTACTTTGAGAAACTAGATCAAATCAGTGAGCTTGCGAAGCTTCAAACCATCGGCTACACCCATGAGCATCGGCCCAAGATCATCTTGACCATCACTTCAGCTAAGCACATGAGTAATTTGGAACAAATTCGGCAAAAGCAGTTGCAACTTGCAGATCCTAGCCAACCCATGCCTGAGGTAAGCAGTATGCCATCCATTATCCACCAAGGCTACGGAGTACACGGCAACGAACCCTCTTCTGCTGAAGCAGCCATGCTTACCGCCTATTGGTTGCTTGCTTCCCAGTCGGACTTGGCTAAAAATCTAAGAGAAAATTCAGTAGTCCACATTGACCCTACACTCAATCCAGACGGAAGAGATCGACACAGTCTTTGGGCAAATTCCAACAAAGGATTTCCAGCCGTGGCAGATCCTTTGGACCGAGAACACAACGAAGCCTGGCCTGGAGGCCGTACCAACCATTACTGGTTTGATCTCAACCGCGACTGGCTTCCACTTGCTCACCCTGAGTCAAAAGTAAAAATATCCTGGTACCACCAGTGGTACCCCAACGTGACTACCGATTTCCATGAGATGGGCGTCAATAGCACCTATTTCTTTGAACCTACCAAGCCTTATGGTTCTGAAAATCCGGTAGTGCCCCGTAAAAATTACGACGATCTCAATCCAAAATTTGCGAAATACTTTGCCAAGTACATGGACCAGATTGGTAGCCTGTACTGGAGCAAAGAAGTGTTTGACAACAGTTACCCAGGCTATGGCTCCTCCTATCCAGATATGCACGGGGGATTGGGTTTGGTATTTGAAACCGCCAGTTCCCGCGGGCACGTGCAAAATAGTCAGCGTGGTGACATTACCTTCGCCTTTACCATACGCAACCATGTGGTCAATTCCCTAGCCACCATGGAGGCAGCTTTGGACAACAGGGTGTATATGCATGAGTACCTACGCGAGTTTTTTACTGGTGCTATTGCGGAAGGAACTAAGGATCTAGCAAAAAACTACGTGTTTGGAGATGAGACCGATCCTAGCAGAAACCGACTTTTCCTACAGTTCCTCCTTGACCACAAAATCAAGGTCTATGAAAATACAGCAGACTTAACCGCTGCCGGACAAAACTTTAAAAAAGGATCTTCTTGGGTGGTACCTACCAAGCAGCCACAGTACCGCATGGTACGCACCATGTTTGAATACGTGACTACCTTCGCAGATTCCGTATTTTACGATGCTTCAGCTTGGACCATGGCTGCTGCTTACGGCATGCCTTTCGCTGCTGCCCCGATGGCAAAAGCTGGAACAGAATTAAAAGTGGTAACCCTTCCTTCCCATGCATTTCCACAAGGAGATGCCTATGCGTATTTGATTGATTGGAGGGATTACTATGCACCCAAACTCTTATTTGAACTGCAGCAAGCAGACGTCCATGTAGAAGCACTGCACCAAAACTTCTCATCCCAAACCCAAGAGGGCAAAGTGGAATTTGGTCGGGGCACCTTGATGATTCCGATGGGCTTTCAATCCCTTTCCAAAGCTGAAGTAGTGCAGCAACTCAAAAGTTTGGCCCAAAAGAATGGACAGAAAGTTTATTCCGTTCAAACTGGCTTGAACCTGAGCGGAATTGACCTTGGATCCAACAGCGTGTCTGCTGTGCAGCATCCCAAGGTGGTCCTTGTAGTGGGTACAGGAATCAATGCATCTGAGGCTGGAGAAATCTGGAACCTGCTGGATCACCAAATCGGTATGCCGATTACCAAGGTGAATGTAGAGCAGTTTGGACGACTCAACCTGCATGGTTACAACACGCTTATTCTTCCTTCAGGTAGCTATGGATCATTTTCTGAAGGTCAAGTGAACCACATCAAGGATTGGGTCAGCCGTGGCGGGACGATCATTTCGATGAAGAATGCCTCCCTATGGCTCAATCAGAAGGGCATCACGAAAGAGGAAGCTGTAACTGGAAATGAGGGAAAAAGTCCTGCAATTCTCCCTTTTGCTACACGCAATGATACCGAAGGTGCCAAAGAAGTGGGCGGCAGCATTTACCTGGCCGAACTGGACCTGACCCATCCGATTGCCTATGGATACAGCCGCGAGACCTTACCTGTATACCGCAATACAGACCTCTTCCTCAAGCCTTCAGCAGATAAGTACCTCACTCCCATCCGCTACACAGCCAACCCACACTTAGGAGGCTACATTTCCAAGACCAACCTAGAAAGCCTGAAGCAAAGTGCCAGTGTGGTCATTTCTCCATCAGGTCAGGGGCGTGTGATTCACTTCATTGATAGTCCTAACTTTAGAGGGGCTTGGTACGGAACTAACAAACTCTTCTTCAATGCCCTCTTCCACGGCAATGCCATGGATTAAGAGCACCTGCTAAAAATCAAAAAAGCCTCAAAATTAGTTGAATTTTGAGGCTTTTTTACTAGGTGAAAAACTTAAAGTTCAAAGTGAACCGGAAAGTTCATACGGGTAGCCACTGCTTTGCCAACTTTCATGCCAGGAGTCCAAGTCCCAGACTTTGTGCTTAAGCGAACAGCCTCTTCGTCACAGCCGTTACCTATGTCTTGGAGCACTTCGACCGCTTCAACCTTACCCTCAACCGAAACCACAAAGGACAGTACGACCATACCCGGTGTTCCTGCTTCTTTGGCCGCTGTTGGATACGTTAAGTTTTTGAGAAGGTAATTGGTAAATCCTTTCATTCCTTTTGGTGAAACTGGAAGATCATCTACCGCATCCATAGCTGTTACTTGCGCCTGAACAATAGCATCAAATGATAAGGCTATTCCTAGCGCCAGCGAGAAAAAGTAATGCGAAGTAGAGTTTTCATTTGTAAAATATGGTTAGTTTATTCAAAGAATAAAATTTCCTACATTTTCAAAATGAAATGCCTCAGGCGGAAGGATTGCCTACTTTTTCAAACAGATAAAACAATTCTGCTGCGATTTGATGGGAGCGTTCGGTATACATCTTTTCCTCTAAGGGACTCTCGTCAAAGGCTTTAGGGTCCTCAAAACGAAGGGGAAAACGTTTTTCTGCTCCTGGAATAAAAGGACAGTTCTCATCGGCATGATCACAGGTCATTACTGCGGCAAATTCTTTCCCAGCATTGATGGGATCATCCACTACTTTTGAAAAAGTTACAATAGGATCTTCCTCCTCGCTGTAAAAAACAAAATACACTGGGTTTTCACCTTCCTTTTTCGCCACCTTAAATCCATCCCGCTGTATGGCGGCCACGGCTCGGGGATTGAAGGCAGTTACCTCAACTCCACCTGAATAACAGTAGGCTTCTATTCCGTAATAGGCGGCAGCCGTTTGTGCCCAAATTTGGGAAAATTGACTTCTACGGCTATTGTGGGTACAGATAAAATTGAGCCGAATTTCCTTTCGGTTGGAAACCTTCTCTTGAAGGTAGGCTGCTATTTCATCCAAAAGTACCTTTCGTTCGGTAGAGATGTCAGAGATAGGCAATGAAGCTATGGTCTCAAGTAAAGGGCTAAAAAATGGTGTTTTCATTTGATTAACAGCATCCTGAATTGGGTGTACACACTGGCCCCTGGGCAATACTAGAGAGCCTAATTTTCGGTTTTTCTACAGGAATGCCGCAAGTATCCTTGGCCAAACAGTCGGTCTGAAGAGCAGTTAAATGAAAATTGCTTTCTGTAAAATCAAGCCCGTACCGACCAATGGTATCCCCTTGGTATTCGACCTCCACTTCTAAGTCAGGCAACTCTAAAACGCGCTCTGCCAATTGAATAATGTCCAATAATTTGGAAGCACCTAGGCGGTGCTCGTAATCCTCTGCTTCCCACAATTGGAACCCGATCCTAGATTCAATGCGCAGCTTTCCTCCACAATCGATGTATTTTTTGGTGACTTGGCCCACTTCAGTTACATGAAAATGCGCGGGAACAGCAGTTCCAGAGGGCAATAGAAAGTGGACTTCGGACAAACTTTGCAATTGAGATTTGACTTGTGAAAGTTTCATGGGAGGGATGCGGTTAAATTGTAGTCATTTGAGATGGAATTAGTCACAACACAAGGTCGTGGTCTTTGATTCGGCCAATTGAATGAAAAAACGCTGAAAAATTCCTTGAACAGCCTGCCAGCGTACAGTATCCAAGCAATAATTCACTGCGGCACCTTCAATGCTCCCGCGAATGAGGCCCAATTCCTTGAGTTCCCGAAGGTGCTGAGAAATGGTCGCCTGCGCTAAGCCCAACTCCTGAACCAAGGTCCCATTAATGCAAGACTGGGTATTGGCCAAGTATTGAAGAATGGCTACGCGTGCAGGATGAGCCAGGGCTTTGGCTAAGTCCGCCAATTCGTTTTGGGCAGGCGTAAATAAGGTGGTTTTGGATAATCCCATAATATCGTAATATTACGATATATTAGTAAAAAAGTAGTCATTGATTCAAAAATTTTTTTCAATTATTTAGTGGGAAGAGTCACGGAACGAGTCAGTACTGGAGAGACGATGAAATAACCTAGGACTTGGGAATCTCCTTTGACGACCCGAATATTGGATTCTGGATTTTGGGGTGGAGGGCTAAACAATCCTCCATCGTTAAACAATAGACTGACGAGTTGGCTGAGGTAATCAAAGGCATCTTTATTCAGCCGGTACAATTCCAACCGAACCCGATCATTTTTCTGAAAAGCATAACCCAATTCCAACCCTTTTTCGAATACAAGCAAGCCAAAGGAATCATCAAACAATAGGTAATCTTCTGGTTGGTTTTTGAGTGTGTCGTTTTCAATCACTCGGATGCGGTAATAATTATTGTCTTCAAAAGGAATCTTTCCATACACTTTAAGGTAATAGCCTTCCTCCCGAAACAGACGCTTCTCCAGGTAATCGTAGGTAACCGAATCGACACTAGGAGCTTCAAGCATAAGCCCTTCAGCTTGGTATACTTGACCCTTCCAGTTTACATTTAATTGGTAAGTTTCCCCTACCTTAGCACGCTCACCAGAGTTGGGACGATAGGATCGGGTAGCATTCAAATAACTGAAAGTAATTTTTCTACCTGTCGACCTTTCTTTTACAAAGACCTCTGCGTCCCGAACAAATTCTTGGTCCAAGGAATCGTAATAATTTTTGGACAAGGAAATCTTCACTTCATTGTAGATTCCGTGATCTGTCCAATACCCTTCAATAACGGGGATTCGATCCTTCTTTTGATCCAAATCCAACAATACCTCTTCTTGACAAGAGGCCAATAGAAATGCTACCGCAAGGAATATCCGGTTAGTCTTCATCAGAACTCAAAGTTGTAGGTAATGGAAGGCAAAAAAGTAAATAAGTACGTCATCACGACTCCAGGACGTACAGATACGAGGTCTCCATCCGAAGGGTTGTAATTGATATCATTGTTATACAGAATTCGAAAGTCATAGGAAAATGGATTTTTCCGCCCATAAAGATTGTACACTCCAAAGTTCCAACTTCCTTTCCATTTTCTTCCTGGATCTGGATTTTTCCAGGTGACTGCAGCATCTATGCGATGGTAGTCAGGGAATCGATTTTCATTTCTAAAGTCCGAATAGAGCGGCACTGTTTGATTATCCACTTGGTAAGAACCTATTGGGAAAGATACCGCCTGCCCAGTGGAATACACAAAAGTAAAACTACTACTCCAAGCAGGAGAAAATTGATGGTTGAGCACCAAGGAGAGGTCATGCGGTCGATCAAATCGGGGATTGTAAGGGTGATCTTTACTAATGCCATCGATCTGTCTCCAGGCTCTAGACCAGGTGTAGCCAAGCCAACCCGTGGTTTTTCCTTTATTCTTGCGGAGCAAAAATTCTGCCCCATAAGCCCAGCCCCGTCCACTCAATAATTCAGTTTCCACTTGGTCCGAAAGCAGGATCCGTGCTCCATTTCGCAGGTCGATTACTTGATCCAAGTCCTTGTAATATCCCTCTATTGATAATTCCCAGCGGTTTTGATCAAAGTTCCGAAATACGCCGAAAGAGAATTGATCCGAACGGATGGGTCGAATGTATTGTCCAGCCAAGACCCAGCGATCGATGGGGAGACCTGCCGAACTGTTGGAGGCAATCTGTACGTATTGATAGTTGCGGTTGTAGGCCGCTTTCAGTGAAAAATCTGGACGAAGCAAATAACGGAATGCGATTCGCGGTTCCAATCCTTGGTAGCGCTGCATCAGTTCCCCTTTTTCATAAAAGACCGAATCCGAAGGGTCCACATCTGGATTCGGGGCAGTATTTGGGTATTGATATACTTTTCCTTCTCCTACTTGCGCAAAGACACCTTGTCGAAGGCCTAGCTCGGCAGTCAACTTATCCGAAAACTCTTGGGTAATCCCGACGAATGCATTACCCAATAGCCCTTGTACGCCTTGGGTTTGCCGGCGAGTAATTGGATTTTTGGGCGCAGGCTTAAGGTCAGAAGGAGCAAAATGATAAACTTGGCCATGTATCCCCCAAAATACCGTACTCTTGGAAGCAAGTACCCGTGTCCAAATCGCCTTGACCCCAGTTTCGGAAAGGGAATTGGTCCAGTCGAAGCCATTTTCCTCATTGTCAAACTTTACTTGATAGGTATACCTCGAATGATAGCCTTGCAAGTCAAAGTAGGAACTATCCGAGTTTACTCGATTCCAGTTGATGGCAGAAACCCAGTTTTCCCAGCCCAAGGCAAACTGCCCGTCCAAGCCCAACAAATCACTGCCTTGGTAGCTACTTACCGAGAGTTTATCTTTATCACTTAAGTTAAAGGCCGCCTTCCCGTTCAAATCATAAAAATTGAGCTGGTTGTTTTGGATGTCTGGATTGGGGGAAAGCTTCAGAAACAGATCCGCATAAGTCCTCCTTCCGCTGATCAAAAAACTTGATTTCTCTCCCAACAGTGGACCTTGCAGCGTCAGTCTAGAAGAGATAGTGCCAATTCCTCCTTCCCCACTAAACCGGTCGCGCTCCCCTTCTCGGAAAGCCACATCAATCAAGGCCGAAGCCCTACCACCAAAACTGGCCGGCATGTTTCCTTTGTACAAGTCTACCTTTTTCAGGCCATCCGGATTGAAAACAGAAAATATTCCAAAAAAGTGGGAAGGATTGTAAACGGGCGCCCCATCCACTTGCACTAAATTTTGATCGGCAGATCCCCCTCTCACAAAAAGTCCTGCAGTACCTTCTCCTGCGGACTTCACACCTGGCAGTAACTGAAGACTACGAAGCAGATCCACTTCACCAAACAAGGCAGGCAGGGACTGGAGGGTTTCCATGGAAAGGGTGGACTTGCCCAGTTCCATATTTTTGACCTGCTCATCCCCTCTTCGTTCTTCAATCAAGATTTCCTCCAAAGAAAAGTCCTCTGACCTTAGGTAAAATTTCTGCACTTTTTCCAAGTCTTTTACTTGAATTGTACGAATGGATTTTTCGTATCCGAGATAGGAAAGGATGATTTTTGCTGGCAGTGCGGTTACTTGTAGGAAAAAATTCCCTTCCAAATCCGTTGTCGTTCCTTGCTGAGCTTGACCCTCCCAAAATACAGATGCTCCGATTAAGGGTTGCAGGTTTGCCGCATCCAAGACTTGCCCATTAACGGACTTTTTCTCTTGAGAAAATACTTGGAATCCAATGAGAAAAAAGAAGAAAATAGTAAGAGACCTTAAAAAAAACATTTAGGAAGTAAATCTTGAACTACCTTATCCGAACGATGAGGAGAAATTAATGTTTGTTAATTCTTGGAATTCTTTTTCAAAAGCTAAGCCACCTTTGCCAAAATTCGCTTTCAAAGTTAGCTTTATTTCCTAATTTCAGGCCATGATTTGGGCATACCCTGACATCAAACTCACGCTTCTCCTCGCCGGGATTTTCATCCTCTTGTATTTCCTATACTTGAGTCGATTTTGGGCCA
>JAMNXQ010000062.1 GCA_023653075.1 Algoriphagus sp.
ATCACGTAGGGAGGAAGCCCTTTTGATTTGGCGACACGCTTGCGTTCTGCCTTAAGTAGTTCAAACAACTTTTCGTCATAGGCTTGCGCGGTCTGAAGTTGTTCTTCCTCTACCTCGCTTTGCCCCAACTTTTCAAAATCTTGATCTCGATACAATTCCACCAAGTAGGGATCTTCCAAATACCGTTCTCCTTTTGGGGTAAGTTTTAGTAACCCATAATTCTCAATATCTTTTTCCAGCAAAGCAGCAATCATCGTTTGACGGATGACAGATGTCCAAAGCTTGTCGTTCTCTTCTTTTCCTTTACCAAAGACAGGCAGGCTATCATGCTGGTAACTTATTACATAGTCGTCTTTCTCTCCAATAATCACTTTTACCAGGTGCTCAATGCCAAAACGCTCCTGAGTTTGTTTGACTGCTTCAAGAACTGTGACCAAGAAGTTTACGCCTTGGAAAGTTTCCCGATCCCGTTTGCAATTGTCACAGAAGCCGCAGTCTTTTTCTAGAATCTCTCCGAAATAGTTGAGAATGAATTTTCGACGGCACACCCCAGTTTCGGAATAGGCAGACATTTCTTGCAAGAGAATTTTGGCATTTTCCCGTTCGGTCACTGCCTTATCTTTATTGAACTTGTCCAATTTGATGATGTCCTCATATCGGTAAAACATCAAGCAATGACCTTCTAGGCCATCTCGACCCGCTCTACCAGTCTCCTGATAATACCCTTCTAGGGATTTGGGTACATCGTAATGGATCACGTACCGTACGTCTGGCTTATCAATTCCCATTCCAAAGGCAATCGTAGCGACGATGACATCCAATTCTTCATTGAGGAAATCATCCTGGGTTTTTATCCGAATCGCCGAATCCAAACCAGCATGGTAGGGGGCTGCATTGATCTGGTTGACCCTGAGCAATCCTGCGATTTCTTCTACTTTCTTTCTGCTGAGGCAGTAGATAATGCCTGATTTTCCCTTGTGCTGCTTAATGAATTTGATTAGCGCCTTTTTGGACTCATTTTTCACCTTTGGCCGCACCTCGTAGTACAGGTTGGTACGGTTGAAGGAGGATTTAAATAGATCCGCTTCCTCCATCTGCAAGTTCCGCTGTATGTCCTGCTGTACCTTTGGTGTAGCAGTGGCCGTTAAGGCAATGATGGGGAGGTGAGGGGCAATCTGGGCGACAATGGATTTGATTTTGCGGTATTCAGGACGAAAATCATGACCCCATTCCGAAATGCAATGTGCCTCATCAATGGCTACAAAACTCAACTGTGCTTCCTTTAAAAAAGCAATGTTTTCATCCTTGGTTAAGGATTCGGGAGCCACATAAAGCAGTTTGGTTTTCTTTTTCAAAACCTCATTCTTTACTTTGGTAGCCTCCGATTTGGTGAGGGTGGAGTTTAAAAAATGGGCGTTGATTCCGACTGCATTCAATTGGTCTACCTGATTTTTCATCAAGGCAATCAGGGGGGAAATGACGATAGCCGTTCCTTCACTAGCTACTGCAGGCAACTGGTAACAAAGTGATTTTCCCGCGCCAGTAGGCATGATCACAAAGGTGTTCCTTTTGCTGAGCAAATTGTCAACTATAAGTTCCTGGTTCCCACGGAACTGACTAAATCCGAAGATTCTTTTAAGATCTAACTTTACTTTTTCTTCCACAAGAAGAAAGGGCTTTGAGGGTGATGTCTACCTGAGCAACAGATTGACCGATTACTTTTATACCTTTGTACCTAACTAATGTTTAACGCAGGTAAAATTGAAGTTAACAAAAAATATTAGAAATACCGCTGTTCGGGTTCTTTTAAATGAATCCGAAGCTATCGCTAAGCTTTCTACCCTCCTTAAGGAAGACTTTGAAAACTGTGTGCATCACCTTCTTCAATCTAAGGGACGATTGGTCATCACAGGTGTTGGAAAAAGTGCTTGGATTGCCAACAAGCTAGTGGCAACGCTCAACTCTACGGGCACTCCTTCACTCTTCATGCATGCAGCGGATGCCATTCATGGCGATTTGGGAATGGTGCTGCAAGACGATACGGTGCTATTTATCTCCAAATCAGGGAACACTGCAGAAATCAAAGTGCTCTTGCCTTTAGTCAAGCAGTTGGGAGTAAAGATAGTGGCCTTGGTTTCCAACACGCAATCCTATTTGGCCGAGCAGGCCCATTTTGTGCTAGATGCGACAATTGACGAGGAGGCTTGTCCACACAAGTTGACCCCAACTACGAGCACTACTGCTCATTTGGCATTAGGCGATGCGTTGGCTATTTGCCTTTTGGAGGCTAGAGGATTTACTTCCTCCGATTTTGCACGCTTCCATCCAGGAGGATCCCTGGGAAAGCAATTGTATTTGAAAGTAGGGGACTTACTTTCCAACAACCAGATTCCAACGGTTCAGGAGAAGGCAAGTGTAGCGGAAGTGATTGTGGAGATTTCGAGTAAGCGTTTGGGGGCTACGGCAGTCGTAGATGAATCAGGAAGCCTCAAAGGAATCATTACGGATGGGGATTTGCGACGCATGCTCCAGAGAACATTGGCGATTCAAGACTTGCAAGCTTCAGCGATCATGACCGTAAATCCCAAATCAGTTCAGGTAGACGATTATGCAACGGCAGCTTTTGCCCTCATGAAGGCCCACAATATTACACAGCTGGTTGTCCTGGATGGAGATAAAATCGCCGGTTTTGTGCATATTCATGACTTAATGAAAGAAGGTATTGTTTAAACTGCCATGAAGGACCACCCGTACATCGTAATTATGGCTGGAGGAATAGGCTCCCGCTTTTGGCCATACAGCAAAAGCAGTAAGCCCAAGCAATTTTTAGACGTTTTGGGTACGGGAAGGACACTCCTTCAAATGACCTTTGATCGGTTTCAAGAAATAACTCCTAAGGAACAGTTTTTTGTAGTAACGAATCAAGCGCATGCTGGCTTAGTTAAAGAGCAATTGCCGGAACTTCAAGATCAGCAGATTCTTTCGGAGCCACTTCGCAAAAACACAGCCGCCTGCCTAGCCTATGCAGCTTATAAAATAGCCAGTTTAGATCCAGAAGGAACGATGATCGTGACGCCTGCAGATCACCTTATTCTGCAAGAAGGCAAGTTTCTTCAAACTTTAGTCACTGCAGTTGCCGCCGCTCAAGTTCCCAATCGTCTCCTTACGCTAGGAATCAAGCCTAATCGACCAGAAACTGGCTATGGGTACATTCAATACTTACCTACTACAGGTGATGAAGAGGTATTGAAAGTGAAAACCTTTACAGAAAAGCCAAATGCAAAACTTGCCGCCACCTTCTTGGAAAGTGGGGATTTTGTATGGAATTCAGGGATGTTTGTTTGGAAGGTAGCAAGTTTGATTGAAGCCTTTCGAAAGCATATGCCTGACCTCAGCGATGTATTTGAAGAAGGTAAATCCCAGTTCAACACCAGCACAGAGCCAGAATTTATCTCCACCTCCTACACCACCTTAAAGAATATCTCCATAGACTATGGGGTAATGGAAAAATCAAACCAGGTTTATGTGGTCTTGGGTGATTTTGGTTGGTCAGATATTGGTTCTTGGCAAAGCCTGCATGAGCTTCGAAAGAAAGATGATGAAAACAATGTGGTTGAGGCCAATGCGCTTATTTACGAAACCAAAAATTGCTTTATCAAAACCGATACAGACAAACTCATAGTGGTGCAAGGTTTGGATAACTTTCTGATAAACGAAACCGAAAATGTGCTCCTGATTTGCAAGTTGGATGCAGAAGCTAAATTCCGTGATTTTGTAGCCCAGGCGAAGAAAAAAGGTGAGGATTTCGTTTGAAATCCTCTTTTATTATTTTTTACGTTGGCGAATGGCTTCGTAAATCGCTATTCCAGCAGATACGGAGACATTTAAGCTTTCAATATTTCCTGCAAGTGGGATTTTAACCCGGTCATCGACCATTCCCATAATCTCTTGAGAAATTCCATCTTCTTCCGAACCCATGATTAGCGCTACAGGTGATCCAAAATCTCCGTCGTACATGAGTTTTTCTGTTTTCTCGGTAATCGCGATAAGAGACAATCCCATTTTTTGCAAATCTCTACAGGTATAAAACAGGTTTTTTACCCGCGCCACAGGAATAAAATTCAAGGCACCTGCGGAGGTTTTTACGGCATCAGAATTGATCTGAGCACTTCCTTTTTCAGGGATAACAATGGCATCTACGCCAGCACATTCGGCTGTTCGAGCAATGGCTCCAAAATTTCGCACATCGGTCAAATGATCCAATACTAAAATCAGGGGAGCCTTTCCTACAGCATAGCACTGATCAATGACATTGTCCAGCGAGGCATAAGCAATGGTGGACATCTGTGCAATCACCCCTTGGTGATTTTTGCGTGTTATTCGGTTCAACTTCGCATCCGGCACCCGTACTACCGGGATATGTTCTGCCTTACAAAGTTGAAGTAGTTCCTTGATTAGGTCGTTGTTAAGCTCTTTTTGAACGAGTATTTTGTCGATTTCTTTGCCCGCATGAATGGATTCCATCACTGCTCGGGTTCCAAAAATAAAATCTTTATCGAAGGCTCCTTTATCGATTAGAAAGCCATCCTTCCGCTTCTCCATTGTGAAATATTTTTAAACCAAATCGGCTGATAGGCTCTTGATCGGTTTAGAGTATAGAAATGTGGGCTAAGAATAGTTTTAACCCGCGTAAAGGTAAACCTAATTTTGGAAGTGTCGTCTATGCCCGCATAAGACCAAACCTCTCGATCTTCATAAAAATTCACTTCCTGCGGAGGCCCCATCACAATGTATACCATACCACGGTCTGTTTTCCATCCCTCTTTAAAGTCGGTAAATAGAATATTGGCAAACTCTACCATCTTGAAGTAATTCCGAATCAAGTCCTTTGCCGCTTCTTCATTTCGAGTCAGGTTGTACCAATAGGCATCCAAGGCCTTCTTTTTGTCCTGAGCAAGCAGGAGGGTCTCATGCTCTTTTTTAGTAGAAATGTAAGTCACCATGTCTACCATCTCCTTCCAATCTTTCACTTTCGGGAAGGCATCGTGAACTGTCCTGAGGAGAAGCCCTGCCTGTGCAGTACTGTCGGATTGAAAAAAATAATACCCTTCATCGTTTAAGGCTTTGGGAATGTTAGCCAAGAAATCTCCTCGGTTTTCTAGAGCTACTTCTTTCGGCACTTCTGCCAAGCGAGTTTCCATGGGAGGAAAAGGAACTGCAAATGGGCTTGGATTAAAGAAGGAGAATAGGGAAGGGCCTTTGTTGGATTTAAAGAGTAAGGATTGACCTTGCGTCACGTAGTTTTGATCAAAAGGAACCTCATTTGCGAAATAATACCCAAAATTGGGCTGATCAAAAACGAAAGCACTCTTTAAATCAACATGGCTGGTATAGGCATCTTGCTGTCGGCTATCCACCGCTTCAAAAAAGGCTATTGCTGTTTCTTGATTTTGGGGGATCTGAATCGTTTTTTCAAAAAGCCAATGACGTGCTGTGGAAGCGGTCACCTCACTTGCACTCAACTTGATTTTATGCGCTTCTTGAATTTCTTGATCGTAAGAATTTAAAATCAGGTAACTGAATTGATAGGTATCCAAACTAGCCTTTTCTTCGATTTTTTCAACCACAAATTGGAGTTTGAAGCTGCCCTCCGAAAGCTTTATGGGGATGATTTTTATTCCCAAACGAGCGTACAAGGAATAGCGAAGTGCCTGATCTGTGGTGCTCAGGGTGGTTTGAGCAGTAGCGGTGGAGGTAAAGGCCGTAAAAAAGAAGAATAAAGTCAGCAGCTTGAAGTACTTTTGATTCATTTGGATTAGTTCTCAGGTTTTAAAAATAAGCCTTACTTTTGCCAAAATACTAAAATTTCTAATGGCTACCTATACAACGGAAATTGCTTCAGATAAGTTGATTAGTGACAATCCCATTCATC
>JAMNXQ010000026.1 GCA_023653075.1 Algoriphagus sp.
GATTATCCGCTTTGTTACCAGTAACCAAAGAAAGATAAGGTTTGAAGTTCAATTAGGTGAGCTGTGGTCTGTGGACAGTCGTCTGTCGACGATTATCCGCAGTAATTCAACTAGACTTTAAGCTACTGGTGTGATTGCGGATAATCATATTATATTTTATGTAAATGGTGAATTTAGCGCATGGTTTTCACCCTATCGTACTGTGCCTTTACTTGTAAATCCCCAAATCCATAGATCCCAGCTTGACTGTTGAATTCTTGAAAAATTAATGAAAAGTCAGAAGTCCCCCTCGCTGATATTTCGTACAGGATTCGTTCCGGCTTGCCTAAACCATTAATTCTGGGAAGTCGATCAAGTTGTGCTTGGCATACTTCCTCGAGGGACTGGAAGCAGGGAGAGGGTTGGCGAGATAGGCTTTTGAATTCTTCCCAATCTTGGTTTCTGTAGGCTTCCCAGAGGGCTTTTCCTAGCGCCACATCCGAAGTAGTCAAGGAAAACCGTGCCTGATAGCAATTTTCAAGTGAATCTGGAGTAGCCTGTCCAAATCCATCCCATCGATTTTCTTCCGTTGAGGTTGGTGGAAAAACTCGAAACAACCTGATTTTGGGTTTGTCCGCAAGCATCGATAGCAAAAACCATAAATTGACTTGGCAGAATAAATCGTCTTCAAACCAGAGACAAATTTCGACTTCCTCTGGGAGGAAATGCAGCCGCTCAATTTCTAAGATAGTTTTCTGGTTGTATTCTTCCGCAGTGACTCCATAACTCGTCGTGATAAATTCAGTTCGAAGCCTCCAAAACTCACCCAGGCTATTGCCAGTTACTGGTCCTACGATCAGGGCTTCCCGAAATACCAAATGGGTTTGAAAATAAGATGCGCCTTGGAGTTGATACGCCAACTGATCGCCATTTAATAGATGTAATTGGTTTTTCATTTTGTTGTTCCCTTCAAAAATAACCGATCAAAGACGCTGGATCGGGGCAGTTTTGATGGTAGTAATCCAGGTCTTTTTCAGCCGCCACGCCTGGATAGTCACCCAAAAAATTACCCATGTCCCAGATCAACTGAAAGTGCAGATGCGGTGGCCAATCTCCATTCTCTGGAAAGGGGCCAATCTCACAAATCTGTTCTCCAGCGCTTACTTCTTGGCCAACTTCGAACGAGGATAAACTAGTGTTGCTAAGGTGTCCATAGAGGGAGTACAAGGTCTTTTCTCCGAGCGCGTGTGAAATAATCAGTGTCGGACCATAATTTCCAAAACCCACATTATCTTGGAAACTGTGAATTTTACCCGCAAGGGGAGCATACACAGGGCTACCTGCTGCAGCCCAAATGTCTACACCCAAGTGAATATTCCGAAAGTTGGAAGTTGCCGTGGCAAATACCTCGCTTCGCCGGTAAATGCCTCGTTTTTCCAAGTAACCACCTATTCCGTACTTTTTGTTGGCAGTTTCTATTTGTCCAAAGATAAATGCATTGAAGCTGTCAGTATCGCTGAGATCCACCTCCGACAATGCTTCATTTGCTTCTGTAAAATCCAAGGAGAGCGTATTTTCGGGACTGAGGGCTTCACCCAGGACGGGAAAGGGGTTGAGATTAACTAAGTTCATTTGGTGTAAAAAGCCGGGATTTCGTATTCAATGGATGAATCTACTCATTTCCCTAGGCAACGCCAATCCTCGTATTTGGCAATTGGCAAGAAAGACTGCAAACTTCCCTACTTTTCCCTTTCCCCTTCGGATAATTTTTCTAATTTTACGCCAATTTGGACCTAAGTAAAATCTAATTTCTCCACTCCCCATGCCTAAAGATTCGAGCATCAAACACGTATTAATCATTGGTTCTGGTCCTATCGTCATTGGGCAAGCATGTGAATTCGATTATTCGGGTTCCCAAGCCTCCAGATCCCTTCGTGAAGAGGGGATTATCGTCACCCTGATCAACTCCAATCCGGCGACGATCATGACGGATCCGGTGACTGCCGATCACGTGTACTTGCTACCTCTGGAGAAAAAATCCATTCGCAAAATTTTAACCGATCACCCGGATATCGATGCGGTCCTTCCGACAATGGGTGGACAAACAGCCTTGAATCTTGCTATTGATTGCGACAAAGCAGGGATTTGGAAAAATTTTGGAGTGAAGATGATTGGGGTGGATATCGAGGCAATCGATACGGCAGAAAATAGAGAAAAATTTAAGGCCTTGATGGAGCAAATCGGCGTAGATGTCTGCAAAGGAGATACCGCCACGTCCATGCTTCAAGGCAAAGAAATCGCCCAAGAAATTGGCTTTCCGTTGATCATTCGTGCTTCCTACACCCTTGGAGGTGCAGGAGGAGCGGTTGTGGAAAAAGCAGAAGATTTTGAGCATTACCTCTCCGCAGGCCTTCAGGCATCACCAGTGCATGAAGTGCTCATCGAACAAAGCATCTTGGGCTGGAAGGAATACGAGCTGGAAGTAATGCGAGACAACATTGGCAACATGATTGTCATCTGTTCCATTGAGAATTTTGATCCCATGGGCGTACATACAGGCGACTCCATCACGGTGGCACCTGCGATGACCCTTCCCGATACCGTCTACCAACGCATGCGTAACTATGCCATCACGATGATGAATAGCATAGGCAATTTTGCAGGGGGCTGTAACGTACAATTCTCGGTAAGTCCAGACAACCAAACCATCATCGGCATCGAGATCAACCCTCGGGTATCTCGTTCCTCTGCCTTGGCCTCCAAAGCCACAGGATATCCCATTGCAAAAGTGGCCGCGAAGTTGGCCATCGGCTACAATTTGGATGAATTGTCCAATTCGATCACGGGTACTACTTCGGCCTATTTTGAGCCATCCATTGATTACGTGATTGTCAAGATCCCTCGTTGGAACTTTGACAAGTTCAAGGGTGCCGACCGCAAGCTCGGACTCTCCATGAAGGCGGTAGGGGAAGTCATGGGTATCGGGCGTAATTTCCAAGAAGCCTTGCAAAAGGCCTGTCAATCCCTTGAAATCAAACGAAATGGATTGGGCGCAGATGGGAAAGAACTCAAGGATCAAGCACAAATTTTGTATTCCTTAGCGAATCCAAGCTGGAACAGATTGTTCCACGTTTATGACGCCTTCAAATTGGGTATCTCCTTCCGCACCATTCACGACCTGACCAAGATCGACAAGTGGTTTTTGAAGCAAATCGAAGAATTGATTCACTTGGAAGCCGAGATTAGCAAATACAAGCTCGATACTATTCCTCGTGAATTGATGGATGAAGCCAAGAAAAAAGGCTATGCAGATCGTCAAATCGCCCATTTGCTAGATTGCCTTGAAAGCGATGTGTTTCACAAGCGCTACGAAGAAATGGGAATCAAGCGCGTGTACAAGTTGGTGGATACCTGTGCGGCGGAATTTGCTGCCCAGACTCCTTACTACTATTCCACCTTTGGGGAAGAAAACGAATCCATCCGAAGCGAGAAAAAGAAGGTTGTTGTCCTAGGTTCCGGTCCCAATCGCATCGGTCAGGGTATAGAATTCGACTATTCTTGCGTGCATGGGGTCTTGGCAGCGAAAGAATGCGGCTACGAAACCATCATGATCAATTGCAACCCAGAGACGGTATCTACGGATCCTGATGTGGCAGACAAACTCTACTTTGAACCGGTATTCTGGGAACATATCTACGAAATCATCCTTCAGGAAAATCCAGTAGGCGTAATCGTCCAACTCGGAGGTCAAACTGCCTTGAAATTGGCAGAAAAGCTTTCCAAGTATGGCATCAAAATTATCGGAACGAGCTACGAAGCGCTGGATTTGGCAGAAGATAGAGGCTTGTTTTCTACACTTTTGAAGGAAAATAACGTGCCTTACCCTGAGTTTGGCACCATCCATAATACTGACGAGGCGCTCGAGCTTTGCAAGACCATTGGTTTCCCACTATTGGTTCGTCCAAGTTATGTCTTGGGTGGGCAAGGGATGAAAATCGTGATCAACGAGAAGGAATTGGAAGAGCATGTGGTCAACGTACTTCGCGATATTCCAAACAACGAGATCTTATTGGACCACTTCTTGGAAGGCGCGATTGAGGCAGAAGCTGATGCGATTTGCGATGGAGAAAATGTCTACATCATCGGCATTATGCAGCACATTGAGCCAGCCGGTATTCACTCTGGCGACTCCTATGCGGTATTGCCTCCGTACAATTTGGGGGATTTGGTAATCCGTCAAATTGAAACCTACACCCAAAGAATTGCCCTGGCACTGAGAACGGTGGGCTTGATCAATATTCAATTTGCCATCAAAAATGACAAGGTCTATGTAATCGAAGCGAACCCACGTGCTTCGCGTACGGTACCGTTCATTTGCAAGGCCTATCAAGAACCTTATGTCAACTATGCCGTAAAAGTAATGCTGGGTGAGAAAAAGGTGACCGACTTCGATTTCAAGCCCGTGAAGAAAGGCTATGCCATCAAGGAGCCCATATTCTCTTTCCATAAATTCCCGAATGTCAACAAGGAACTTGGCCCTGAGATGAAGTCAACAGGGGAAGCCATCTACTTCATTGACGATTTGATGGATGATTATTTCTTGAAAATTTACGCTGAGCGAAACATCTACTTGAGTAAGTAGTAGTGCTTTTAAAAAAAACAAGTCTTGGGTACCGCATTTAAAATTCTACTCATCCTTCTTGGTTTAGGCTGGCTATTGGGTCAACTGCTCCGCTATTTCCTGCGGTCCAAACTGGCACAACTAGCCCGTAAAGTGAATGAGGCTGCCATGGAGCAGCAGCGTGCGCAGCAGCAGGCTCAGCGACCAAGGGATGGCGTAAATGTGGATTTTATTCCGAAAAAGTCTCCTCAAAAAATGAAAAAAGACATAGAAGGTGGAGAATACGTAGACTACGAAGAAGTTAAGGATTGACCTTCACTTTTTTTACTGGACTCGTTTGCACCAGTACAACTTGAAACCAGTTGCCGTCTGGGTACCGATCAGATAATCTTCCCCACCATCCTTTACCCCCAATTTTTTTTTGAGTTCTTCAGCACCCAACACGTAGTTGCGGCAGATTACATTGACCTTACTCGAAGGAAAATAGGTTTTGGAATCCTGCTTTTTTGGGCTGATTTCTCGAAGCACTTCGAAGACACGGCCTGGAATGCCTGAAGCAAAGGTCTCAGTGGTGTAGAGGTGGCTGTTTCTCTCCAATTTTTTGAGACCAAATCGCTCCCCAAATAAGTTAAAAGCACCCGCTTTGAGTATTCCAGCCAGGGGTTCAACTAGGTACTTGCCTGCTTCGGAAAATTGGGATTCTGCCTGATCTTCAGCACTAGGCTCAAATTCGAAGGGTGGAAATCCACTGTCCAGATCAACTACGGAAATTATTCTTGGTGCTCCTTCGTTGGCTTTATCCCAATGGAGCAGTAGTTCCTTGACTTCATTTCGAACAGATACCACCGTAATTTTTTGGATGTCAGGAATCTCCGCCCAGGCTTGAGTCAGATCCAACATGGGTGAAGCTTTAAGTAGAATCGAATTGGATTTGCTTTTCAAAAGTGACCAGGCGCCCACTACATTCGGTTCACAATCCTGGAGCTTGTACAATTTCTGGTTGCCTGTTCCTCTACGTGCTGGGTCGGCATAGATCAGGTCAAAATGCTGTGCTGATTTGCGCAAAAACTCCAATCCATCGCCTTCCACAAAGTCGAACTTACCTGGATTTAAAGCACTTAAATTATGGGTTGAGATCTGGAAAAGTTCGGTTTGCTGCTCACAATACACCCCTTTTTCAAATCCCTGACTAAGGTGATGGCAATCTACGCCAAAGCCACCTGTAAGGTCGATCATCCAGCCACCCGTACGACCAATGGACTTTAAGCCAGCTGTTTGTTCCGAAGAACTTTGTTCGACCGAGATGCTCGCAGGAAAAAGGAGGATTAGATTTTTCGACCAGGCAGGCAATTTTTTGGCAGCTTTTTGTCGAGCAGCGATTTGCTGTACGGCAGCTTTGAGGTCAAACCCAACTTTTCCTTGGTACTTAAAAAGTAAAAGTGCAGGATCTCCTTCCAGATGATCCTGCACAAATTGTCTGAATTCAGCGTTATGATACTCGCTGATGTTCATTAGGCTAGTTTGTGTGCCAGTAGATATGCTGCAATCTGCACCGCATTGGTGGCAGCGCCTTTACGAAGGTTATCTGCTACGATCCACATATTGAGTGTGTTGGCTTGGGACTCGTCGCGGCGCAATCTACCTACAAACACCTCATCCTTTTTGTGGGCATTGATTGGCATGGGGTAGATAAAGTTGGCCGGATCGTCTTGAACGATAATTCCGGGTGCATTTTCAAGTAAACTTCTGACTTCTGCCAAGTCAAAATCTTGTTTGAATTCCACATTGACCGCCTCAGAGTGCCCGCCCATCGTGGGGATGCGAACTGTCGTAGAGGTCACCTGAATGGAGTCATCGCTGAAAATTTTCTTGGTTTCGTTAATCATTTTCATCTCCTCCTTGGTGTATCCATTCGGTTGGAATACGTCGATATGTGGAAGGACGTTGAGGTCGATTTTGTGTGGGTACACCATTTCTGGTGTTTTTCCTTCGCGTTCGGCCATCATTTGATCCACTGCGGCTTTGCCGGTGCCGGTCACGGACTGGTAGGTGGAGACCACGATGCGTTTGATCCCGTAGCGCTGCCGTAGCGGCTCTAGAGCCAAGACCATCTGTATAGTCGAGCAGTTGGGATTGGCAATGATTTTATCGGCTGGACCGATTTCCTTGGCATTGATTTCAGGCACTACCAATTTTTTGCTTGGGTCCATTCTCCATGCAGAGGAGTTGTCAATGACAATAGTGCCTACGGCAGCAAATTTGGGAGCCCATTCCAAGGAAGTGCTTCCTCCAGCGGAGAAAATGGCAATATCTGGTTTGGCTGCAACTCCTTCTTCCAAGTCCATGATCACGTGTTGCTTACCGTTGTAAGCAATCTCTTTTCCTTTGGATCGAGCGGATGCTACCAGGAGGAGTTCGGTGTATGGAAATTGATGTTCTTGAAGAACTTCCAGAATTTCGGTGCCTACTAGTCCAGTGGCGCCTACGACAGCAAGTTTCATGGGATATCGGTTTGATGGTTTTGAGAGGACAAAAATACGGATTCAAGTATCAATACTTGGGCTATTGGGAAACATTTTTATGGCGTCTAAGTTTTGAGAAATTTTGAGTAACTTCCTTTACTTTTTAAACTTTTACCATGAAACATTTTTTTAGCATAGCAGGATGCCTGCTTGGAGCTAGCCTCCTTTCCCTTTTCTCATTTACTTCGTCGTTGGCCCAGACCCAAGATTTTGAGGGTTCTATTACTATCGTATCCTATCCTCAGCCCTTCTTGCCGGGATGGTATGCCAATGACTTGCGGAGCACTGCATCCCGGGTTTTTCGCCTCCCTACGGGAGGTGTCAATGGCTCCGCCGCCTTGGCTATTCAACCCATTAGCACCTTTACAGGACGAATTTGGGTGCGTCTTCAACCCAAAGGAATGGGGAATCCACGTGTTGTATTTTGGGCTAAAACTCTAAAAAATGGAACGGGAACGCGTCCTGCTCTTGTCTATGCTTCCTGGGCTTCAACTTTGGGAGGAAATTACCAAGACAGAATGCCTGTGGGCGATGTCAATCAATTTCCGAATCAGATTACGTCTTTTTCGAAGTTAGAACTAGAAGTTCCTGCTCAATTTGCAGGTCTGGAGGAGGTGTTTTTGAGTTTGGAAGTGGGAATAGGTGCGGGCACAGGAAGTGCAGCACGATGGGTGATGGATGCGTTTGGTTTGGAGGATAGGGTAGTGGATGAAGTAGCTCCTCGTGTGGAGCAAGTAAAAGGTTATGGTCAAAAAGAAGTGATGATTACTTTTTCAGAGCCAGTAGACCCTGTTTTTTCGATATTACCGCTGGCCTACGCTTTGGAAGGTAAGGGGCCTTTGGAGGCCCGTAGATTGGCAGATTCGGTGGTGGTATTGGCATTTGAGGAGGACCTGTTAGAAGAGAAAGAGTACAACCTTTTTGTGCAACAGGTGGCAGATCTGCAAGGCAATTTTTTGGCCGATACGGTGATCAAGTTTAGGTACACAGACCCTCAATTTTTTGGTTCAAAATCATTAGTCATCAACGAAGTGATGGCTGCCCCTCGGCAAGACCAGGACTTGCCCTTTGTGGAATATGTGGAACTAATGAATCCCTTGGAAAAAGAGCTGCGGTTAGATGGTCTCATCTTTTCCACTTCCACATCACAGGTGGTATTGCCGCCCTACTGGATTGCCCCTGGGGAATGGGTCATCTTGTGCCCGGCTTCGCAAGCGGGGCTTCTAAAGCCATTCGGAAAGGTGTTGGCCATCGAAGACTGGCCTGTACTTCCGAATTCTGGAACCACCCTACGTTTGCAAGAGCACTCGGGGCAATTAATTGAACAGCTGAGTTACAGTACCCCTTCCTGGGGAGGAACTGAGTTTGCAAATGGGGGATACAGCTTGGAATTGCCCGATCCTTTGTATCGCTGTGAAGGAACAGCCTTGTTGGCTCCTTCTCGCGATCCAAGACGGGGCACGCCGGGAACTCAAAATTCAAACTATGCTCGACAAGAGGCTACAGGGCCTCTTCGAGTGGATGCAAGTTGGTTTACAGATTCAAAAACAATCACCATTTCGTTAAATCAAACGATACTACCCAAGATTGGGTTTGCTCCATTCGTGTTTACACCTGAATTGGCAATGGATTCAAGTTGGGTTTTTCCTTCAGGTAAGAGGATTGGAATTTCCCTACATACACCAGCCAGGGGCAGCCTGCCTTATCGATTGAAGGCCTCGGCCCTGGAACCCTGTGTGGGGGCGTCGGGAGGATTTGAAACTTCGCTGATTTTGGGAGAGGAACCCGCGGCGGGAGAACTGATTTTAAATGAGCTCTTGGCAGATCCTAGGCCTGGAGACCCCAAGTTTGTGGAGATCCACAATACGAGTTCCCAGAAATACCTTTCCTTAAATGGATGGGCGCTAGCCACCCGTGAGGGGGAGGGCGCCCTACAGCAAGTGCGAATTTTTGGAGAAGAGGGACAAATTTTACCTCCTCAAGGGGTTTTGGCGCTGAGTGCTGATTCGGATCGATTGCGTATCGCTTACCCACAGTCTGCTGCAGGGGATTTTAAGCAGGTGACAGGTCTTCCGAGTTTGCCAATAAGTGGAGGTACTTTGCTACTTATTTCACCATCAGGTCAGGCGGTTGAATCCCTTTCCTATCGGCAAGATTGGCACCATCCTTTGCTAAGGACCAGCAAGGGAGTTTCTTTAGAACGGATTGCTCCGTTGATCGCAGGGACTGACCGGGGGAATTGGCATTCGGCGTCAAGCGCGTCTGATTATGGTACTCCAGGGAGAAAGAATTCCGTTGTAGTGGATAACGTTGGAGATGAGCAACTTCTACTAGTAGACCCCCAGGTTTTTGATCCAGAGGGAAGCAGGGGACCTAATTTTGTAACCGTACAGTACTCCTTGGAGCAGGCAGGTTGGGTAGGGAGTTTTACCATCTATTCGGCAGCAGGAAGAGAAGTGGCAGTCCTTGGACAGCAACAAATCCTAGGAACTTCAGGTCTATATACCTGGTCAGGGACCGATATGACAGGAAGAAGGGTGAGTCCAGGATATTATATGTTGGTGGCGCAATTATTTGATTTGAATGGCAAGATTAAAGTGATCAAAAAGACGTTTGTTGTGGCTTCTCAACTGTAAGTAGGCTTAGGGGTAAGGTAAAAATACAAGGGTTTGAAATCCATTGATAATACCCATGATGTTTTGGTTTTCTAAAAGACTGCTGTATTTTAGGGGATAATTTTTTAAGACAGTCTCACTTGTGAACCCCTAATCAGAAATTGTATGAGTAAGGAAGAAAAAACCGCGTATTCTAAAGATGAGCTCAAGGAATTTGAAGAGATCATTCTTCAAAAATTGGCTTTGGCAAAAGAAGAGCTTCATTCGCTAAAAGAGACCATGAGTAAAAAGAACGATAGTGGGACGGATCATACCTCTTCCACGTCTAAGCTTTTGGAAGATGGCGCAGATACCTTAGAGCGAGAAAGTTTAAATCAATTAGCGGCAAGACAGCAAAAGTTTGTCATCAATTTGGAGAATGCCTTGATTCGAATTAAAAATGGTACCTATGGGGTTTGTGTGGACACGGGCAAGTTGATTTCTAAGGAGCGCTTGATGGCTGTGCCGCATACCATGCATTCCATTGAGGCCAAGTTGGCTAAGAAGTAAGCGTGGATTTTCTCCATCGACATATTGAAGCGTTGATTTTTTGTGCCCCTGAACCTGTGGGGGTAGTTGAAATTGTGTCTTGCTTGAGTGAAATGTTCGGCACAGAAGTACCTTCTAAGGATGTGGAGGCCGCTTTGTCAGAGCTTAGTCTAAGGTATGAAGGAGAAGAATTCTCTTTTGCATTGGAAAAGTTGGGGGGCGGGTATCAATTTTTGACTAAGCCTGCTTATCAGCCTAGCATTCAAATTTTATTACGTCAACATTCTCAAAAAAGGCTTTCTACAGCTCAGCTGGAGACCTTGTCCATTATTGCGTACAAGCAGCCTGTCACCAAAGGAGAAGTGGAGCAGATTCGTGGGGTAGCCTGTGATTATTCACTCCAAAAGTTATTGGAAAAAGAATTGGTGGAGATCAAGGGAAAATCTGATGGAGTAGGGAGACCCTTAATTTATGGGACCTCCCAAAAATTCATGGACTATTTTGGAATCAATTCCTTGCAGGATTTGCCGCAGCCCAAAGATTTTTCGCAGCCAGAGCATCAGATTGGGGAAGAAAAGGACTAGTCTAGTCGGATTACTTTTGCCAATCGAGATACCAAAAATTTTTTACCAGTAGTTAGTTCCTCGCAAAGAATTCGCGTTCGACGGGTTTCTCCTTTTTTAAATTTTCTACCTGCCAATTCAAAATGGGTTTGAGGGGCTAAATCAGCCAAGAAGAAGGTAGTTTCCGTTGCGGAGTTTCCGCTATCGTACTTACTCATTTCCTTCATGAGAAAGAGATCCCGAGCAGAGCTTGCCGAAGGATTTCTCATGTGCAATTTTAGGGGGACGAGGATATCCCTAGGAAACACAGTTTCCGTAAGCAATGGATCTAAGAGGAGCTTGAATAGCGCTTTCCATTCTCCGCCATGGGGGGCATGCCTGGTACCGTAGCGAGCGAATGCCCTGTGATGGGCTACTTCATGGATGAATGTAAGTAGAAATTGATAGGGATTGAGGTCCGAGTTGAGCGTGATGGTTTGAATGGAACTATCCTTTCGGTACCGGAAGTCTCCCAGCTTGGTGTTTCTTGGAGGTTTTACAAAAAAATGAAAAGGACTTTCTTCCCATAGTTGAAGGCAATAAGGAATTGCGCTTTCAGGAAGGTGGTTTTGAAATAATCGAAGAAGCTCAGTGGAGGGGGTTGGCATTTTTAGGCATAAAAAAAGAGTTCCGATCCATCGGAACTCTTAATTTTTTCACGCTTGGTGTGATTACTTAGCTGGAGTAGCAGCAGCAGCAGAATCTGCAGCAGCCTGAGCAGCAGCAGCAGCAGCAGAGTCAGCAGCAGCCTGAGCAGCAGCAGCCTCTACAGCAGCGATAGAATCAGCAGCAGCAGCAGCAGCGATAGAATCAGCAGCGGCTTGTTCTTCAGCTGATTTTCCACCGCAAGAAGCAGTAGCGATTAAACCAGCGATTGCGAAAATTGCAAATACCTTTTTCATTTGTTATGGTTTTCTTAATTACAACACAAATGTACTAGTATTATTTTTATTTGTGCAAGTGGTAGCCAAAATTTTTTATTTGTTTTTGTAAACTATTTTTACGGGAACACCTTCGAAATCAAAGTTTTCTCGCAATCTATTCTCCAAAAAGCGCGTATAGGGTTCTTTTATGTATTGCGGAAGGTTGCAAAAAAAGGCAAAAACCGGATTTTTGGTTGGCAATTGGGTTACGTATTTTATTTTAATGTACTTCCCTTTCCAAGCTGGGGGAGGATATTTTTCTATTTCTTGGAGAAGAATATCATTCAGTTTGGAAGTGGTCACCCGTCTAGTTTTATTCTCATACACCTTTACTGCCAGTTCTATGGCCTGAAAAATCCGTTGCTTTTCAGTGACCGAGGTGAAAATAATGGGTATCCATTTGTGCTCGCCAAGACGATCAAGCATGTCTTCCTTGATTTTATTCATGGTCTTGTGGTCTTTTTCGATCAAATCCCACTTATTGACCATGATGAGTACCCCCTTATTATTTTTGATGGCTAAGGAGATCAGGTTGACATCCTGCGCTTCAAGTCCTCGCGTGGCATCTAACATTACAATGACTACATCAGACTCTTCTAAGGTTCTGAGGGAACGCATCACTGAATAGAACTCGATGTCCTCTTTTACTTTGGCTTTCTTTCGAATTCCGGCAGTATCGGTAATGATAAAGTCTTTTCCGAAAAACTTGTATCGAGTATGGATGGCATCACGAGTTGTGCCGGCCTCATTGGTGACGATGGAGCGTTCTTGACCGAGAAGGGCATTGAGGAAGGAGGATTTTCCAGCGTTTGGTCTTCCTAAAATGGATATTTTGGGAATGTCCGCATCGGGATCTTCTATTCCGTCTTCCTCAAAGTGTGTGACGATGGCATCCAATAAATCTCCCGTACCACTACCACTTGCTGCGGCTATTGGAAAAATTTCCAAATCCGTCAAGCCGAGGGAATAAAATTCGTTGGCCATAAAGGATTTCTCCTGGTTGTCTGCTTTATTGGCGACGATATAGAGTGGTTTTTTATTGCTGCGCAATTCGTTGGCGAATTCCTCATCCAGATCTGTCAATCCATCGTGACAATCGACTACAAAAAGAATGACGTCGGCTTCTTCAATGGCCAATTTTACTTGTTTCCGTATTTCGGCTTCGTAGAGGTCATCCGATCCAGTAACGTATCCACCGGTGTCGATGACGGAGAAAAATTTACCAGACCATTGGGCATGCCCATAGTGTCTGTCTCGAGTTACCCCGCTAAGGTTGTCTTCGATGGCTTTTCGCTCTTCCACCAGGCGATTGAAAAGGGTGGATTTGCCCACATTGGGTCTGCCTACTATTGCTACTATGTTTGCCATGATTAAGAGGGGTCGTACCCGAATTTTTTTAATACTAATTTATTTTTTCGCCAGTCTTGCTCCACTTTCACGAAGGTTTCTAGGAATACTTTTTTTCCGAAAAACTTTTCGAGGTCAGCGCGTGCTTCTGTGCCTACTTTTTTGAGCATTTTACCTTTGTCGCCGATTACGATGCCTTTTTGGCTGTCTCGCTCCACGAAGATGGTAGCTCGAATGCGGATCAGGTTTTCTTCCTCGTGAAAATCTTCTATGCCTACTTCCGTACTGTAAGGGATTTCTTTTTTGTAGTTGGTAAAGATTTTCTCTCGAATGATCTCCGAAGCGAAGAAACGCTCGGGGCGATCCGTAAGTTCCTCCTTGTCGTAAAAAGGGGGATGCACCGGGAGTCGTTCTACGATTTCTTGAAGGATGCGTTCGGTATTGAACTGCTCCAATGCGGAGATTGGGATGAAGGTAGCCGCTTGAATCCTGGAGGTCCAGTACTTGGTCACCTCTTCCAACTGTCCTTCCTTGGCCAGGTCGATTTTATTGATCACTAGGAGTACAGGTACTCCTGATGCATTTATTTTTTGAATGACTTCTTCTATTTCCTCATCCGATTCAAAAAGGTCGGTCACAAATACAATCACGTCGGCATCTTCCAGGGTCAGGTGTACGAAGCCCATCATGCTTTTATGGAGTTCGTATTTGGGCTTGAGCATGCCAGGTGTATCTGAAAATACGATTTGGTATTCTTCGGTATTGATTAGCCCGAGGATGCGGTGACGGGTAGTCTGTGCTTTGGATGAAACGATAGAAAGTCGTTCTCCCACCAAAATATTCATCAGCGTAGATTTACCTACGTTGGGTTTTCCGATGATATTGACAAATCCTGCCTTGTGGGATGAAGAGATCATTTCTGACTTTTTTTGCAAAGGTACTTGATTTTTGAGAGTTTGTCCTTACCTTTGCATCACTATATCGGAGGGTAAGTTAGTTTCGGCGGATTCCTCACCTTTATAAAAGACATATCGCGGGATGGAGCAGTTGGTAGCTCGTCGGGCTCATATCCGCCGCGGCGGACACAGGTTCGAAGCGTTGATTGAGATAAAAAAGAGTAAAAGACATATCGCGGGATGAATCCGCCGCGGCGGATCGTCAGGCTATATAAGATAAATCGCGGGATGGAGCAGTTGATTAGATTGGCTGGGCTCATATCCGCCGCGGCGGACACAGGTTCGAAGCGTTGATTGAGATAAAAAAGAGTAAAAGACATATCGCGGGATGGAGCAGTTGGTAGCTCGTCGGGCTCATAACCCGAAGGTCACAGGTTCGAGTCCTGTTCCCGCTACATTGAAAGAGGATGCTTCGGCATCCTTTTTTGTTTCTAACAAATTGTGAGGTACCCAGGGCTCATATCCGCCGCGGCGGACACAGGTTCGAGTCCTGTTCCCGCTACATTGAAAGAGGATGCTTCGGCATCCTTTTTTGTTTTAAACTACTTAGCAGAATTCTGGGCTCATATCCGCTCCTCCACGGCGGACAGGCGCTTTCGGACACAGGTTTGCCCCCTCTACCCGCTACATTGAGAAAGGGATGCTTCGGCATCCTTTTTTGTTTCTAATTGGTTGCTTGCAATCTAGGGCTCATATCCGCCGCGGCGGACACCCGTTTGCCTCCTGTTCCCGCTACTTAGCCCCCTTTTTTCCGAGAACGATTAGGGCTCAGTTATTTTGGGGGACACTTTGGGGGACACTTTTGAGGGATTGCTAGTCCAAACCAACTGGTCCAAGGATCCAATACTCACAAATAAAGTAACTGTTACCCGCTTAGCGAGTTGATCTATTTAAGCGACCAAGGCGATGGAAAGAACTTATAAACTCCAACGATTGCCCACCTCGGAAACCGGTATACATGGCTCAAATGTTCCTGGGACAGGATCATAGGCCAGTACGTTCTTCCCTATTTCCTCTGAACTGAAATAGGCCCAGATCGCCATAGACTTGATGGACCTGTAAAAACCAATAGGCTCTTGTTTTCCTACCGCTGTGCCCCAAACTCCAGGACTGAATTTACCAGAGTTCTTTTCGGCAGCTTGCAATACTTTTTCCCGATCCGAGGCATTCAATTCAATGAAGGTACCGCCAAAGTTCTTTTCGCAGTCCGAATTGAAGGCAGCAATTTCTGACCGCATTTTCTTTTGCGCTTCTTCGTCATAGGTCTTTGCAATGACCTTATCAATAAACATATCAGACTTTACATCCAATGCACCGGGCGTTTCCGTACGAGGCAATATCGTGTCTACTAGGACTGAGATTGTTTTGGCCTCAGTTTCCGTAAAAAATAACGGTTGCCAACCCAATCGGTTCTCGTTCATGCATGATTGCAATAAAGAGAACAATGAGGGTATGGCAACTGCTGAACCTGCCAGAACACCTGCTTTTTTGAGTGCGCTTCTTCTATCCATAACGATTAAAGATTATTCTTTTTTAATTCAGAAACTGCATAATCAGCGGCTCTGGCTGTTATTGCCATATAGGTCAACGAAGGATTGACACAAGAGGAAGACGTCATGCACGCACCATCCGTAACAAATACGTTTTTGACACTGTGTATCTGGTTAAAACCATTTAAAACCGATGTCTTAGGGTCTCGTCCCATTCTAGCCGTACCCATTTCATGTACTCCATATCCGGGAGGGTGGTTGTTATCAAAACCCATCACCTCTTTTAGGCCTGATTTTTCCAACATTTCCACAGCATCTTCCTGTATTTGCTTGTTTATTGCCTTTTCGTTGGCTTTAAACTCTGCGTCTATGGACAAGGTAGGTTGTCCCCATTTGTCTAAGACCTCTTTGTTTAAATACACCTGATTGTCATGGTAAGGCAAACATTCCGCAAAACCAGTGATAAAAAATTCCCAAGGCCCTGGTTTCAAGATGCTATCCTTGTAATCCGCACCAAATGATTCAATATTGGCGGGATTACCGCCACGGAATCCAGCTCCTTGGTATCCAAAACCGCGAAGAAATTTATCCGTTTTGGATTTTTCATCGATGTTTACATATCTCGGGATGTAAATTCCATTGGGTCTTCTCCCTTTGTAATATTCATCCTCAAAACCTTCTACTTTTCCCGTGGCACCAACTCTGTAGGTATGGTCCATCAGATTATGTCCAAGCTCCCCGCTATCATTCCCTAAACCATTCTCAAATCGGTTTGAAGTTGAATTCAATAATATCTGCGTAGTACCTAAGGTGGAGGCATTTACGAATATGATTTTAGCTGAATACTCGATATCCTCATTTGTTTCAGAATCAATTATACGTACTCCTGTAGCCTTGCCTTTCTGTTCGTCGTAGATGATTGACTGTACAATGGAATAGGGTCTGATGGTTAAATTGCCCGTAGCATCCGCTGCAGGAAGGGTCACTGCGTTGCTGCTGAAATAAGCTCCAAAGGGACATCCTCTGCTGCATCTGTTTCTATTTTGACATTTTCCTCTACCATTGAGTGGTTCGGTAAGGTGCGCAACCCTACCAATAATCATATTTCTTCCAGCGAAATCCTTTTCTATTCGCTCTTTAACGTGCTTTTCCACACAATTCAATTCCATGGGAGGAAGAAAATGGCTATCCGGTAATTGTGGTAAACCAAGGGCCTCTCCACTAATCCCGGCAAATTTTTCTACATAGGTGTACCAAGGCGCTAAATCCTTGTACCGGATCGGCCAGTCCACACCATGACCGTCTTTGGCATTTGCTTCAAAATCCAAATCACTCCATCTATAGGTTTGCTTTCCCCATAGCAATGATTTGCCTCCCATTTGATGCCCTCTAAGCCAAAGGAAAGGTTTTACTTCTGTATATGGATTCGCTTCATCGTCTGCCCAGAAATGCTCCGTCTCCAAACCAACCCATCCAGAACGACCGTTTTTGTAATGTTTCTTCTTTTGCTCAGGGGTAAGTCCGCCTCTCAATTCCATGTCCCAAGGATCTAAGTTCATGGTCGGGTAGTCTACCACATGTTCCACTATTCTTCCCCGTTCCAAGACCAAGGTTTTTAGTCCTTTTTCACAAAGTTCCTTTGCGGCCCAACCACCGCTGATACCCGAGCCTATGACGATAGCATCGTAGGTAGTTTCTTTTTGAGCTTTTGTATTTAGGTATGCCATTACAACTAGTTTAAATCCTTGGGTTGAATATAAATGGAATTTTGAAGCTTTCAGATTTACAGAAGTAATTTAAGACTAAAAATCACCTGTGGTAACTCTATGCAAATTTTTTTACAAGGAACTCCTAATAAAAATCCTGCATTTCTTTTTTTCTGTGGGGACGATGTCGGGTTCACAAGTTCGTTCGGACATGCTACTCAGAACCCAATTTACCATGCGTATTAGGATTTTTTCATTTTGGAAAACAGGTTAAGGGACAGTTCGTCGAATTCTGCAGGCTCATTTCCAGATAAATTGGTATTTTTAGGAGCGATTCAACTTTCTCCCGCTATGGTTAAAATTTCACTTCCCATCTTGGTTTCTCTATTTTTACTTTTAACTCCTATGGGAAATGGAAAGGATATTCACCTTCCTGAACAGCCCAATTTTTGCTTATTCAAAAACCCTTTGTGCTTTTACAACATGGATGTGCTGCGGTATTTGCAAGTGCTGCATCAAAAGCAGGAATACGCCCAGATGGCAAAATTCTTTTATGGGCCAATGAAGCAACAGCTTGGGGAAAAGAAATTGGCAGCTTCTTTAGCGGATCAGGATTTTGGATATGCCCTCAAAAGGGTGGGGATCAAAGAGCTGGACGCGAAGAATTGGTCATTGACCTATCAACGAACCATTTTGGGAACGCAAGAAAATTTTAAGATTGATGCAGCACTTGTAAAGGATACTTGTCGTTTGTACTTGGATGAGAACAAATGGAACCTGCTATTTAAACGCTTATGAAAATAGTCGTGGGCTCCAATTTATTGTTCGATTGATTTTTTAAACTTGTTTGAAGGAGTCTAGGGTTGGGTAGACTAGTCTCTTCCTAGTTTTTGTTTTTTTGTAGCAACAACTATCTTTAACCAAAATACGTAATTCAGTTAATTCACCTAATCCCCTTAATTTAACTTATGAAAAAGCGAATTGCCTTAATTTTCCTCTTAGTAACTAGCTGTTTTGCTGTTCAAGCGCAGGAAATGACCACTCAAAATTTCAATGAATGGAGAATTGTCACTGTTGTGGAATCCATTGTTCCCATGGGGTTGGGTAGATCCCGAATGATCGAAAACATGACAGATGTGAATACGGAAGATTTTAGAACTAGCCGTGTGGATGGCAAAACTTCCTCACAAAGGTCAGTAAGTCGGAAAGAATTGAAGGTGGATAAATTTGATGAGGCTAAGCTGCTCAACTTTTTCAGTGCTGCTGGTATCAATTTCCAGAACATTGCGTCCAATGATGCAATGATTGCAGCACGCATTATGGAATTGGAGTCCGAAGGATATTCCTTAATATATGTCACCAGTGCTGTGGAAAGCTTTGCAGGCAAAGATGACGATAGTGGAATCTTTATTTCTAGAATGTACTTCAAGAAGTCAGTTCCGCTGAAGTGAGTTTCAAACGATTCATTGGGGAAGTAGTGGAACTGCTGTGTAGAACTTCTACTTTCCTTTTTTTATTTATGAGCCACTTATTTTTTGATTGAAAAAGAACGTTAATTTTTGCCTTCACTTTTTTTAGTGTAAAGGCGTTTTAGCCGACTAGGCTAATGATGATTCATAACCCCTGATTTTTCATTCGTTTTCTGAAAAAAATAATTATATTAAAAATATAATTTATATAATTTTAATCATTTCCAAAAAAATATTATTTGATTAAAATTATTTTTTATGTGAAAAACAAGATTTTCACAATTCGCCCCTATCGATAAGTCATATTTTATCTGTTTCTTGTTTAGAATTACACTTCGTGCTGGTCATGTCATTTCTTCTAAAAATCTCCAGTCTTATTTTTGGTCTAGTGGCTCTTTTTTTCGCCCATCCAATTCAGGGACAATCTTTACGTAATCAAAGCTGGGTGGCTATGGGTACCAAAGCACATACCATCCAAGGGCTTGCAGTTCAACAAAGTATTGGGCAAAGTAGTGTAGCAGGGGTTTTTGCTACGAGCTCAGTTCGTGTTAGTCAAGGGTTTTTACGAGGGATCCGTGCGCTTTCTACAGAAATCGAACCTCACTTTGAGGTCATTGCCTTTCCCAATTCCTTTTCCAATCGCATCACCTTTCGATTTACTATCGAGCATCAAGAGGCTACGCAAACTCGAATCTATGATGCCTTGGGAAAATTGGTTTATGAAGCAACGCATCAGCCGAAAAACAAGGAAATTCAACTGAATCTGCCTTATCTAGCAACAGGCGTGTATGTAGCACATTTGAGATCAGGAAATAAGTTTATTCAACTCCGCATAATCAAAAAACCATGAGAACCTTTTTTTTAACCTGCCTTCTTCTCTCCGGACTGAGCCTAACCCTAGTAGCACAAGAGATTTTTATCAAAACTGGAATCAACTCTACTACCTATGATTTTCGATCTGCGGATGGGGTCAAGCTTCTCAATTTCACGCCAGGAATGGGTAATTCCATCGAAATGGGTATGGGTTTTCCCTTTGTTCCGAAAATTGCAAAGAAAGGTGAGCCAGTTAAAGAACGCTCTTATTCTCCGAATTGGTTTAAAAACGAAGTGTCCCTCAACCTGGATTCCTTTAATTCCTTTGGTGGGGATCAAAACAACAATTACAGTTGGGAAACGACCTACGGCGGAGTTACGAATACCCTTTCATTTTTGGCGCATATCGGTGAAGTGGAACTCGGGGTTCGAGGGCATCTGGGTCTATCCGGAATGATTTCAGGTACCCAGGTGATCAATAGTTCTCGTTTTCCTCTGAAGGGGAAAGATGATTTTCAGGGATTGTTTGCGAAAACGGGCGTAGGGGCTTCTGCTTCCTATCCCGTATTTCAGCGTGCTTTTTTGAATCTTACTTATAGCTATTCAAAAAGCTCCCGATTAGGGGGGCCCCAGGAGGAGCAAGTGCGCTTCCTTTCCCATGGGTTTTTATTCGGTTTGTACGTTCAATTGAATTAATATGAAAAAGTTAGTTTTTATTTTTTGGATGTGGGTGCTAGCAGTGCCTGCATTAGCCCAAGTGCCGGGGATTACTTACCAGGCGGTGATCATGGACAGTCAGGTATTGCCAGGAGAGGATAATCGAGCGGCTCCACTGGGAGATAAAGACCTGTGCTTGAAGTTTGTTTTCAAAAATATATCAGGAGTGAGTGAGTACGAAGAAGTGATCACTACCCGAACTGACTTGTATGGGATGGTGAATGTGATCATTGGCACAGGTAGACGTACGGGTGGAACGGCGAATTCATTTTCTCAGATCGTATGGAATGCACAAGCTAAATTTTTAGAAGTGTCTTTTGACAAAACAGCAGGATGCTCCACCTTCGTTTTAATCAGTAGCCAGCAATTTACAGCGGTTCCCTTTGCACTCTATGCAGCCAACTCAGGTACTCCAGGACCAGCTGGACCAGCAGGTCCTCAGGGGGCTCCAGGCCCTACTGGAGTTCAAGGCCCGATCGGCCTTACTGGGCCTGCAGGAGCTACCGGTCCGCAAGGGCCTACCGGTCTTACAGGAGTTGCTGGTCCCATCGGTCCAACGGGAAATACGGGTTCAAATGCCTATCAAGTGGCAGTAGCAGCTGGTTTTGTTGGTACAGAGGCACAGTGGCTAGCCTCACTTCAAGGTGTAGCAGGAGCACCAGGCCCTCAAGGGATTCAAGGTCCTGCAGGACTTAATGGCACGAATGGTACGAATGGAACCAATGGTGTAAGTGCTTATCAGCAATGGTTGAATTTAGGAAATACAGGGACTGAAGCAGATTTCATAGCTGCACTACGCGGTGCAGCTGGTGCAGCTGGGGCTACAGGCCCACAAGGTGCTCGAGGTACAGATGGGGCAACAGGCCCTCAAGGTCCTGCTGGAACAGCAGGTGCTACGGGACCTCAGGGTCCTGCAGGGTCCACTGGTGCCAGCGGTCAAAATGGGCAAAATGGTCCAAGTGCCTATCAAGTTGCGGTAAGCACAGGTTTTGTGGGAACGGAATCGCAATGGCTTGCCTCGCTTACTGGACCGCAAGGGCCTGCAGGGCCTACTGGTTCGCTAGGACCGCAGGGTGTTGCTGGACCAGTTGGTCCAGCAGGATTGAGATGGAGGGGAGCTTGGTCTGCATCAGGTACCTATGCCATTGACGATGCAGTCGGTTTTAATGGCGCTTCTTGGTTTTGTATAAACCCAGTAAGTAATTCGAATTCTAACCCCCTAAATGATCCGACTAACTGGGCATTATTGGCCTCTCAGGGATCTCCAGGTCCCCAGGGTCCTGCTGGTGTGGCTGGAGCCACAGGTCCAGTTGGACCCATAGGACTTACCGGTCCCAGTGGTCCAGCCGGTCCTCAAGGTCCTCAAGGAACTCAGGGGCTTACGGGTGCTACTGGTGCTCAAGGTTCCGTAGGTCCGGCGGGTCCACAAGGTGTGCAAGGTATTACCGGGGCTACTGGAGCCCAAGGACCTATTGGATTGACAGGGCCTACTGGGTCTAACGGCACCAATGGAGCCAATGGGCTTTCTGCCTATCAAGCTTGGTTGAATTTAGGAAATACAGGTTCGGAGTCGGTTTTTATTGCCTCGCTTACTGGTCCAGCTGGAGCGACAGGGGCAGCGGGTGCGCAAGGTCCTAGTGGCCCCACCGGACTAACAGGCCCAACTGGTCCTGCAGGTACTCCTGGTATTCAAGGTGCTACAGGTCCCCAGGGTATTGCTGGAGCTACAGGGCCTCAGGGTCCACAAGGACCAGCAGGAGCAACTGGTGCCACGGGCGATACAGGGGCTCAGGGTCCAAGCGGCACCAATGGTACGAATGGCACCAATGGGCTATCCGCTTATCAGGTCTGGCTCAACTTAGGAAATACAGGGACTGAGGCAGCTTTTATCGCATCGCTCACGGGCCCCCAAGGTGCTACTGGCGCAACAGGGCCGCAAGGTCCAGCAGGGGCATCAGGCAGTAACGGAGCAGCAGGCGCTACCGGTCCAGCTGGACCCATTGGACCACAGGGTCCAGCAGGTCCTACAGGTTTGACTGGGGCAACTGGCTTAACCGGAGCAACTGGTGCACAAGGTCCAACTGGTTTGACTGGAGCCACTGGTCCTCAGGGTTCGGTGGGACCTACAGGCTTGACTGGGGCAACTGGTGTGCAAGGACCACAAGGCCCACAAGGTACTGCAGGAACAAACGGCACGAATGGAGCTACAGGAGCACAAGGTCCAACAGGTGCTACCGGCCCGGCAGGTCCAGCACCAGCCGGAACAGGGATAGTGACAGTAAGTGGTGGCGCATTACAAACTCCTGGGGCGCTTTCAGGAGACGTGACCTCATCAGGCTTGTTCACGACCATTGGAGCAAGTAAAGTAACAAATACCATGTTAGCTGGAAGTATTACTTCTAGCAAGTTGGTAGGAACAGATATCACCACGGTTGGAACGATTACGACAGGAACTTGGAATGGAACCACCTTGGCTATCGCGAATGGTGGAACGGGTTCCACTACAAAAAACTTTGTTGATTTGACGACTAATCAAACTTTAGACGGTGCTAAGCAATTTCAAAAAGCAGCGACCAATACTGCAGCTCTCAATGCAGGAACGAGTTTGACCATTGATTTTGGACAGAGTAACTTAGCCTACACTAGTGGTGGGGGGGCTTCACCTTCCTACACGCTCTCGAATCTAAAGGATGGAGGTGCCTATACCCTAGTGCTTACCAGTACGACCAACTCTGGAGCGCCTACCTTTACTGCAACTGGATTTGCTACCGTCAAATACATGGGGACCACTTCCTTGACGGTAGGAAAAGCGCATATTTATTCCTTTATCGCCGTAGGGTCTGTGGTCTATGTAAGTATGGCTACCGAAAACTAAACTGGGATGAAAAAGATCGTATTTATTGTGCTGCTCGTAAACATTTATTGTGTTGGACAGCTTCAAGCCCAACTTTTTGGGGGGCAGATCAAATCAAGTGCTTTCTATCCTCCTGGAACATGTAATCCTAGGTTTCGAACTGCCGTGGTGGAGGTAACGAGTCTCACTGGGCGAATCTGGATGGATCGAAACCTAGGAGCAGAACGTGTTGCAACCTCTCCTACCGATGAACTGGCATATGGTGATTTGTACCAGTGGGGACGGTGGGCAGATGGGCACCAATGCCGAAATTCTGGAACAAGATCTACGTTAAGTTCCATAGATAGACCTCCTCATGATGATTTTATTGTGGTACCAGCAACAAGTGCTACCGACGATTGGCGAAACCCTCAAAATAATGCCATGTGGGGAATAAATCGGTCTTCAGGAGGGGTCAATAATCCTTGCCCTACAGGTTTTAGAATTCCTACGGAAGATGAGTTAAGAGACGAAAGGAGAAGTTGGGTTTCAATTGGAGGGAGTACTAGTACTGGGGCTTTTAATTCTGTTCTTAAACTACCATTATCTGGCTATCGAGAACAAACTGGAGAGGTTTTGGCCATTGCCCAAGGTTCGCTCTATGGGTTTATTTGGGGGCAGGATGTGGCGGGCTCGGATGCTCCAAGCGATGCTCGAGCTTTGGCGTATTTTAGCGGCAATGCTTTTGAAAATAACTACAATCGTGCGCGAGGGTATGCTGTTCGCTGTATTAAATTCTAGAATTGGGATTTTCGTTAGTTTTATTTTCTAATCTGCTCTAATTTGGGACTTATTACAAGTTTATGTAATTCGACATTATGAAAAGAAGCGTAATTCTAGGGTATATTTTAATTTTTGGATGCTTTCAATCCATTGCTCAAACTATATCTGGGACCTTTCCTTCCCTTGCCAACCAAACCCTTAGCCTGGAAGGCACAAAGGGATTTGACACTTACTCCATAGGGACCGTAAAAGCGGATGAAAAGGGGCAATTCTCACTTTCCTATTCTCCCCAAGATTATGGAATCGCTTTTCTTTCTGGGGAAGACCAAAAGCCTTTTGTGGTGATTTTGGAAAAAACTAGTGTTCGCTTGGAAGGGCAAGTCCTTAGCGAGGCGAGCAGCATCCGAATTTTGGAAGGGCAGGAGAATCGCTGGTTTGAACAATATACCCAAGAGCAGGGAAAGCGGGAACAAGCCTTAAGCGCTTGGGCATATCTGCAAAATCTCTATCAAGTTGACCCACTTTTTGCAACCCAGCAGGTGCCCAATCAAGCCATCGGAGTGGAGGTCATACGGCTTCAGCAGGAGGATGGACAATTTATCGCTACGCTTCCTTCCGAGAGTTTTGCCCGTTGGTTTTTGCCCATCCGAAAACTGGTGAGTTCCGTAGGAGCCGTTGCCCAGTACCGAACGGCAGAGCTTCCACAAACCATTGCTGCTTTTCGGACTATGGATTATGCCGATCCGCGTTTCCAGAAGAGTGGGCTTTTTCGAGATGTCTTTGATAGCCAGTTTTGGCTTCTTGAAAACTCAGGTGGGACTCTTGACGAGAACTATGAGAAAATGGAGGTATCGATAGATGCCATTTTATTGAGTGTGGGAAAGAATGCTCCCCTCTACAACGAGGTGACCGCCTATTTGATCGAACTTCTCGAACGACGTAGCCTGACCAATGCAGCGGAATACTTGGCCCTTACCGTACTCGAGCAAAATAAAGTTGCCCTGCAGCCGAGGTTAGCGAGACAGTTAGAGGGCTATCGTGCGATGAAGGTGGGAACAACAGTTCCTGAAATTCAATTTACGGGGGACATCTTGCTTCAAGGCAAGCGCATTCCCTTTCCTTCCCGATTATCTGAGGTCACGGCCCCTTACCGTTTGGTGATTTTTGGTGCCAGTTGGTGTCCCGCTTGTTCAGAAGCAATGGGGGAGTTAATCCCTTTGTATGAAAAATGGAATGGTCTTGGGATGGAGGCGATTTTCGTTTCCTTGGATACGGATCCAACCGCCTTCCAAGCTTATTCGGAGGGAATGCCTTTTATCGCCTTTTCGGATTACAAGAAATGGGATACACAGGCTGTATCGGATTACTATGTGGCAGGTTCCCCCTCTTTTTACTTAATTGATTCCTCTGGAAAGCTGCTGTTACGTCCGCAGTCTGTCAAGCAGATCGATGCCTGGGTGGATTGGAAGTTGGGGAAATAGTACAAAGTACCAAGTACAAAGTACCAAATACTAAGTACCCACCGCGGCGGGCAGGCGAAATACGGGACTGTAGTTAATGTCGAATTCTGAACTCTGATTGAAGAATGGAGAAGCGTACTAGGTACCAAGTACAAAGTATGTATTAGCAGAAGGACTAATTCTGCAGAAAAAAAAAGTACAAATTATGGATTAGTACACAAATGTTCCTAAGCAAGGTACTTAGTACATTGTACTTGGTACTTCGTACAATAGTCTCGCATGTAAAGAAACTTTCCCTTAGAATTTGTAATCAAAGCATTTCAAAATCCGATCCCGCTGACCTCTTCGTTTTTGGTTGCCGGCTAAAAATTGGTAGCGGAGGGAAAATTCATGAGATCCCTTGGTATTGGCACCTACTTGTGAAATCATCCAATCGTAGGAATAACCTAAAATCACTCCATTTTGAAGGGGAACCCCAAAAATCCCTATGAGTGATTCGTAATTTTTCAATTCGTTTTTGCTCATCAGACCACGAAAGCCCAATCCGAAAATAAAGGAGTCGTATTTGGTCTGGGCACTGAGATCCATCTGTGAAAAAACACCTTGCTTTTTGAAGTTGCCCATGATGGAGAAATACCGATCTCGGTCGTTGCTCCAATAGCCTGCAGAGCCTAATTCTTTTTCCCAGCCTGCTTGAATTCCGTATTTGATAGGTAGGAATTCAAAATCACTGTAGGTGGAATTGAGCATTTTTGGATTGTTCAAATGGTAGCCGCTGATGCCAATCCAAAAATCTGGGTTAGCATACATCACTCCAACGCCTAAATCTAAGTAACCAAAGGGGTCCATTTGCTCCAACATATCAATGGAGTTGGGATTGATGCTTCGATTGAATACATCAATTTGATCTCCATAAATCAGGTTTTCCAAATTACCACTCCGCCTGGCATAGGTGATTTGAGTTCCCATGCGAAGACTGGCGAAGTCGGATACTTTCAAACTGTAGGCATACAATAGTCCGAGTTCAGTAGTATTCAAACTCATGTTTTGTTCATTGTAGGAATTGGCGACGAGTCCTATGCCACTTTGGAGGTCAAAGCTGTAATGATCAATAAAGGCAGAGTATCCATTGAAATCAAAATCGAGACCAGGCCATTGTTTTCGGTAATTTATCCCCATTCGTGTGAGTTCACTCGATCCAGTTAGTGCAGGGTTTAGGTTAAGTGGTCCTGCATAGAACTGGGAGAAGTGAAAGTCTTGTGACTTTAATTCAGGCGCAAGCAATATGCTCAGAAGTAGAATAAGTACCTTTTTCATAGTTTACCTGCCTAAATAAAATACCGATGAGCGATCAATTACACGGCCATCCAATGTGGTGTAGCGGACCTTACATACATAATTGCCGATGAGCGCCTGATCTCCATTGTATTTTCCATCCCAGCCTTTGGATTCCATGTCCTTGGATTCAAATACTAATTCACCCCACTTATTCATAATGAGCACATGAATGTCTTTGATGTAGATGAATTTGGGGTAGAAATGATCATTTACACTGTCATCATTCGGGGTGAAGATATTCGGGAATTCGATGTAATGGTCTGTAATGATGATTTCTTTGGTGATACTTACCACGCATCCTTCCAAATCTCTCAACTTTAATTCAATAGTATAGGTGCCTGCCTTTGCATAGGTATGTTTGGGCTCCCATTCTAGGCTTGTTGATCCATCTCCGAAATCCCAAGAAACCTCCTTGTACTTACCAATACTAGCATTGTTAAACTGTACCTCGAAGTTGACCAGATTTTCATAGGAGAAGTCAAAGGATGCAGAGGTATAATCAAATTCAGGGATCAAGGGATCTGTTTCGATGACCTCCATTCGCTTGGTTTGAATACAGCCGCGGGCATCAGTGACGGTCACAATAAACACACCCAATTCTTGGGTATCCATGGTCAAGCCCCCGTTAGTTTGCGTTCCCCTATTCCAAGTAACCGTGTAGGGAGCGATACCCCCTGTTACGGCAACTTTGAAGTTGGATTTGATACCTCTCGGATTACAAATTCGTTCAGAGGTCTTAGTTACCGCTACCTCGAGTGCCTTAGGGCGGATTACTGTAAATTGACGTAGTATTCGACAACCCATTGCATCAACCAATTCCAAGCTGTAAGAACCAGGAGCGATTCCAGTTAGGTTTTGGCTCTTTGCTCCATTACTCCAGGTATAGGTATAGGGAGGAGTGCCTCCAAATGGCGTCACCGAAATTGAACCTGTGTTTGGATCATCACAGTCCAGCGCATCGGTTACAGTGGAGGAGAGGTCTAGCGCCTGAGGTTCATTGATGACGAACTGCCGTTCAATTTTACATCCACCTGCATCGGTAATGACCACACTGTACACTCCTTTTTCTAAGTTGTTGAGCGTAGGTTCTTGCGGACCGTGTGCCCATTGAATTTTAATAGGAGCTTTTCCGCCAATGATATTGAGCTGGATTGAGCCGTCCTTTTTGCCAAAGCAGGAGATATTCTTGACTACTTCCTCTAAGTCATAGACAGGAGCTTCAGCTACTGTGCTGCTGATGCCCACGGTACAACCTTTTGCATCCGTTATTGTAGCGGTGTAAGTTCCCGGAGAGAGATTCTGAAGCGTAAAGGAGGTAGATAAGTTATTCCAACGGATGGTGTAGGGAGCAGTTCCTCCGGCTGGAGTTACCCGGATTGTGCCATTGTTTGCTCGGTAACAAGCCACATCTGTTTTTTGAATGGTAAAACTTAAAGCAGCACTAGGTTGAGTTACCACGAGTCCACTGAGTTCACTCAAGGCACAGCCGTTTGCATCCGAAACGCGTAGCGTATAGCTTCCTGCTCGGAGACCCGTAAATTGGTAGCTCAAATTGTTGGAAAGGATCGATTCTGAAACAGGGAATCCAGTGACGCTAGATCCACTCAATTCATAACGGTATGGACCCACAGAGGCCTTTTTAATCGTCACTTTCAAGGTTCCATCTCGGCCATCAAAGCAGGAGACATCGGTAATTTGAACGTCATCTCTGGTAATCAAGAGTTGCTCTGGGGCATCGAGGGTGTAGGTGGCTTTGGAAATACAGTTTTTGCTATCCACTACGGTAACATCATAGGTGCCAGCAATCAGACCTACTAGTTTGGGGAGGTTGGAGCGGAATCCATTAGGACCTTCCCAGAAAATTTTGTAGCCCCCATTTCCGCCAGTAATGTTCAAATCAATCTCTCCATCACTTCCTCCTTTACAGCTGATTTCAAATCCATTGAAATTAGTGATGGTCGGTGTAAGGACAATAGGTTCCGGATCTGTAATCTCGTAGGTACGCGTGATTTTACAGCCAATGCCATCGGTTACGAGTAATTCATAAGTTCCAGCGGACAGGGCAGAAAGGTCTCGGGTAGCAGATCTGAACCCATTGGGACCTACCCAAGCATACACATAAGGAGGAATTCCTCCGCTAACCGTCATGGAAATTGCCCCATCTTTTCCATCGGGACAACTGACCATTGTCAGCGTTGGATTGATCAAGATTTCCGTAGGCTGGGTAATGGTTACAGATAAGGTGCTAGTACACAAAAGAGCATCTGTGACCACCACCGTATAGGCGCCTGAGAGTAAGCCAGTCAGATCTTTGTTGGTAGAGGTATAGCTTCCTGGACCTGTCCACGCATAGCGATAAGGTCCTGTACCACCAGTTACATTGATTTGAATACTGCCCTTGGAATCACCAAAACACAAGTTGTTTTCCTTTTTCGCCACAGTAGTGACCAGGGCCACTGGTTCAGTTACATCAAATACCTCTATGTATTCGCAGAAATTCTGATCTGTTACCAGAAGAATATATCGACCTGGGCCTATGCCTCTTAAGTCTTCTGGCACTCGAGAGCGCTTAATTTCCCCAACTCCATCCTTTAACCAAAGGAATTCATAGGTGCCAGTTCCTCCCGTCACATTGCGGATAAAAATGTTGCCACTCAATTCGCCTCCGCAGAGTACATTTTGCTTGACGGCGTCTACTTCTATAGGCTCAGGGCTGACGATTTCATATGGCTTCACCAAGGTACAGTTGACCGCATCCGTAATGGTCAACTGGTAGGTTCCAGCGGCAAGGTTGGTCAAGTTGAGGCTGGTGGAAGAAAATCCGTTAGGTCCAGTCCATAAATAGCGATAAGGAGCCGTACCTCCACTCACTTGGTGGGTGATGGATCCGTTTGTATCTCCGAAGCAAGCCACATTGAATCCATTGAAATTGGATAAAACAGAATTGGTGACTTGTAATGGGGCTAAAGGCTGGGTAATGGTAATTGGGAGCAAACTTTTTTGACAGCCATTCAAGTCTGTAATTGTGAGGGTGTATTGTCCAGCTTTTAGCGTAGAGAAGGAATATAGATTGAGGTTGGTCGGTCCAGAGGTAAGTGCTACTGCTGCTCCACTGTAGTCTGTTCCCGTAACCGAGTAGGTGTATTCTTTTACACCTCCAGAACCGACTACTGTAATATTTCCTGTAGCCTCTCCGTAGCAGAGTACATTTCTTCTGTTGGGGACTACCTCACTTATTCCAATAGCGGCAGGCTGTCTTAGGACGTAGGTTTCAATTTTTTCGCAACCGTTGGAGTCAAGTACCTTCACACTGTAGGTGCCGGCACGAACCCCTGTCAAGTTCGCAGCTGTTTGCATGCCTGTTGGGATCAGGCCGCCATTGGAGGCAGTCCAGAGGTAGGTATAAGTACTTGTGCCTCCGGTAACCAAAAGGTTGATATTGCCATCTGAAGCTCCAAAACAAGAGATTTCAAAGCCATTGTAGTTGGAAATGGTTTCGGTAATGACGACAGGCTGAGGTTCGGTCACCTCGAAGGTTTTGGTTTGGGTACAAATTCCAGACCCTTCTCCCACAGTGACGGTATAGGTACCCGGTACCAAGTCATAGATGATGTTTTGGGCTGTGGAGGTAAATCCGTTCGGGCCAGTCCAAGCGTAGGAATAGCCTGCAGGATCGCCAGGTAATTTTCCACCTGTTGGATTAAGCTCGATGTAGCCATCGTTTGCACCGAAGCAAGAAATGCCAAATCCATTGTAATCATGGGGCTCGCCATTGATTACGATTGGTGGCTTGACGGTGACAGTAACTGTGAATGAATTTCCAAGGCAACCGGCGGCGGTTACAGGGACTACGGTGTAAATAACATCAACTGGGGCGATGGTGGTGTTGGTGAATGCATCGTCGGCAAGTGCAGCGGCTGTAAGGCCATTTGCGACGGCAGCACCACCAGCAGA
>JAMNXQ010000063.1 GCA_023653075.1 Algoriphagus sp.
ATCTCCCTCAGCGGCAGACGCAAACTTATTTCATGCTGATTCAGGAGAAAAGACCCGCAGATTTTTTTCCCCCAAAGGGTTTATCAGCGTTATTTTTCCTTTTTGATCTGCGTTATTTTTTTTTTTTTCACGCTGATTCAGGAGAAAAGGCCCGCAGATTTTTTGTTTCCCCAAGGATTTATCAGCGTAATTTTTCCTTATTGTCCGCCGCGGCGGACTTTTTAAAAAAAAAATAAATCTCCCTCAGCGGCAGACGCAAACTTATTTCACGCTGATCAAGGAGAAAAAACACGCAGATTTTTTGTTTTTGCCCAAGGATAAATCAGCGTTTTTTTTCTTTTAAGATCTGCGTAAACTTTTTTTAGTCAGTCGCGGGGGACGTAAATTTTTATACTTTCGGATTTTTTACGTTTTTTCTGTAGGTTGAGGGTGTTCCAAAGAGGTCCACAATCCTTCGGAAGCTTCGATTCAAGACTTTAGGCACCTATGAAAATTTTATCCTTCCTCACCCTCACACTTTTCATCCTCAGCAGTTCGGCTTGGGCGCAGTCAAGCCAAGCCCCCACCACCAAGAGGCCCAACATCGTCTTTATCATGTCCGATGACCATGCCTACCAAGCCATTTCGGCCTACAGCAATCGTCTCATCGAGACCCCAAACATTGACCGCATCGCAAAGATGGGCATGCTCTTTACCAATGCCACGGTGACCAACTCCATTTGCGCGCCAAGCCGTGCCACCATCCTCACCGGCAAGCACTCCCACCTCAACGGTAAAATCGACAACGACTTCCCCTTCGATACCACCAACGTCACCTTTCCCCAACTCTTTCAGCAGGCCGGCTATCAGACGGCCATGTTTGGCAAGCTCCACTTCGGCAATGCCCCCAAAGGCTTTGACCAATACAAAATCCTGCCCGGCCAAGGATCCTATTACAACCCTGACTTTATCACCAAAAACGAGGGTACCATCCGCGTAGAAGGCTATGTCACCGACATCATCACCGACATGACCTTGGACTGGCTCAAGGAGGAGCGAAACCCAAGCGATCCTTTCCTCCTTTTTTACCTACACAAAGCTCCCCATCGGGAATGGCTTCCTGCCGAGCGGCACTTGGAAGAGTTTACCCAGCGTACCTTCCCAGAGCCGGCCACACTCTTTGATGACTATTCGGGCCGGGGGCGTGCGGCCAAGGAAGCGGAGATGAACCTGCTCAAGCACATGAACTGGTCGGGAGATTCCAAGATTTACCCAGCCGTCATGCGAGAATTGGGTATCCCCGGAACATCCAATTGGGACACGCTAGCCTTTTCCCGTGAGGTGGGGAGATTGACTCCAATGCAGCTGGCCAACTGGACTCGCTCCTACGATCTGGTCAATGCTTCCTTTAGAGCATCCTTCCCAAGCATGGATGACAAGGAAAAGATGAAATGGCGCTACCAACGCTACATGCAGGACTACCTAGGCACCATCCGTGCGGTAGATGAGAATGTGGGGCGCGTGTTGGATTACCTAGAAGCCAACAACTTGATGGACAATACACTTATCGTCTACACTTCGGATCAGGGATTTTACCTGGGTGAGCATGGCTGGTATGACAAGCGCTTTGTATACGACGAAAGTTTCAAGACCCCACTTTTGGTGGCTTGGCCAGGAAAAATAGCTCCTAAAAGTACCTCTACGACGATGGTGCAAAACCTAGATTATGCACAAACTTTCTTAGAGGCGGCAGGTATCCCTGCACCCGCAGACATGCAAGGGGAGTCGTTACTTCCCTTACTTACTGGCCATCCCGAAGTGTGGAACCGAGATGCGGTTTACTACCACTACTACGAGTACCCGGCGGTACACATGGTGAAACGGCATTATGCCATCGTGACCGAGCAGTACAAACTGGTGCATTACTATTACGACGTGGATGAGTGGGAACTGATCGACCGCATCAAAGATCCCCAAGAGCTGCGCAATGTCTACGATGACCCTAGTTATGCCCCTGTGGTAGCGGAGCTTCATCGCAAGTTGGAAGCCCTGCGCAAACAATATGGGGACAGCGCAGAAATCTCCCAAGGCTACTTGGACGCTTATTTGGATCGATTGGAGAAAAACCCAGCCTTTGGTTCCAATATAGAAGTTACCAAAAAGTTGCTGGAGGAGCGCAAAAAATCCCGTCAAGACTAATTTTGGTAGCGGCGCTTACCAGACTTGTTGTTCCTTTTCTAAAAGATATGGGAGAAGATTCCTAACTTTCTTTTTCAATTCAGACTCCCATGGTGCCCATTACCCACAAATCGACTACCCTTCGTAAAGCCATCGCTCAGGCCATCGTGCGCGTCAGCAAGCCAGAAACGGTTTTGGCCATTCGAAACCGCACCGTACCCAAGGGGGAAGTGCTGGAATGTGCCCGGGTAGCAGGACTTTTTGCGGCTAAGCGTACGGCAGACATGATCCCGGATTGCCATCCCTTGCCGATTGAATTCACGGCCGTTCGCTACGAACTGGGGGAACTAGAAATACAGATTCAGGTAGAGATCCACACCATCTACAAGACAGGGGTAGAGGTAGAGGCCATGCATGCGGCCTCTGTGGTGGCCCTGACAATGTATGACATGCTCAAGCCCATTGATAAAGGGGTAAGCATTGAGCAGATCAAGTTGCTCGAGAAAAAAGGAGGCAAATCCGATCGCAACGCTACTTTGGGCCAAGCGAGACGAGCAGGCATTCTCGTCTGCTCCGATACGCTCGCTTCTGGTCAGGGGCAAGACCGCTCTGGAGAAGTGATCCGGGAGAAGTTGGTTCAACTGGGCATCACTGTAGCCGAGAAGCGCATCGTGGCAGATGTGGTGACGGCCATTCAAGAAGCGGCAAAGGACTTTGTTGCGCAGGGGCTAGACCTCTTGCTCGTGACCGGAGGTACAGGTTTGTCTCCACGAGATGTGACCCCAGAGGCCTTGGAACCCTTATTGGACCGACGCATACCGGGTGTAGAAGAGGCGATTCGGGCCTATGGACAGCAGCGTTTGGCTACGGCCATGCTTTCGCGCTCCCTTGCGGGGCAGATTGGCAAGACGCTCGTACTCGCGCTTCCAGGTTCTCCTGCAGGAGCGGCAGAAGGGATGGATGCTGTATTTCCTGCTTTGCTGCATGCCTTTTCGGTGCTGGAGGGTGCTCGGCACGATTAAGTTTTAGCCGTATTCTACTAGCTGAAAGCAATTCAAATCCCATTTTTCCGTTTTATAAAGTAAAATTCCCAATTCACCCTTAACTAGAACCAGTGAACATCAAATCCACTTCATTTTTCCGCTATTCCCTTCTTTTTGTTCTTTCCTTTTTCCTCTTTGTTTTTTGCCAAGAGCAAGAAGTAGTCCCTATTTCCAAGGGAGATGATGGGCAGGTCTTTGCCGTCGATACGGAGCAAAGTGAATTGCCCTACCTAGTCATCGATACGCAGGGGAAAGAGGTGCTCTACGAGCCTGCTGTACCTGCGACGCTGAAGTTGTACAAACAAAAGAAGTTGGCGCAAACCCAAACCATCACCTTGGAGTTCCGAGGTAAAACCTCTTTTCGACTCTCAGATAAAAAAGGCTACAATGTAGAGACCGTGGATGCTTCTGGTGCTGGGGTGGATGTATCCTTTTTGGGAATGCCTGTGGAGGAAGACTGGCGTCTGATCGGGCATGTGGTGAACCTGAAGGAAAAGTACTTGATGGACCAAAGTTTGATTTACAATTACCTGGGCTATGAGCTATCCCGTCGCATCGGGAAGTACGCCAGCAGGGGGCAGTTTGTAGAGATTGAGGTGAATGGGGAGTACCAGGGCGTTTATTTTTTCTGTGAAAAGCTAAAGCGAGACAGCAAGCGAATTGACCTCAAGTCCCTCAATGCTTCCTCGACCAACTTGACTGGGGGCTATATTTTGAAGATTGACAAGGCGGATGCCGGACCAGAGCACAGTGGCAAGCCTAATTCCTACTTTATGAACAATTGGGAGGACGATGCCCGCTACACGGCTGCCAACAGTTTCCGTAGCCGCTACGACATCTTGAAAAAGGAGATCACCTTCCCAGCCTATCAGGCACCCTACCATCCTGATCAGTACTTGGAAACCTACTTCCTCTACGAGTATCCCAAGGCAGAGGAGATTACTGCTGCGCAAAAAACTTACATCGCGGGTTATGTGGACCAGTTTGAAAGGGCCTTGATTACCGATAATTTCACGGGCACGACACGCACCTATACCAACTTTATGGAGCTGTCTACCTTTGTGGATTTCTTTATTTTGACCGAGTTGACTCGAAATGTGGATGCGTACCGGATCAGTACTTTTTTGCAGAAGGATCGAGATGGAAAGTTGGCCATGGGCCCGATTTGGGACATGAACATTGGGTTTGACGAGGGGGGAAGGATTCCGATGAACGATTGGGTGGCCAATTACAATAAACTTGTAGAAAAGGATCCTTGGATGGTGCCTTTCTGGTGGCCGCGATTGCTGGAGGACCCTGTTTTTCGTCAGGCGGTGAAGCTGCGCTGGCAAGCGTTGCGGGGCAATGAACTGAGTTCAGGTGCTATGCAGCTGGTAGTAGACGATGCGGTACAGGTGCTAAACAAGAACGGGGCTGTGGCGCGTAACTACAAACGATGGGATCAGGGCTTGAGCGTAAATCACGATCAGGCTATCCAAAACTTGAAGACCTATTTGACTGCTCGGGCTTCTTGGATGGATGGGAAGATTGGGGCTTGGTAGGGAAATATCTCCAGCCTTATAATTTTGTTTTTGGAGGTTGGAAGCAAATAAGTCCTTGACTGCGAAGCAGAACCTCGGAAAGGGAAATAAATGCAAAGTTTTTTTGTGCGGAGCATTTGGAAAAAATATCTCCTAAGTCTACATTTGCAACACGATTCCCGAAAGGGTTCGTCATAACCATCCCCGGTAGGGGTAAAAATTCCTCCTTAGCTCAGCTGGTTAGAGCACATGACTGTTAATCATGGGGTCCCTGGTTCGAGCCCAGGAGGGGGAGCAATCAAAAAGGCACTTGGAAGCAATTCTGAGGCCTTTTTCGCGTTTTAGGGGGCTTGTATTTTCAGATTCGTTTTTTCATTTGCACACCATTTGCACAAAAATCGCCCCTTAGCACATTCCATTTGCATTAGAATTCATCCTTTCTAGATTAATTTTTTGAGGGACTAAGAGGCACACCTCCTACTAAGACTAACCAACAAGTAGATACTCAGCAGCAGGGATACCTGTAGTCATTGGTCAACTAGCAGGTCAGGTCAACCATTTCAATCAAGGTGAGGGCTGCAAAAAAAAGCCAAAAAATCCGACCGACATCAGGCAAACAGGCCTCCCCCTATTCAATTTAAATTCATTTTCGATCAGCGATAGCCCTCTGTATTTTGGGTTTTAACCTAAAGTGTCCCATTTTCTAAAAAAAATCAGAAAGTAATGAATCTGCAATTAGATTCTTGGTCACTTAACTATTGATCAAATCCCAATCAGCAGCTTCTTTAATTGGCTCAAATACTATTTTATTTCTTTGGCCTTTTATTGGCCTGGAATGTTTGTTTTGTCCACTTGTAATTTGATCAGGTATTCCTTTAGGAAATGCTAAACAACCGCCTTTAAACATGCGGTAATTTTTGCATTTAAAACAAACTAAATCAACAGCCTCCATTTTATTTTTTCTGATTATCCGCTTTGTCACCAGTTACCAAAGAAAGATAAGGTTTGAAGTTCAATTAGGTGAGCTGTGGTCTGTTGACAGTCGTCTGTCGACGATTATCCGCAGTAATTCAACTAGACTTTAAGCTACTGGTGTGATTGCGGATAATC